>NZ_JBSVKG010000006.1:0-161120 GCF_054048505.1 Virgibacillus sp. FSP13 | reverse complement strand
ACGCTTTTTTCTTTTTAATCTAAAATCAATACAAATTCAGGCTTGCCTAATCTTCCATCTTATATGCTTTATTCTCTACTATGTCTAATTAAAATAAACTCTTGGCTGTTAAACATAATATCCTCTTTTCTTAAATGGAAACGTGCGTTATTATAACAATTCAACTTTCGCAGCGTGAAATGGATAAATAAGCCTTGATAGAATGAGGAAGGATGGAGATTCACTGCTCAAGTTGACTTTGGATTAATCGCATTTAAATAAGCTGTGACTGCAGGACTCTTTTCTATAAGTACACGCATTTCCCACCGTCCGGGATCGTTCCGGGTGGATGCTTTCCGCGGGCACGGCCTCAGCCTCCTTGCCCCGGCGAGGGGTATGTCGACGTTTTCCGCAAAGGACGGTTTTAGTCGACCCTCCTTTTCAAACCACTCTGCGGGGTCTTCAGACACGTGCTGTTCCCGCAGGACAAGGAAGGTTTCGTCAGCGATACATCGCACGAAGAAAAAGTGCTTTTCTTTTTCGAGGAGTCACCACCCTCCACTCACCCGGACTAGTGAAGCGGTAGAATGTGGCTTGGTAGAACGCATACTACTACAGTTAATAGTAGTAAATGCAAAACCAGTGGAGGAAATACGCGGAGACTCCTGGGGGAGGAAAGGCCTAGGTGAGACCCCGCAGTGCGTTAGCACGAGGAGGCTCAACAGCCGCCCCCGGAAAGCGTAGTGTATTTCCGGAACGGCGAGGAAGCAATTTTTTAGTTACTACGCATTTTGTATATAAATCATCAAATGTTTTCAATAAAGCAAGTAATCGCAGTCTCAATCTTAACAGTCTTTAGGTTTACCAGAGTTGTCAAGGCAATTATTAGAGAGGTTCAAAGTTTTCTTCAGCTAACTGTTTGATCTTATTTTGTCGGTGCGAAAGTTGAGTAAATTATAAGTGTCGAGACTTCGATTTACTTTACTGAAAGGTGTTTTATTAAATGTGTGTTGACTACAATGAGTATTCACGCTAAAATTTGATTGACTGATCAAATAAAGAATTAAACAATTGATCAATCCATCTAAGGAGTGGTTTTACATGAACAACAATGGGGAGGAAAAAGAGGATCCTGTGCAAAATAATCAAAAAGGCAAACAGTCGTTTATCCAGGAGGCAAGGCGTGAGCAAATTATTGAGGCTGCGATTAAAACGCTTGATGAAATTGGATATGTGAAAACGAGCCTATCACAAATTGCCAAAAGGGCTGGGATCAGTACTGCGTTAATATCCTATCATTTCTCGAATAAAAATGATTTAATGGATCATTTACTAATGAATTTGGTAGGAAGTTCAACGTCTTATATTTTAGAGAAGGTACGTAAGGAAGATACGTCTAAGGAAAAGCTTGATGCATTTATAACGGCGAGCCTAGCTTATCAGGGAACACACCCCGCACGTAATATAGCTCTAATAGAAATTATCTTTAATGCTAGAACACCAGATAACATTCCGTACTATAAATTAGGTGATGATGGTGAGGACCAAATTATGTATGAACTCCAAGAAATATTAAGAGAGGGCCAGGAAAATGGGGTTTTTGGTACGTTTAATGTGGATGTTATGGCGAATATGATTCAAGGTGCAATCGGAGAGTATATGTTGAACGCTGAAATAACGAAAAAGGTTGATCTGGAAACATACAGTGATGAACTTATAACTATTGTTAGTAAGGCGATAAAAGCTTAACTCGGCTTTAAAAAGTTGAAAAAGAAGGTGAACGCAATTGACGGAATCGAAATTATCATTAAATCATGAAAAAACAGTTGTTGGATATTCAAAAACAACCGGAATCCTGCTTTATGGGGGATTCGGTGCATTGGGACTTATTCTTGGGTACTTCCTTCCAAAGATAGCAGCATGGGCGTTGACCCTTCCTTGGATTCCATTTGAAGGGATAATAAAAATTGTAAACTCTTTTGACGGATTTTGGTTATCTATTATTTTGGCAGTTATTGGCTTAATTGCCGGACTCGTATTAGCTTCAATAGCAATTTCAGAATTGCTTATTATTACGATTACTGATCGGGAAGTACACCTAAAAAAGAATGAGATTGCGCAGACGATTGCATTGAAAGATATTGATACGATATTTTTTGATGGAAAACAACTAGTAATCCTTGGTAAGTCAGGCTATGAGCTTTTTCGAGAAACGAGTGATGAATCATCAACAAAAGTAATGAGTGCTTTCAAAAGGTATGGTTATCCTTGTTCAGACGAAGATCCATTTAAAAATGAATATCGGCGTTGGGTGCTGGATACCCCGGATGTTTCACCATCAGCTAATGCTTTACTGAAGGCCAGGGAAATCGCATTACAAAAAAAGGAAGAAAAAGAAATTAAGGATCTTCGGACTGAGCTTGCAAAACTTGGCTATATCATACGTGATGAAGAAACACGTCAATACTGGCGGGAGGTACCAAGTAAATAGTGGGACGTGGGGACAGGTTAGGTGTCCCATCCGCCAAGCTTGCCGCTACGCCTAAAACGACTGGGACAAGAAACCTGTCCCCACGTCCCATTCAGAAACCTGTCCCCACGTCCCATTTAAATGAATTAAAGGAATTTCAATATTTTTCTAGAATTTAAGTATTAGGGAAGGGGTGAAAGTGACGATGATTCATGTATCGAAAGTAGAAGATGTTACTTGTGTTAAGATGGATATTATGATGGGCGGTAAGAAGGCAAATACTGTATATGCTTTTTTGGTAGATGGGATGTTAGTGGATACAGGGCCCCAAAGCCTTGAAGCTGAATTAATTCCTTTCTATGATAAGCATTCGTTTGATTTCGTAGCCCTAACACATAGCCACGAGGATCATACTGGAACAGCCCCATGGATTCAGGGAAATCGGGAAGTTCCAATTTATGTTCATCAAAAGGGGATCGAAATTTGTGCGGAAAAATATAGATATCCAAAATACCGTCAATTATTTTGGGGGAAAAGAGAAGGATTTGAAGCTTTACCAATAGGGGATACGATCCAATCTGCAAACAACGAGTGGAAGGCGATATATACGCCGGGTCATGCAGATGATCATGTTTCTCTTTTTAATGAAAAAACAGGTACATTATTCTCCGGGGATTTATTTGTTGCACCGAAAACGAAGGTAATCATGAACAGTGAATCCATTCCAACGATTATGGAGTCCATTCGAACAGTGCTCAACTATGATGTTGGATCCATGTTTTGCTGCCATGCTGGATACATAAAGAACGGGAAAAGTATGCTGAAGCAAAAACTAGATAACCTTGAGAACCTTTGTGGTGAGGTGAAATATTTGTATAATAGTGGGCTATCTGTAACTGAAATCAAAGAAAAGATTTTCCCCAAAAAGTATTCGATTATTGCGAGATCTGAAGGGGAATGGGACTCATTGCATATTGTTTCTTCCATTCTATCAGATGAAGTTTAGAATTTGCGATTTGGAATGATGATGATAAAGTAGAGGACAATATCCAACTCTATTAGAATATTAGCCTTTGATTTTGCTGAAGGTTCTATTTCAAATGAGGGGAGATTAAAATAAGTCAATAGGAACACTTGTTTGTGATAACAGGATCTGCTATACTTAGTTTAGAAATACTCCTCAGTAAGTCCTCATAAACACAAAGGGCGTGTTCATATGGCGTTAGCTGAACTACACTATGAAAATTCCACTGTATACATTGCAAGTAACGTACGAGAAGATTTTCCAAATTATAATAAACACAAACAGGAAGCAAAAGAGAATGAAAGAACGAAGCTACTAAAACGAAGCTACTAAAACGAGTACCACTTGAACGGTTGATGGATTTGAAAATTGACTATGCATTCAAGCAGCTATTTGGGAATGAAAGGAATAAGGATATAACTGTTGTGTTATTGAATGCCATTCTCTTCAGAAAACGGATAGAGGCCGAATTAAGGATGTTGTATTTTTGAATACAGAATCAGGTAGGGAATATGCTGATGATAAACTTTCAAGATTGGATTTGCTTGTGATTACAGACGCTGATGAAAGGGTTAATGTAGAAATTCAATTTACGGATAAATATGATATGGTTAAGCGCTCTATCTATTATTGGTCCAGGATATATGACAATACTTTGAAGAAGAATATGGACTACAAAGAATTGCGACCGGTTATTTCCATAAACATTCTTAAGGTTTATGACGATATTTATAATGAGCTGGAGGAGATTTCCATGAAGGATAAATCACTACGTTCAGCATTCCAAAACTGGGAAGAGTTAAGTATGGAAGAAGAACAACGCTTTGCTTATG
This sequence comes from Virgibacillus sp. FSP13, assembly GCF_054048505.1. Taxonomy (NCBI): domain Bacteria; kingdom Bacillati; phylum Bacillota; class Bacilli; order Caryophanales; family Bacillaceae; genus Virgibacillus; species Virgibacillus sp. FSP13. The sequence continues at coordinate 156,814 of NZ_JBSVKG010000006.1, read as the reverse complement.
AATCTAGGCCGAAGCAAGTGTTGGACGAAGAGGCGTATCAACGTAATAAGGAATTATTCGCACAGGAGAAGGAGACGTTTGCGGCGGAAAAGAAAGAATTTATAGATGAAAAGAAGGAACTTACAAAGGAAAAGAAAGAATTTACATATGAAAAGAAGGAACTCACAGAGGAGAAGAAAGCATTCACGCAAGAGAAGGAAGAGTTAACGGCAGAAAAGGAAATATTTATACAGAAAGAGAAGATATTTGCACAGGAAAAAGAATTAATAACACTAGAGAAGGAGTTATTGAATCAAGAGAGGGAATTATTGAGACAGGAAAGGAAACAACCAGATAGAAAATTTGAGCAGGAGCAAAAGAATTTAGAACAAAGAAAAGAAGAAATAGAGCAGAAAAGAAGAGATTTAGAGCAACAGAAAAAAAGCGTTAAGCGGTTAGATAATATTAAAAACCAACTTAATATGGAAAAATGAAATCAATAACAAATAGAACAGCTTCATTGCACGGATGATGCTGTTCCTTTTTTATAAATAAATAAGGTAAGGAGTTAAAATTAACATTTATCGGTTAATTTACCGGTCGTTGTGGGACGCGGGACCTGTCCCCATCTCCGTTAGCCTTCTAAAAAGCCTGGTTTCATAAAGGTTGGGTTTGGATAGGTGTAGAATCCTTCTCCTGTTGCCCTACCTAGTTTTCCTTTATCGATGTATTCTGTTTTCAATAACTCAGCTAATTTTTTATAGTCTTGATCACCTGTTGCTTCAGCTTTTGCAAGTGTAATATTATAAGCTGTAGTGATTCCTACAACGTCTAAAATCGCAAATGGGCCTTGAGGTGCCCCTGATGCGACCATCCACGTTTTATCGATTGTTTCTACATCAGAAACCTCTTTTAATAAAAGCATTTGAGCAGCATCTAAAAGCGGAACTAATAAAGAATTTAAAATGTAGCCAGGCTGTTCTTTATATAATGGTAAAGCGACCATTCCGATAGCTTTGGCAAATTCGATCACTTCATCGAATACTTTCATGTCAGTACCCGGATGTTTCATTATTTCTGCCGTATTGTTTTTCCAAATTTCATTAGCAAAGTGTAAGGCTAAGAATTTTTCTGGCCGGCCTGTAGCCTCAGCAAATTGGCTTGGTAACAAAGTAGAAGAATTTGATGCGAAAATTGTTTTTTCAGGAGCCACTTTCCCTAATTCGTTGTAAAAGTCAGTTTTGATTTGGACAACTTCAGGAATTGCTTCAATCACAAGATCTGCATCTTGGACTGCTTTTGATAAATCAGAGCTGAATGAAATACGGTTGTAAGCGGTATTGACATCTTCTTCAATAGCTCCTAAGTCTTCTTGATAATTTTGTTTCAGTTTCTCGATTCTTTCCTTCGCACTGTTTAATGCTTTATCATTAATGTCGTATACAAATACATGGAATCCTTTGAAAGCAATTTGATACGCAATTTGACTACCTAGAACACCGCTACCAGCAACAGTGATATTTTTAAAATTCATGGCAATTCTCCTTTTTTATCTCTAATAAACCATTTTCTTGTTACTATAAAGTATTTACCAATTTTATTATTTCACTCGGTCTCACTAGCGTCAATTTCCGAGTACTGAGGGGATATAAGGTGGGGAGTAGCTACATTTTTTGTGGCCATTTTGTGGGATGCGTCTACCTGTCCCTGTGTCCTGTTATGATATGGTATAATGACACCAATAATATGTAAGGGACGGTGTGGTTGAAGGAGATGATCGGGAGAAAATTAAATGCCTGATCGATCATGTGCTGAAGAGACAGGGCGGGGATAGATGTTTAAGTATCTCTACAATAAGTCGGAGAATCAAAAATTTGCTTATACAAGGAGGAATCTGGCATGGAAAATGATGTATGGAAGGAAGTATTGGATGTAATAAGTAAGCGCATAAGTAAGTCAACTTTTGAGACCTGGTTTAAGCCAAGTAAATTAAAAATAGAACAAACAAGCTGGTTAATTATTACCTCAAATAAGTTTGCAAAAGATTGGCTGGAAAGGAGATATGTTCCTTTAGTGAAAGATGCAATTTATGAGGTTACGAAAGAAATGCCAGAAGTGGTGTTTATTGCTGGAGAAGAGGATATGGTTCTTCCATATTCAGATCGTAAAATAGACCATATTTTAGCTCAGATTAATAATTTAAGTCGGATAGAAAAAGAAAATTTGTTTGATGTATTAAAGAAAGATTTCCTCCTATCACAAGACGAAACGGAATTTCAATTGGATAGCAAACCTCGATTTGATCAAACTAATGACCTTAATAAAGGATACGATCTTGATCGGATAGACCGTTTAGAATTCGAAGTGGAACAAATAAAAAATCAGCTTTTTAAATTAAACAATTGAGATTATAACTCTTTATGAAGCATCATTTTCGGAATAATTTACATTAACATTCTCCCATTTGGTCTCTTTGGATCGAATGTCTTTCTTTTAGAGGACATTTAAAAAATACCAAACGAGAAGTGGTAAATTCCTTCGTTGGTTTTCTTCTTTCCTGGGACAAGGGACCTGTCCCCATGTCCCACTTGTGCTGCTGATGGGTGGGCATTAGAATGGAAATGTCGGAATTCTACAGTATATCTATAATAATTAACTAACCAAAGAGGGATTACGCAATATGGAACAACGTGCTTCGAATACAACCAAACAAATCATGCTAACACTTCTTACTGCTGTCATTGGTGGTGTACTTTTCACATTACTCCATATTCCGGTTCCGTGGCTTCTTGGACCAATGATTGCTGTCTTAATTGGAACAAATGTTATGAATCGTGATTATGTTTGGCCAAGCTCTATTCGCAACGCGGGCATGATCATTGTTGGTTATACGATCGGGTTGTCCATGACATCTACCGCTTTACATAAAATGGCACTGCAATTACCGTCCATGCTATTCATGACTGTATTGTTGCTGCTATTTTGTTCGGGGATTGCTTTTATAGTTTCGAAGCTTTCTGATAGTGATTATGGTACGTCGTTGTTAGGTAGTATTCCTGGTGGGCTCACACAGGTAATTATGCTGGCTGAAGAAACGAAAGGGATTAACCTAGCTGTCGTCACGGTTACACAAGTTTGCCGTCTAATGATCATTATAATTGTTATGCCATTACTTGTTTCTATCCCGATGTTTGGGCAAGGTGAGACAACTACAGATGCCGCAATCCCTGCATCAACATCAGCAAAATGGGCGGACCTATTCCCTAATATTTTCATTTTTGCATTGGTAAGTATTGTGTTCGCAGTTGTCGGTACTAAAATAAAGTTCCCAACTGCCTACTTACTAGGGCCAATTATTGGTACAAGCATCCTTCAATTATCTGGCATCGAAGGACCACATTTGCCACCGGCCCTGATCGATGCCGCTCAGTTAATGATCGGTACCCATGTAGGGTTGATGCTCAAAACGGACCAACTACAGAGAAAATTGCGGACAATTAGTCTTGCGCTTGGAAGTGGCATTATGCTTGTGGTCGGTGCCGTTGCATTAAGTATGATCCTTACTGAACTTCACCCAATATCAAAAGCAACGTCGCTATTAAGTATGGCCCCTGGAGGGATGGATCAGATGGGGATTATTGCCCATGAGATTCATGCGGACTTATCTATTGTATCAGGCTATCAGCTATTTCGAACCTTCTTTATTTATTTCGCAGTGCCGCCTTTATTTAAATTAATGTACAAGATGATGAATAGAAAGAAAGTACAACAGAAAAGCAGTAACTGACTATAGAAAGTAAGGACAAATACCATCAGCCAAAAAGTAGATAGGTGATCACTTTTTTGACTGATGGTATTTTGTTAGTAGAAGTAGACGAAGTACTAAAACCCAATTATTGGTATATAACGAAAAAAGATGCTATATTTAAGTGGTTCAAAATGTTTATATTTCATGACCTTTTAACAGGTAATAAGACCTAATTTGAGTTTTTATTATTTCATATCAGAAAATCATTACTGAAAGCGGTAACAGGTAAACAAGATGATTTCAGATCTTCGCTATTGGTGTAGAAATCGGGAAGATAAAACTATATCCAGTTTGATAAAGTGCCCCGATGTAGTGGATATGAGCAAGAGCACGATATTTTAAATCTAAAGTAAACTGAAGTTAGGGGGATGCAAAAAATGCAATTAGAATGGGTAAATATTTCCCTTGGTGTCCTTTGTGTCGTTATGGGGATAATAGCATTCTTAATAATTGCAAAATATAAGCGTACTGAGCGGAAATCAAGAAACGAGGACGAAGAAAGAATATTTCAACTGGTAGAAAGTTCAAAGGATATTGTTTATTACTATGAAATCAAGCCGAAGTGCAGATTTTTGTATATAAGCCCTGCCATAAAAAAATTCCTGGGACAAGAAATTTTGGAGGAAGCCTTTCATAACTCAAACTCGCCTTTTGAAAGAATACATCCGGATGATTTTGAATTGTTTTCCAAAAAGGTGGCTGGAGAATTAGATTATAGTAAACCAATAATCCAACGTTGGAGAAATGACAGTGGTGACTATAGATGGTTTGAAGAATATGCTACCCCTATTTACGAAAGGGGAGGCCTAAAAGCAATTCAAGGAATCATTAGAAATATAGATGAAAAAATAAAATTACAACAGGATTTAGAATATAGAGTTATATATGATGCTCTAACTCAAGTCTACAATCGAGAATTTTTTGAACAATGTATGAATACATATGATAGTCAGGTAGATGTATCTACGGCAATTATTTTGTGTGATTTGGATGAATTGAAGTTTTTGAATGATCATTACGGTCATGAAAAGGGTGATATCTTTTTAAAAGAATCTGCAAAGTTACTCAACCAATATTCATCAGAAGATGTTGTTGTTTCAAGGATTGGTGGGGATGAGTTTGCTATCATACTTATAAATACGAATAAAGAGGAGGTTAGTGGCCTCCATGAAAATCTTTGTTCCGATATAAAACGATATAATTTAAAAAGTAAGGATTTAAAAATTAACATGTCGATGGGATACGCTTTATCCGAACATTCTTTAGGGAACATGAAAAGCCTTTTTGCCGAAGCTGATAAAAATATGTATCGAGAGAAAAACCTAAAAAAGAAACAAAATAAATTTAAAGTTAGGTGAATAGGGATGAAAGCTGAAGTTCCTTTCAATGCAGGATTAATTTAGATGAAGCAGGTACTATTAGAATACCTGCTTCTATTCATTTGTAACGAAAAAGAGCATTTATATTAACCTTGAGAAGATGTAGTGTCTTATGATTCATCATTAAAGTAATCGTCCAACCCGTCTTCTATTGCTTGAGCCACATGATTTTGATAGTCTTCTGATTGTATCATTTCCAAATTATCGGGGTTTGTCATGAATCCTAGCTCTATCAAAATAGCCGGATTATCATTTTCTCGCAGAACAAGATAATCCGATTTCCTAATCCCCCGATCTTTCATATTTATTTGTTGCATAATAGAAGAATGAAGTTTATTTGCCATACCCTTACTCACTTTATCATCATAATAGTGCGTACTAATGCCATTAACAGCAGAATCTTTAAATGCATTAAAATGGATACTGATAAATGCATTAACCTCATTCGAATTACTAATATCGACACGCTTATCAAGGGAAATAAATTTATCTTGCAATCTAGTTAGAGTAACAGTTGCTCCTGCATTCTGTAATTGGTTAGCGACCGTGTTTGCGGTTTTTAACGTTATGTTCTTTTCGTAAACATCACCGTTTACAACAGCTCCTGAGTCCTTTCCGCCATGGCCAGCATCAATAACAATGTTGTAGCCAGCTAGTGGATGATTAGTAGATTGTGTGACAGTGATAGAGTCCTTTGATATTTTGTATTTCTTTTGTTCCGCTATCTTTTTCTTTTTGACCTCTTCCTCATCTCGAATATCAGCTTCCTTAGGGAAAGAATGCCAATATTGTGGCGCTTCTTCTTTTCGTTTACTCTGGTCTTCTTCTTTCGCTTCCTCTTTTGTATCTTGTTCTGTGAGTGACTCTTGCACTTCTGGTTTTGTTTCGTCAGCAGCTTCATTTTCAGAAATCGTTTTTGCTTTTTCCTTATCTGCATCTGCGTCTGCGTCATCTGGTTCTGTGTCATTACCCTTATGATCGGTTGCCGGTTTAGTTTGCGGTTCATCATTGATTAATGTTAGAAAGTGTGATGATACCCAAACTGGCTCTCCTGTATAAAAGGTTTTAACCCATCCATCCTGTTCTTCAAAAACCATGACTTTATCTCCTTCAACAAGATTGCCAACGATTTGCGCCTCGTCTGAAGGATCTGTTCGCATATTCAATTGCGATGTATCAACCTTAAATACTTGTTCATTATCAGCTTGGACGATTGAAGCTGAACCAAAAATGAATAAACCAACCATAATCAACGTTGCCGTAATAACTTTGCCTTTCCTTATCATCCGTCGTCACCTTCTATTCCTACTAAATTAGTAAACTAGTAAAATAGCATGTCCAAATGAAATGGGGTTTAAACATGAAAGGAGATAAATTTTTGTAGATTTGAAAATTGATAGAGTTAGTAAAAATGCGTAATGAATAATTTTTCTATAAAAATTATTCATTACTACTTATGCTATGCCATTATAATTCCGATATATAATGTAGATGTACTTTTTCAAAAGCAACTGAGATTTTAAATAACAACAAGAAAATGAGGTGTATGAAAATGAAAAAACTATTTCAATTTAATAGCTTGAAGAAGAAAATATTATTTGGATTTTCTTTCGTTCTTCTATTAATTATCCTTTTAGGAGTTTATAATTTTCTCGCAATCAAAGAATTGAATAGTAATACAAATGAAATCGTGGAGGAACAACAGCCACTATTAATTTTGGACGAAAAAATAACATTAAACATCGCACAACGAACATCGTTAATACGTGGCTATTTGTTATATGGTGATCAGGAGCTGAAGGAAGAATTTCAAGCTCGTACGGATGATGGAATCGAACTACAGGAGAAAGTAATTGAGCTTAGCGATTCAGAAAAGGTTAAGGAGTTAGTTCAGAAAAAGATACAATGGGGAGAAACAATTAACAAAGTTATTAAAGAATATGATAATGGTAATGAAGAAGCGGCAATGGAAATAATGGCTACAAATGTAAAACCATTAGCAGATGAATTAACGGATGGTTTTACTGAGATGGCTACAATGAGGGAAAATAAAATTACAAATACTGGGGAGGATATCCAATCATATGGAAAGGCTTCGCTAATTGTGGACATTATTGTATCCGTTGTTGTTTTAGCAATTGCAATCGTGGTGTCACTTGTGATTGCCCGTGTTATATCAGCACCGATTGTGTCGATTATGCAACGTATGAAATCTGTTGCTAGTGGTGATTTTAGTCATGAACCATTAGAGACAAAATCAAACGATGAGATTGGCCAATTAGTAGAAGCTGTAAATGAAATGAATCATAACTCAAGAGAACTGCTTAGTGAGATACACACTGTTTCCGAAACGTTATCTAGTCATAGTGAAGAATTAACACAAGCAGCTGATGAGGTGAAATCTGGGACACAACAAGTTGCTGCGACGATGGAAGAATTGGCAACGGGCGCCGAAACGCAATCTAATCATGCAAGTGAACTGGCGTCTATTATGGGATCATTCACTACCAAAGTTGAAGAGGCCAATGCAAACGGGGAGCGTGTGCAAAAACATTCAACGGATATGTTAGGAATGGCGGATCAAGGTGCACAACTAATGGATTCATCCACTACCCAAATGACCAAAATTGATCAAATCGTTCGTATAGCCGTGGAGAAAATGAACGTTTTAGACAATCAAGCACAAGAAATATCTAAATTAGTCCAGGTGATAAAAGATATCGCGGATCAAACAAATCTGCTTGCACTAAACGCAGCGATTGAAGCAGCAAGAGCTGGTGAGCATGGAAAAGGGTTTGCCGTTGTTGCAGATGAGGTAAGAAAGCTTGCAGAACAGGTATCTACTTCGGTAAATGATATTACAGGAATTGTCTCTACTATACAAAATGAGTCGGGAGTTGTTGCTGATTCGTTAAAAGAAGGATATTCAGAAGTTGAGCAAGGGACATTGCAAATTAAAACTACGAGCGATACCTTTTATCAAATCAGTGCATCGATAAAGGAAATGGTCCAAAATATTAGAACGGTATCAGCTAACTTATCCGACATTGCAGCAAATAGTCAGGAAATGAATGGATCGATTGAAGAAATTGCCTCCGTCACGGAAGAATCAGCAGCAGGTGTTGAACAAACGGCTGCATCTGCCCAGCAAGCAAGTGGATCGATGGAGGAAGTTGCAGGAAGTTCACAGCACCTTGCAAAACTGGCGGAAGAGCTGAATGAATTGGTAGGGAAGTTTAAGTTGTAGAGAGCGAAGTAGGTAATGTAGGGGGGAGACATCTGGGTGGACCCCTCTTTTGCCTTCCCCCATTGTTTTCTATTTAAGGAAAGTACAACATTTTTAGGGTATACTACGCGAAGGCATATTCAGCCTTTTCTAAATGTCGATTTATAATAGACAGAAAATTTTATAATCCATTAACACTTGGATTGAGTTGTTATCATAATTATGATAAAATAATGCTATATTAATCAAGAGGTGGTAATATGAAACAGATTAGACCAGTCTCAGATTTACGAAATAACTTTGCTGATATTTCGAGAACTGTACATGAAACTGAGGAACCCGTGTATTTAACAAAGAATGGTTATGGTGACATGGTTGTAATGAGCATGGAATCCTATGAACGTAAGCTATTTGAAAGTGAAATATTCTTTAAACTAAAAGAGGCAGAACTTGAAGCTAAATCAACAAATAAACGTTACTCACACGAAGAAGTTTTTTCAACGTTAAGAACAAATCTTGATAGGTCTGATGAAGGCAATGCATAAGCTGAAATATCTTCCTTTGGCAAAAAAAGATCTAATGAATATAATAGACTATATTTCCGATACTCTAAAATCACCAACGGCTGCGATGGATTTGATCGATGCCCTTGATAATGCTATAATCCGCGTTTGGCAATTTCCTTTATCATGCCGAGTATTTCAGCCAATAAAATCAATTGAAATTGAATATAGAATGTTACCTGTGAAAAACTACCTGGTGTTCTATGTCGTAACTGAACATGAGGTAGAAATACATAGAATTGTTTATGCGAAGATGAATCTTGGAGAAGTTATTAAATAAAAGTTAATTGAGTATTCCCTCATTTATTTCAGTTCACTGAAAGGAAAACAAAAGTAAGGTAATCTTTTTACCTGCTAACCTATATTTTAAAGAGGTTGTTCAAAGAGCACCCAAATAATAAGCAGCGAATCTCTTCGTTGTCTTGCTTCTAATTTGGCAACTTAAAAAATAATTCGAGGAGAGGAGGGAATTAAATTAACATCTCCCTGCCTCCGTTGTGATAGTTATTTTCTGAAACGTTACTGTGCTTATTCTTTTTCCCACTCTACATCATGTTCATCAGCTAATTTGTTCAATTTCCTTCGGTAGTCACGCAGATGCCTTTTTGCCTCGTCAAGCATTCCATTGGCTTCCTCTATGATGCTTGCATCTTGTTCCTCCAATGCAAGTGTGATTTTTACAAATGCATTGTATTGAATGTCAGCACCTTCAATGTATATTTCATGTATTTCTCTTAACTCATCTGTTTCTACACTTACGTAATTTAGTTCCTTAATAAATTCATTGTAATTAGGGATAACATCATCAACCAATGCGGCATACATTGTTTCATCATCCGAATAATTGCCTCCGGAAACATTGTTATAAGCAGATATAGCAGCATCCTCCAGTTCAAAGGCGGTGTTCATTTCATGGTTTACATAGCTAAGTAAGTCATCATGTACGGGGTCGCTGAAGCATCCGGCTAGAAGGAATATAATGGGGAGTATGCCGATTAAAGCCTTTTTCAATAACTTCACCTCCATACATCACCATATGTTGCAGTGGAAGTCCAACATTACGGAAAAATTTTTTATACAATCAGCGGGGAATTTGTAAGCAGTGTGTAATTCTGGTGAAACAATTTTAGTTGGCAATCCGTAACTATAAGAGAGCAAAATATAAAGGAGACGGTATAATGGAAAAATGGGAATATATTGTAGAACCATGGAAATATGCGATTACGGATGTTGATAGCTCTGAACTTGAAGAAAAATTAAACTTCCTTGGCCAGAAAGGATGGGAGTTGATTAATATCATACCCCAAGTCGGTGGTATGGGAAATACAGTTGCAGTAGACTATAATCATCTAGTGTTTAAAAGAAAAATCGAGTAATGCGCACAAAATATTAGCACTTTCGCACCTAAACAAGGGAACTTGATTTTCAAATATATTGTGACTATTTTTTCTAGTTCAACTTACTTAAATTATAACGTTAAAACCATTATAATAGGTATATCACTTATAAATTAAAGGTGAATTCCACTGTAAAGGGAGATAATGAATGAACAAAGCGGATACACCTTCTTTACAGAAGACGAAAGAATTATCGAATGAACACAATTCCCTTATTTCTGATCTTAAGGAACTTTTTAAGGCAATTGTTTTAATTTCTAATGTATTACCGGTTTTTACAGGCTTTTGGCTGGCTCTCTATTTTACTGATTCTGCTTTTGCGGACAATTGGGGAGTATTTTTATTGACGATTGTGGGGAGCACGCTCGTTATGGCTGGTGCACTTATCCTGAATAATTGGTATGACGTCGATATAGATACGGTTATGGCTAGAACGAAAATGCGGCCAACAGTAACCGGAAACTTTTCCTTACGTGTTGTGTTAGCAATGGGAATTGCCCTATCTGTCATTGGTTTGATTCTCTTACTATTTACAACAATTGAAGCGGCCATTTATGCTTTTGTGGGCTGGTTTGTGTATGTAATTCTATATACAATGTGGTCAAAACGAAAATATACGTTGAACACTGTAATTGGAAGTGTTTCTGGGGCGGTTACACCTTTAATTGGTTGGGCGGCAATTGAACCAGCATATCATGTCGTTCCGATTGTCTTATTTTTTATTTTGTTTATTTGGCAGATTCCTCATACGTTTTCAATAGCAATCAAAAAATACGATGAATATAAAGCAGCCAAGGTTGCGATGCTTCCGGTCGTATATGGATTTGCATTTACCAAGCGGCAAATGATTGTCTATATTGCTTGTTTATTGCCACTGCCATTTTTATTAGCATCACTCGGTACAACCTTTATGGTGATTGCTACCATACTAAATATTGGCTGGCTTGTTTTAGGCTTTCAAGGCTTTTCGGCGAAAGATGATTGGAAATGGGCTCATAAGAACTTTATTTATTCGTTAAGTTATTTGACCATACTATTTGTAATGATGGTTGTTGTAACGTTGCCAGTATTTAATTGACAAGCTACTAAAGGATACCTAACTTTCTCCCTTTAGTAGCCCGGTACTTTCGACAATAACTATTTGTCATCTGAGTTGTTTGCAGGCGTTTCCATTTCATCGTTTTTTAGCTTGTTAACGTGGTAAGGATTTTTCCCGCTGTTGACGTCCGCTCGCACTCCCATTTGCACACCTGATGGGTCATTTGTAACGGTATCACGTTTGCCGTCAAAATGAGGAGAAGCTTCTCCTCCGATATTTCTCGTTTGTCTTGGCATATATATCATCGTCCTTTCACTTATAGAATGACGATAATGTTAGAAAATATGTACCGTGTTCACATTTGGTTACGCAGTGCATTTTGGGCTAATGATAAAAATGAAAGGAGCGATAGGATGGTTACCATTAAAAAAGGTGAGGGAAAATTTTTCGTAGGTGAAAATGAGGATGATCCGTTGGCAATTATCACTTTTAAGCAGACTAGTGATAACCAATTAACGGTTGATCATACGTATGTATCAGATGAGCTGCGTGGTGAAGGTGTTGCCGGGAAGCTGGTAGAAAAAGTCGTTACATATGCGAGAGAAGAAGGGAAGAAGATTATTCCTGAATGCTCGTATGCTAAAAGTAAGATTGAAAAAACACCGGAATATCATGATGTGTTGAGTGAATCGTAGTAACACAAATGATAAATACACACTCAAAAAACCTTAGCATTTTTTATTAGTGTTGAATTGAGTTTAAAATCCACGTTGCTGACGTGGATTTTTTTGTATTTCATGATAGATGAATGGATTAATTATCGGTATAGTTTGTGCTACTAATTCTTATCGTGTATATGTCATCTGGTAAAAGTTTTGTGGTACTCTTTTGTTTCAGTAAACAAGACATGCGGGTAGTCACATTGCGTGCTTTTCTAATATAATAGGAAGAGAGGGTTGTAAAGAGAGGTACGTTTTATGCAAAACATAATGAAAATCGCATATGAGGGGATAATGATTCTGCTCGTTATGCTGACAATCATTACACTTTGGACAGATAGTGCGTATAATTCAACGATAAACTGGATCATTTGGATTGTGTTTTTTGTCGACTTTTTTGTTCGTTTGGTAACTTCTAAGAAAAAGTGGACGTTTATAAAACAAAATCCATTTCTTGTTATTGCTATCATTCCGTTTGATCAATTTTTCCAGATAGCTAGAATTGTCCGCGTGATTCATTTGTTTCGAATTAAAACGATTACCAAGTATTATGTTTTCCCTTATATAGAAAAAATCACCTATCAATCTATGATATGGATCATATCGATAATTGCCGCTCTGTTAGTTGCTGAATCCGTACTTATTTGGCAATTTGAAAGTTCAATTCCAACATACGCTGATGCATGGGGTGTTCTATTGAGCCATTTAATGTTCGTTGGTCATCAACTATTTGTGATTGAAAACCCTGTTGTCATATGGGCCTTAACGGGGACATCGATTCTGGGAATTGTGATCCAGGGATTAGCGTTGCAATGGGTGTTTACTAAAATAGAATCAATTGTTAAAGATATGAGCAAGAAAAGAGTCTAAGCCATGTCCAGCTCCGGCGCCCAGCAACCATCAAATATTTACGGTGGGGCGTGAATCCCCTCGTAGCCCCAAACTTCACACTCCTTTCCTTGAAAAAGTTAATTCGCTTTTTCTTCGGGTGTTGTTACTTACGGGCGGCATGATGTAATAAGCCCCTGTGACATGGGTTCCTTGTCCCATATTTATGATACTTTGTTCGTTGGATGAGAGTGAAATGTTAGCATTTTGTTCTCCTCGGATAATATTAGAGGAAGCTTCTCATAAGTTGGTGAAACTTGTGGGAAGCTTTTTTTGATTTTATTGATACTAATGAACCAATTGATTTGGTAGTCATACAAAATAGTGAGGCCGAAATGCAAGAAGCTTTAAAGGGCTCAGAACCATCTGAAATTAAAATGTTTTTGGATTGTGGGGATTGTTTTAGATTTACAGTAGACGAGCCGAGCGGCAATTTTATCTTCTCATCCATAATGGTACTATTTATATGCAGATAAGATAGTCAGAATTATAATTAATCCTTTGAGTTTACCCAAAAATAAAGATTGACTTATTTAAAAAAATAGGCATTGAAAAAGTCCGGTGATAAAGCGGACTTTTTGATGCCTATTTTGGTCATTTTTGGACTAAATCAATCTTAATTTATTGAAAATTAAAGGAAAGAGCCCTCTTAAATGTGTTAAAATTTAAGTTGACCAAAACAAAAACAAAACACAAAAAGGAGACTCTTTCTATGACAAATGATAACATATTTAGGCAAGCTATTTATACCACAAAACGTTCCATTTTTAATTTTGCTTCCAAATTAATCCAACTTGACATGTTATCGCATAGAATGTAACCTTTAGTACTGTATTTTAATTTAAAGTGCTTGTTAAATCTCACAAAATGCTGACTATATAGTGGAATACCTGAAGTTAGCAAATGGTTATGTGAGATTTTTTTTGTATGGAATTGAGAGGAGCAGATTTTTGAAGAATTTAAAAAAGCAAGATCAAATTATTGATAAGCCAGTTCTCTTTCTAAGTGGCGGGGCATTAATTACGTTTGTGATTCTTGCGTTCCTTAATCAGGAAATGACAACGAATGTGGTTAATACAATGTTTAATTGGTCGGTAACCTATTTTGGATCAATTTATCAAGTTCTTATGGTAGGAACTTTAGTCATTGCATTAATACTTGGTTATTCCAAGTTTGGGAGGATTCGGTTAGGTAAATTAGAAAAGCCAGAGATTGGAACGTTTAAATGGATTTCCATTATTATGTGTACGCTACTTGCTGCCGGTGGTGTTTTCTGGGCAGCTGCGGAGCCGTTAAGTCATTTTTTAACTGTACCTCCTCAATTTCCTGGTGTTGAACCGGGGACGAAAGAGGCAGTAGTGCCTGCGCTTGTGACAAGTTTTGTCGATTGGGGTTTTGTTTCATGGGCAATCCTAGGAACACTAGGTACGATTGTAATCATGTATTCCCATTATCATCGGAATGCTCCTTTAAAGCCAAGATCCTTACTTTACCCGATTTTTGGAGATAAAATAATAAAGAAAAGTGCAATTGGAACATTTGTTGATGCCTTTTCTATTGTATCGGTGGCAGCTGGTACGATTGGTCCGATTGGGTTCCTTGGTTTACAAGCTGGTTATGGACTATATGCGTTGTTTGGAGTACCAAACAATTTATTCATACAGTGTCTTATTGTTGTAGTGATTGCTCTTGCAGCTGGGATTTCAGCTGCGACTGGAATTCATAAAGGAATTCAGATTCTAAGTACTTATAATATTATTCTTGCAGTTAGTTTAATGGTAGCTGTCCTTATTCTAGGACCAGCATTATTTATTTTCGATTCATATGTGCAATCATTTGGAATGTATGTCCAAGAATTTCTGACGTTAAACACCTTCCGAGCTAATAATGCTTGGCTGGGATTATGGACTGTTTTTTTCTTTGCGTGGTTTATTGGCTATGGGCCAATGATGGCCATGTTTGTTAGTCGTATATCACGAGGCCGAACGATTCGTGAACTTGTAACGGCTGTTGCAGTAATTGCACCTGTCGTTACGACGTTTTGGTTTACAGTTGTAGGTGGAACGGGAATTTTTGCTGAAATGCACACTCCTGGATCTGTATCTGAAGCCTTAAATAGTGCTGGGCCTCCAGCAGCCATGATTGCTATCGCTAAGCAGTTGCCGCTTGGTACACTTATAGGTTTCTTATTTTTATTGGCAACCATTGTCTTTGTATTAACGACGACCGATTCTATGTCATTAACCATTTCAATGGCGATTACCGGAAACGGGGACCCATCGAAATATTTACGTGTGTTCTGGGCATTTCTTATGGGGCTTGTCGCAACCGTACTTATCACTATTGGAGAGGATAGTATTGGATCCTTGCAATCATTTATTGTAGTTACTGCTGTTCCAGTATCCTTACTCATGTTAACTACATTTTGGACAGCACCAGTCGCAAGTCGTGAACTTGCTCGAGAACAAAAAATTGATGAAAACCAACGTTATACAAGTTAATACAGATAGGGGGAATGGCTTGGATGGGAAGTGCCCCTCAAAAAGTTAGGCAGCTTGTTGGGCGTGAGTTCGGTATAAACTGGATTCATGCCTTTTAATTTTACCTTTGTTCGTTCGTGTTATAGTAATCCATATATTCTTCTGCTTAAAAAGTATCAATTCGCATTATGTCGTACAATACTCAAAAGGGGAGAGCTCCTATAATATTTACAATCGGGTGTCAGTCCCCCGCTACTATACAGCGTTAAAGCAAGGTGTGCGATGGTATAGTAGCAGATATAAACAAAATTTTAGGAGAGACTGGTAAAATAATCAATTAAGAATGTTACCTGGATATCTTGATCAACTTAGTGGTAAAGGAAGAAATACTTTTATTATGCGAAATTACTATAAATCTTTTAAGTAGTAATTTTGAAACCTTAAAGATGCTAACATTTTGCTAACGCAATCTCATGAAAAACGGTAAATCCACGTTAAAGATGTTACAGCCAACAATATCCAAAACGTTGATTTACCGCACTTATTGCACCTCTCGTTAACGAAATTACACAATCTCATCTCACGGGCGGCCAATTCCTATCTTATTATGAATTTTTCCCTTATAATGAACGTAATCAAAGGAAGAAAGGACCAAGCACCGTGTACCTTACTATTAAAGAGACAGCAGAATATTTATCCATCGATGAATCAAAAATAAGAGCATTGGTTCTACAAAATCGCATACGCGCATTGTATGATGGGGAACAATACCTTATAAATAAAGAACAATTCACTACATATTTTGACCAAGTGGAGAAATACAAGAAGATGATCGAGGAGTATCTCAGTGAACCGATCCCTGAAGATATTGATGTGAAGGACGAGGATTAGACAAATGAAGGAGTATTTAAATCGATGAAACGAAAACATAATCATCCTAACAAGGGTCAGAAAAAGTCAGTTGACTATAAAGTTGAGGAACCATCTGAATTGCTACCATTTTTGTTAAAGGTAATGGCAAATCGAAGTCGCAATTCCGTTAAATCAATTCTTACACGTGGCCAGGTAACAGTTGATGATCACATGGAGACAAAACACAACTATTCCCTTCAACCGGGACAAACAGTTACCGTTTTGAAAAATAAAGCAGCTGTGAAAGAGAATCAGTTAATTGGGATGTCCATTTTGTATGAGGATGATGCTATTATTGTCATTAATAAGGATGCTGGGTTACTTTCAATCGCAACGCAAAAAGAAAAACATCGAACAGCACATCATCAACTAATGGAACATGTTCGTTTGGAAAATCCGCAAAATCGTGTTTTCGTCGTCCACCGTTTGGACAAGGATACATCTGGTGTCATGATGTTTGCTAAAAGTGAAAAGGTGAAGCGAATCCTGCAAGATGCCTGGAAAGATAAAGTGAAGGAGCGGACATATGTTGCACTTGTTGAAGGTGTAGTTAAACAGCCTAGCGGTTATGTGTCTTCATGGTTACGGGAAAGTAGTACACATTTGATGTATTCAAATCAAACTAAAAACGATGGAAAATATGCGAAAACACATTATAAAGTAATTCAAGCGAATAAGAACTTTTCATTATTGGAAGTTCAGCTTGAAACTGGCCGAAAAAATCAAATTCGTGTTCACATGCAAGACCTAGGAAATTCCGTTGTTGGTGATAAAAAATATGGTTCAACAGGTAACCCAATTGGCAGGCTGGGACTCCATGCTAAAGTGTTAATGTTTACCCATCCCGAGACAGGGAAGTTATTGCGGTTTGAAGCAGCAGTGCCGAAATCGTTTTTAACGAAATCAAAATAGGGCTGTTATCCTAAACAGGAGGAGTTATTTGTGCTTCTTATGCAATGCACGAAAAAATTGGCAGATGAATTGAAGATAAAGACGTCTAAGGATGATCTTGTTGACAATGATCCTTTGTATTCTTGGCATGCGCATATTTTTTTGTTCAGACGTAAAAAATTCAGCTTAGTCATGAACAATAAAACAAGGTATAATTTTATAATTGGTGGCCTTAGAATAAAAGACTTCAGCCAATTTGAGTCAATTGTAAAAACAGGGATACAGGAGAACTTATTGGCGGACGGGTTCGAGAAACATGTGGTAGAGTCCTATCTTAATAAATGTGACACGATCAAATATGCTCCAACAAGCAAACGGAATATCATTTCACAAATAAATGAGATGATTATGGTAGCAAAACAATATGTGGAATATAAAGGATTAAGTGGAATGGAAGAGCATGTAAATCAAATTAATCGTTCGAACAATGATTTTGTGGTGTTGACTTTACCGGATACTTACCCGCTTGTTGCTATGAAGAAAGCTCTAGCAGAAATAAAAAGGTGAGTAACATTAGATCTAATGTTACTCACCTTTTTTAATAGTATTCTATGTTTGGTAATGGTGCGCTTTCCGCTAGACTTACCACTATCGTCAGTGCACCATCACGTGCAGATTAAAAACTTATTTTAAGAAGCTGTTTAATGTCATTAAACAACTTCTTATGTTTTTCAATAGTAATTCGGGGCCCTTGCAACGAATTGAAATCTTTGGTTGATGTAATACCAACCCCTTTTTATACAAGAATCTGGCCTGAAACTCTGATACAAGAGCGATTTTCATTCCAAAAATGCTCCCCTTTGTCGAAACCTTTAATTCATTCTAAAATAGTTTTTAAATATTTTCACCCAGCCAAATATAGAAAGTATAAGCATTATTAGCCAAAAGAGTCCTAAACGCCATATCCTAGGAATGGAAAACCAATATGATACAATTCTCAATGAAGTGCTATCCTCATGATTTTTGTCATCATCTTTCATTTTACTTCCCCTTTCTTCAGTAAATGCCCGATTACTTATTTATCTGCTTTAAAAACTTCAAATCTTTTTATCAGGTATGCCACCATCAGAATAATAGCGATAACATATAACGCCACATCCACAATTTTAATATTCTTGGTGTATTCAAAGAAAGTTCCAGCCGTAAATCGAAGTACACCTATAATCACTAAATCAATTATCATTGCCCATTTATAAAACTTGTAATTAATAATAACACCCTCCGTATTCAGTTAAATGGCCGTTTGTAGAAGACTGAACTTATTGAGTATCAATCACATATGGATAACAACTCTATCCTTTTGGCAAAGGTGCTCTTTCCACAATCCGTCCTTTTCTTCCTGCCATTGTTTCTGCTTTCTTTAAAGAACGAATGACGGCTTCTTCCGTTACTTCAATTACTGCCTGAAAAAGGCTATTCATAACAGGATGATCATCACGAATACTTGTGATGGATTCTTTGTGTGATTTTGCGTAATGATTATATGTATTAGCAGTTGAAAATGCGATTGCGATATCACCACTTCCATGATCAATATGACTGCCTGTCCTTCCTAAGCCAGCAGCACATCGCTTGGCTAACCGTTTTAATTGCCGGTCATACAGTGGAGCATCAGTGGCAATGATCATCATGATGGACCCATCTGGAGTTTCCATTTCTTTTAACTCCCAATCGGCAAAGAGCGCATGATCACGTTTCCCAAAATTACTCAACACAAGGCAGCCTACTGTATATTGTTCGTCATCGACTCTGACCACACGTGAAGCAGTTCCAATTCCGCCTTTATAACCAAAACAGACCATGCCTTTTCCTGCACCAACAGAACCTTCTGTAACGGGAGCACTTTTGGCATGCTTGATTGCCTGTATGGCGTGTTCGGGTTTCACGGATTGTAGTCTCATGGAATTCAGATAACTGTCATTGCATTCGCCGACAACAATATTGATGGAGCTTGCGGAATCGCCAATTTCTTTGTTTTCCTCTAGCATGTATTGCAGTGTTCCTTGCATGACGGGTCCAACACTAAATGTATTTGTTAACATGATAGGTGATTCCAGTAACCCGAGTTCATCAACTTGCACAAGCCCGGCTGTTTTCCCGTAGCCATTAATGACGGCACTTGCAGCACGAGTCTTTTGTGTAAACAGATTTCCGCTATGTGGGAGAATAGCCGTGACCCCTGTACAGATGGTTTCCCGATCATTAACTTTTTCGTATAGTGTTACATGGCCAACCTTAACGCTTGAAACATCGGTAATGCAGTTGGAACGTCCCTTTGGTAGTGATGGCATTTTATACGCTCCTTTTTTAAAAATAATTTGAATTTATTATATCCCCTTTTACTGTTTGTTGCATTGAAAAATCCCCCGGAAACTAACAAAAGCAGATGTGCTTAATTCTAAATACTTGCGCTTTATGGAAATTTAAGTTTTAATAATAACACAAGTTCATATTGTAATTTCCTTCGGGGTCGGGTGAAAACAATTACTCGTCCCCGAATTTATTACGCTCGTCAAACGTTGATATGACAGCATTTCTTGTTTCGTTGTTTGTTGGAAAAAATGCACTTGTTGACGAATTGTTGACGAATTGACGCGGATCAAACTTATTGAAACGTTCAGCAGTACCTTTGTTCGCCTTTTTTGTAACATGCCCATAGATATCTGTCGTGATTTTTGAACTGGAATGTCCAGCTCGTTCTTGAACATTAATTAAGCTTTCACCTTCACTGAGAAGATAGGTGATCATTGTATGCCTTAGATCATGGAGCCTTATATTTTTTAATCGATGCCTTCTTTTGATTTTAGCCCAGGTACCAGTTGCGGTTTCGGGAGCATATGGAATACCATTTCCGGAGTGGAATATATATTCATCGACTCCGCCTTTCCAATCTTCATCCACTAATTGTTTTTCATTATCCCAGTACGACTTGAACATCTCCATTTCTTCCATATACCATTCAGGCATTGTAATTATACGATTATCCTCATTTGTCTTTGTTGTTTTTACATGGGGCTCTCCGTTCTCGAAAAAAGGGATACTCCTAGTTAACAAAATATATCCCTCATCAAAATGTATATCCGGCCATTGTAACGCTACTACTTCGCCACGTCGCATTCCAGATATAGCCGATGTGATAAAAAACATTCTCCAAACAATATGTTCCTTATACATTGCTTTCATAAATCTGATAACGTCTTCCTCTTCATAAAACTTCATTTTTTTCTTGCGTATTTTCGGACGCGACAACCCGTGCATAGGACTTTTCTTTATAATTTGCCATTCGACAGCCTTATTAAGAACAACACGTAATGTTTTATCAATTTCATATATAGTTGCATCGGATAGAGGTTTATTTCTTCCGCTTGCTGCAGCACCTGGCTGAGATACTTCATCAAGAAAATTAACAATATGAATCGGTTTTATTTGATCTAATTTTCTATGACCAAAATAGGGGAGTACATAATTGTTTAGTTTTTCGCTATAGTTTCGATGCGTTTTAACTGCCAAATTCTTTTCAGCATATTTTTGGTGCCAGTCTTTAACAAAATCCTCAAATCTCAATTTTTCCGGATTGATATATTCGCCTGCATCGATCTCCGCTTGAAATTTATAAAGTTCCTTTTCGATGTAATCTCGGAGCTTCTTTGTTGTTCTCAATATCTTTTCATCTTCAATATGAATTGTTCTGGTTTTCTTTCTCCGTTTCCCTTTTCCGTCATATCCAGCCTCAACTACTAATAAAAACGAATTTCTTCCACGTCTCTGATAACTAGCCATATTCTCTTTTCTCCTTTTTTAATCAAGCATAAAAGTTATCATTGTACTAATGTTCATTAAGTTTAAGACGATTTATCTTTTATAAGGTGCTGAATGCATGTGATCCTCCGAAAATGACTCGTATTTTGTCGTAGTTTCACTACATTTTAGTAATTCTTCATGAAATAAAGCTCCAGTAATTTGATTTTCATAATGTTTCAATCGCTCTGCTGCAAATTCATTGGTAACTCCGAACGTTTCAGCAACCACTGATATAGCTTGGCAACGGTACTCCGGGAAATTAATTTGCTGGAGCATGAAGGTAGGAATGCAAAAATGAAGAGCGAAATTCCTAGCTTGATACTCCTGCATTTGCCGAAACATTTCTGGCATGATTAATTGGATTCCAACATGATAAAGTACATGAGCCAGTTCATGGCCGAATATCTCTTTTAGTTTTTCTGCTGATAGCCTAGGATCCAGTACGATGCATCCTCTAGACGAGCAAGGGAAATGCTTTAAATAAATTAGATCAATATCAAGCCTTAAAGCAATGTCATCAATTGGGTGATCTGGATCCGTTACACCGATCTTTTGGTATAATTTTTTGATTAGGTCCTCTAAAGGTGTCATAACGTATTTCATAATATCCTCCTTATTTTTGAAACGTATGTTCGGTATAAATGTGTAATAAAGGGTGTACAAATTAATGTACACCAATAAATTATTTAATAGTATAATCATAATTCCCTATTACATCGTTAGGGAATATATTTTCTGTTGCAGTTAGTGTGACCGGAGTTTCTTCGTCAGTCAGTTCATAAGCCATTGAACTGGAAACCGTTCCTCCAGGTTTTATTTCTTGGTTTCCGGAATCCGAATCATCTTCATCAATCAAAATTACTAAATCTAAATCGTTCACTACATTTGGATCATTGTCTTGAACAACTTTAAAAGCAGAAAACCAAGCGGTATCTGGAGTAATTCTTGCGTCGGTTACATCTTTATCCACTGTAGTCTCGAACGAAAATTCTATAACTGGCTCTTCACTGTAATTATTATCCTCACCTGGTTGAATTACTTTATAATCCGTAATTTCAATTGAAAAGTATTGTGTAACTAGGTTAGTACCGTCAAAGTAAAATTCTTTGCCAGGCGACTGATCTCGTTTTTCTTCCGCATCTTGTTTTTGAGTATCAGATTTATTTTCTTTATTTACAAATTGTGCATTTATATTGCTATCGGCGCTTACATCATCATTACCAGCTACACCGAGCGCTAGTGCAGAAATAATACAATACACCACTAAACCCGCAGATACCCCCATACTTATAAAATGCGTTTTGTAGCTTAACCCAGCTTGAAATAGAAATTTAATTAACAGAGATATAATTGAAATGACAAGGAATAAAATACTTAAAGGCATTAAAAAAGATACTACGCCTTCCATTATGTGCATATAATCCCCCTAACTTTTAAGACAGTATGTAATCAGATACGCGTTATTTTCAATCGTTGTTCTTCTCTTTTCTTTTTCTTGCCTTATGCGCTACGTACTCAAAATGATTGCGAATTTCTTCTACATCCTCCGGGGTTAGGTTTTTCCAATCATCTATATTATGAAAGAATAGGTCCTCTATACCTAAATCGTCTACTATTTTCTTTATTTCTGCAAGGGAATCGAAATCATCTTTAACGGATTCATTTCTATTATTCGTCCTGCCTAAGAGATAGTCAGTAGTTACATCAAAATAATCAGCTAAGGATTCTAATATTTTATAATCAGGTGTCCGATTACCTTTTTCATAAGCTGTATATGCAGGTCTAGTCACGCCAATTACTTTGGCAATTTCCCCCTGAGTTCTTTTCTTTTCTTTTCTCAGTTCAACAAGTCTATCCTTCAGCATGTTACTGCCCCTTTCCCTATCCATATTTTACAGTAACAATGCGTTACTTTAAACTATATGTAACAAAATGAAACTTTATTACCGAAAACACTTGACTATGTAACACAACGCTACTATAATGAGTGTAACGAAACGTTACAAAAGGCGGTGAAAAAATGAGAACATGGCTTAAAGAAATTAGAATTCAACGCGGATTTACCCAAAATGAAGTAGCAGAACTGTCTGGAATTGAAAGAGCATATTACACCATGATTGAGCAAGGCAATAGAAATCCTAGCGTTTCGGTAGCTAAAGCAATCGCTTCGTCACTTGGTTTTGAATGGACGATTTTTTTTGATAGCAAATGTAACGAAACGAAACATAATAAACAGAAGGAGGTTATTTAATGAATCAACTAAAAGTAGTTTCACTAAATGGTCAATTAGTAACCGATAGCAGGGATGTTGCGAAAATGGTCAATCGCGAACACAACGGTCTAATGAAAAGTATTCGTAGTTATATTCAACATTTAGCCGAGGGCGAAATCGCCCACAGCAATTTCTTCATAGAAAGTTCTTATAAAGATAATAACAATCAGCCAAGACCTTGTTTCCTATTAACTAGAAAAGGTTGCGACATGGTAGCAAACAAAATGACTGGCGAAAAAGGCGTTCTCTTTACAGCTGAATATGTAACCATATTTGAACAAATGGAAAAGGAACTCCAAAAACCAAAAGCCCTAACTGAAAAAGAGCAACGTATCGAAATGCTTAAACTTTCTCTTGAATTAGAAGAAAAAGCGCAAGATCACGATAAAAGGATTTCACATTTAGAAGACACCATGCGTATTGATGGTGGTCAAGAATTTCAAATTAGGAAAAAAGTTAATCATATTGTTGTTGAAGCACTTGGTGGTAAAGAATCTCCTGCTTATAAGCAACTTAGCAGAAAAGCGTTCTCCGAGTTTTGGAGAGATTTCAAGAATCATTTTAGCCTACCAAGATACGGCGATCTTCCCAAAAAACAATTTGAAGATGGTCTAAGATTCATTGGTATTTGGCAACCATCCACAGGATTAAGAATCGAAATAGAAAACACTAATAAACAACAAACGATGAGGGTGATCTAATGCAGCGCCTCACAGTTAAAACAGCAGCCGAATACTTAGGTGTTCATACTGACACCATTTACACGATGGTTCGGCAAAAGGAAATTCCACATTTTCGTTTGCGTCGCCGGATCATGTTTTCTAAGGAAGCAATTGATAACTGGATTCGTAGCCAAGAAGAAAACAACGTCCAGGATCAACAACTTATGACTCTATCATACTACTAGATCGAGTCATAAGGATTATATAAAAAAAGACAAGATAGGAGAATGATAAATGAATATCGGAAAACCAATGAAAGGGATGCGCGAAAGAAATGAACTTTCGCAAAGCAATGTAGCAAATGATTTATTTGTTGATCAAACAATGGTTTCAAAAGTTGAGAAAGGTACCCGCAAAGCAACAAATGATTTAGCGCAAAGGAGCGTCAGTCTCTACAACGACGCCCAATACGGATTCGAAGTTGCAAGAGAAACAGCACGAGATTACATATCTCCGTTGGCGACAGGAGGCAAAGCGGTTGAGTGGCATCGTTTAGCACTTGAAGAAGTGTTCAAACGCGAAGCAGCAGAAGCGATTGAACGATTTGATGAAGTTAGCTTAGTAAAACCACCACAGTTCGTTGATGAACATGAAAAGTCACAAATAGCCGAGGGGATCAAAGAATTACTGGACGTACAAGCTACTATGAATTCATTTCTAGTCAGTCTAGAACAAGAATACGAGATATCCATTAAAGATTGTATGAAATCCAGATTACCAAAGTGGAAAGCGGAGGGATTGATTCTATGAAAATAATGAAATTGCATAATGAATTTCTTCCAGAAAACATTTACCAAGCAAGTCAAGAGTACTGGTGCGGAATGGATTTACTGTGCGTGATCATGGATAAGCTCAATAGCGGTGATTTTGAAACCGCAAAGAACATGTCTATTGATCTAACAAAGTCGCTGCATGAACTTTCACTAATGAGTGATAAGAAACGCAACCAGGACAAGCTTAATACGTTGATGGATGCATTAGTAAAACAAGGTGTCACGGTCGAATTAGTTAGGAGATACAGCCATGGATGACAGATTTTACAAGGTATTCCATGCTGCCGGTTTTATAGGAATTTTGGGATTTATATATTATGCGCTTGTCACTTGTTAGGAGGGTAGACATGGAGAAAATGGATGAATTATTGGAAAGCGCCAGAATAGTTGGTATCGAGGTCGAATTTTTGCATCAATTTTATTCCATCATGAAATCAGCGGTCAAATTGGATGTTGATCAAAATGCTGATTCTATTACGAGTCATGCAGAATGGATACTTTCGCAAGTTAAAAAAACAACTCACCGCGTCAACGATGAGTGAAAGATGTAAAAAATGATAAATGATTATTTTTATTTTATCACATTTAGGTGATAAAGCAAGGACTAGTCGGTCCCTGCTTAGTGAGTAGGAGCAGACATTATCCCCCTTTCATTTTACTGCTGCTGTTCCTGCTTACTAAGGGTGGACCAACACCCTAAACAGAGGAAAAGGAGGGTAGCTTGTGGATTTAAAAGAGTTACAAAAGCATTCAAAAGCACTTCAGCAAGCTAACAATTCAGGGGTTCATTTGATGTGGGACCAGGAGATCATTCTTGATCATGAAGTGTTCCTGTCACTTATTACGAACTATCAACTAGACACGACAACGCAATTCACTGGGGAGGGTTATCGCATCAGTTTTAGGATTAACGGAATGCTTTATCACACGTTTGCTAATCAGCAGGAATACGAACATCTTTTTGTTAAAAGTCATAAAAAAATGACCAGCTAATAGCCAGTCATTGCGGATATTCGCTTAATCAATCTCGTGATCTTATTGTAAGCGAATATCCCAGAAATATCAAGATGGAGGGGATTAAATGAAGCAAATCAAATTACAAAAGTTAGTATTAACCAATTTTAAGGGGATTAAACAATTTGAATTAAATGCTAATGGAGATGTCCTTATTTTTGGGGACAATGGCACAGGAAAAACCACGCTATTCGACGGATTTGTGTGGGATTTGTTTGATAAAGATAGTCAAAACAAAAAGGATTTCCAAATTAAAACCTTAGTTAACGGAAAACCTGTTTCCAAACTTGATCATGAGGTGGAAGCAACATTGCTTGTTGATGGACAACAATTAGTTCTCAAGAAATCTTATAAAGAAAAATGGACGAAAAAACGCGGAAATCCAACTCCAGACTTCACCGGACATACAACCGATTATTTTGTGAACGGAGTTCCAAGTAAGAAAAAGGAATTTGAAGAAAAGGTTTCTTCTATAGTGGACGAAAATATTTTCAAACTATTAACCAGTCCTAGCTATTTCAATGAACTGCACTGGAAAAAGCGCCGTGATCTATTGCTCGAAATTGCTGGTGGCGTAACGGACCAAGAAGTAATCAATTCTAACCAGGATTTATCGAAATTAACCGATGTGTTAAGCGGTCGGAGCATCGAGGATCATAAAAAAATGATTGCTGCTAAACGCAAAGAGATTAATCAGGAACTTGATCGGATTCCGATTCGAATTGATGAAATCAACCGTAATTTACCGGATGTAAACGGACTTGATAAAGCCAGGATCGAATCCCAATTAACTGAGTTAAACAACCAAATTGAAGCTAAGCAGGGGCAAATTAGCGATATTCGGAATGGAAGTGAAGTTAACAACATTCGTAAGAAAATTAGCGATATCGACTTGCAAATTGCCAATGTAAAGAATGAACATGCGCAACAAGGTCAACAACAGCTTTACAGTTTAAAGACAAAACTCCAAGAAGAACAATCAAACGTTAATATTCTTCAATCAAAAGTGAAAAACAATGAAGATCGCAAGAAAATGAACGATTCGAATGTGAACGGATATAAAGAGCAAATCCAATCTTTAAGAGATCAATGGGCCGAACAAAACGCGCAGGAATTTGATCACGGATCCAATTGCAATTGCCCTACGTGTGGACAAGAACTTCCGGAAGAACAGTTGGAAGAGGCTAAAACCAACTTTAATCGCAATAAATCAAGCCTGCTTGAGACCATCACAGAAAAGGGTAAGTCACTTGGCGTTAAGGTCGAACAATTGAAAAACGACAATATGGCCATTGATCTGGAGATCCAAAAGCTAAACGAACAGATCAACCATAAACAAGAACAAATCGAAAAGTTGCGAAAGCAAATAAATGATGCAGAAATCAACGTCCAACCGATTGAAAAAAATGCATCTTATCAAAAGCTTATGCAGGATAGACAAGCCCTAGAACAACGAATCAATGAAATGCAGAAATCAGTCCAAGAATCGGTCCAATCAGTCCAACAAGAAATTGGTTCACTTATAGAAAAGCAAAGTGTAGTGCAAGTTGATCTAAGCAAACTAGCACAGTCTGATCAATCATTGAAGCGTATTGCTGAACTTGAAGAGCAGGAAAAGGGCTTAGCAGAACAATTCGAACAGCTGGAACATGAATTATATCTGACGGAAGAATTTATCCGGACAAAAGTTAATCTCCTTGAAGAAAAGATCAATAGCAAGTTTAAATATGCACGGTTCAACCTATTCAAGGAGAACATTAACGGTGGGCTTGAGGAAGTTTGTGAGACCACTTTTGATGGAGTTCCTTACGGATCCGGATTAAACAATGCTGCTCGTATCAATGTTGGATTAGATATCATCAACACGCTGTCACAACATTACGGTGTACAAGCTCCAATATTTGTCGATAACGCTGAATCTGTCACTAGGTTGATTGATATCGATGCACAGGTGATCAGCCTGGTTGTTTCAGAAACTGATAAGGAATTGCGGATTGAAAATAAAACGAAAGTTGAGGTGGCTTAAATGATTGTCAGAGATTTAATTATCGAATTGTTAGATTGCGATATGGACGCAGATGTAAGCATCGAAATTGATACCGATGAAGAATCAATCGATACAGAAAATTACTACATCGATTCGACAAGAATTAAAGGTCGTGAATACGTCAGTTTGAAACACGAAACAAGTGATCAGGTACTTATCGAGAAAGGTGAGCTGCACGCATTAAAAGAACGAATTGAAGAATTGGAGGAACTGACAAATGAGTAACCAAAATCAATTAGCGTTGATCAAAAAAGATACAGTCGATGTAGTTGCAGGCAAAGTAAAGCAGTTTCAAGAGGCAGGGGAACTTCATTTCCCTGCTGACTACAGCCCGGAAAACGCAATGAAATCAGCCTGGCTAACACTACAGAATACAAAGTCAGGGAAACAGGATGGTTATCGTCCAGCACTTGAAGTTTGCTCCAAGGATAGTATTGCTAACAGCCTGTTGGACATGGTTGTGCAAGGATTAAATCCGGCTAAAAAGCAAGGATACTTCATTGTTTACGGTAATCAGCTAACATTCCAACGATCTTACTTCGGAACAATGGCTGTCACTAAAAGAGTAGCAGGTGCAAAGTCAATCGATGCAGCTGTCATTTACGAGGGTGATGATGTTGACTACGAAATGGTAAATGGACGGATCAAGAACTTGTCTCATAAGCAGAAATTTGGAAATATCAACAAAGAAAGCATTATTGGTGCATATTGCATCATTGATTTAGGAAACGACAACGTCTACACGGAACTTATGACAATAGACGAGATCCG
Organism: Virgibacillus sp. FSP13; assembly: GCF_054048505.1. NCBI lineage: Bacteria > Bacillati > Bacillota > Bacilli > Caryophanales > Bacillaceae > Virgibacillus > Virgibacillus sp. FSP13. The sequence goes on along the minus strand of NZ_JBSVKG010000006.1, from coordinate 128,073 downwards.
GCAGGCATGGTCTCAATCACAGATGTGGGGTAAAGATCAGAAACAAGAGCGAAAAGGATCCACACATGATAACTTCAGGCAGGAAATGGCGAAAAAAACAGTCATCAATCGTGCTTGCAAGAAATTCTTGAATAGTTCTGATGACAGAAGCTTAGTGATGAATCATTTTAATCGCCAAGACGATGCTATTGAGGAAGCAAAATCCCGGCAGGAAATAAATGAGAATGCAAATAGTGAAGAACTTGACTTTGATCAGTCAAAGCAAAATGTCAATAAAGAAACTGGTGAAATTGAAGATGCTGAATATCAAGAGCTGCCGGAGGAAAAACCAAAGGGTGACGTCGATCAAGTCATGCAAGATATGGAAAAGCAAGAAAAAACAAAAGACGAGGTTCCTTTTTAAATGATTGAAATTAAAACTATCGCTTCTGGATCAAAGGGTAACTGCTATCACATTACTGATGGCAGGACCCCCTTACTTCTAGAGTGCGGAATACCATTTAAAAACGTCAGAAAGGCATTGAATTTCAACACTAGCAATCTAGCAGGATGTTTAGTCACACATGAACACAAAGATCACTGTGCAGGCTTAAATGATGCATTAAGAGCAGGAATCGATTGTTACATGTCCGCTGGAACCGCAGAAGCAGTTGAAATTCAACATCACCGAATTAAAACAGTACGAGCTAAGCAACAATTTAAAATCGGCACATGGACCATATTGCCTTTTGACGTTCAACATGATGTGTCGGAACCATATGGATTTTTGCTTCGAAATAAAGCCGGTGAGAAGCTTTTATTCGCAACTGACACCTATTACATTCGATACAAATTCAAAGGGCTCACACACCTTCTTTTAGAGTGTAATTACAGCATGGATATTCTTTTAGAAAACATTGAATCCGGGCGAGTCCACAAAGGCATGAAAAAACGTTTAATTAAATCACATTTTAGCCTAGAAAACGTCAAGGAATTTCTAAAGGCAAATGATTTATCGAAGGTCCAGGAGATTCACTTGCTGCACTTGTCGGATAGCAACAGTGATGCGGCGAGGTTCAAAAAGGAGATCCAGGAGCTTACCGGGAAAGTCGTCCATATAGCTTAATTTGATGGAAAGGAGGTACTCAATTGAGTGGTTGGATAAAGTTTCACAGAAAAATACTCGACAACGAATTATGGTATGACGTAACTACTTTTCGGTTATTTACTCTACTCCTTTTGAGAGCATCACATAAGGACGGGTTGAAGGTAAAAGGTATTGAAATAAATCGAGGGCAGTACCTCCGATCCTATTCAAAGTTAGCCGAAGACTTGGAATTCAAAGAAGGGCGAGGGTACAAAAAGGTGTCAAAAAGTACAATTAAGCGTTCCGTTCAAAAATTAATAGACGATGGAATGGTCACTGTTCGCGAAACGGATAGCGGAACGGTATTCAATATAGTTAAATACCATGAGTATCAAGGCTTAGACGATCATCAAGAACCAATTAACAGAACGGATAGTGGCACTTTAACAGAACGAACCCAGAACGAAGGCGGAACGAACCCAGAACAAGAACAAGAATTAAAGAATTATAGAATTAAAGATCTTAGTAGTAGTAGCGATACCGAATTTGCTGAAGTAATGAAATTCTATCAATCAAATTTGCAAAAAGGTGTCTCCGAATCTCCGTTCAATAACGAACTGATCGTCCAGTGGTTTGATGAATGGGGTCATGAGTTATTAATTTCCGCTATGAAAGTTGCGGCTAAGGCAGAAGCGAAAGGTGTCAACATGGTCGAGGGTATTTTGAAAAAATGGAAAGAAGCTGGTGTTAACGACCTAGATGATGCACGGAAATACGAAACGGAATTCAGAAATAAAAAGAAACCTAATAAAAACAACAATGTGATCTCTATGAAAAATAGAGAAGAACAATACGACGATTATGATTACGGATTTTAGGAGGATCTAACATTGGAAGCTATAAACATAACTAGTCCTAAACAACGCTTAATTAAAACATATGTCTGCGAGGGTTGTAATAGAACCGTACAACAAAAAGAATTAGAAATTCCACGCGGGCCAAGACAAGGTGAAAAGGTAGTTGCTAACTACGGTTGCAAGTGCGCTGATATCAAACTGGCAGACGAAGCCAAGAAAACACGCGACCATTTAAGAAGTGAAAAGATGAAACAATTCTTTGATTATTATTCGCTAATAAATAAAGCACTAAAAGATGCAACTTTAGAAAACTATGATCCTACCAGTGAAGAACTTGCAAAAGCAAAACAGGCCGTAACGGATTATATTAACCATTTTGACGAATCAAAGAACCTGTTATTGCACGGTACCTACGGAACAGGGAAAAGTCATTTATCGGTATCCGTCACCAAGAAGCTGATGGAGAAAGGGAAAGAGTGCTTATTTCTTTCGTTGCCTAAGTTGCTAACAAAAATAAAAGAAACGTACAACAATAAGGGCGTTACAGAGGATGAGCTGCTAGAAGCCATACAACGTGTTGACCTATTAGTCTTGGACGATATTGGAGCAGAACATCATACGGAATGGGTAAATTCGAAGCTGTTTGAAATACTGGATGATCGTTCAGGTAAAGCAACGATCTATACCACAAACCTAAACAGCAAGGAATTACGGGCATCCATCAATGAGCGTAATTTCTCTCGGATGATGGAGAACACGGAAGTTATCAAAATGGACGGCAGAGATTATCGGAGGAGGGAGTTTTAATATTGATTACTCTTGAAAAACAAACGATCTATCAATGCGAATATTGTGGCAAAAGGTTGTTGTCGAAGAATGGAGCAAAAATTCACGAAGAACAATATTGCAATCAATCTCCAATGGTAAAGCAAAAAAGAGATGATGTAATCAAGATGTGCAATCACGATATGGATACTCATTGGGATTACATTCCAGGAGAAGCGGTATTGGAACCGCAATATAGTTATTGCATTAACTGCGGTGCTGATGAAATGGAAATAAGAAAGTTAGGCGGTGAAAACTGATGTGGCAAGGCATGAAAAGCGTAATGGTATTTGATCCAAAAGATTCGCAAGCAGAAACAGAACGCAAATGGCTGGAGTGGAACAATCACAAAAGCGCCGTCCAGGATAAGGCGGTGCCGAACGCTGAACAAACAAGGAAGTACTTGCAAGAACGTGGTCTAGGATGAGTGCTGCATCAAAAATTAATCGAACCTACAAAAGCAGAAAAGAACGATTGGCAGACGGAGCCCTTGTTTATTGCTTATCTGATTTAGAAATAATCTTTTCGGAGGGATTGATAAAAGAGGTAACAGATCTGTACGAAGCAGGCCATTGTCCGGAAGAAATTGGACAAGCAATTAATCGGGATCCTGATGAAGTTTTTATTGCTCTTTTTCATCAAGCTAGGCAAGGAAAGATTGACCGAGCGTTTGCTAAGAGGTTGTGAACATTTGACGGAAAGTGCGACATAAGAGAGGAGAAAGGAAATGGACTATATAGAACAAGTTAAGCAAGAAATAAAAAAGAATTGGTTCGATAAGCACGTTGCTGAAGTAAGAGGGGGAGAAGGATTGCAAGTGATCGAGTGGGGCGAACCGGGAACAAATATGTACAGAACTAAATATGTGTTATCAGGAAACAACGTGTTTATTTCCGGTGATATAGGTGAAGCAGTCTACTCCCTTACTTGTGCAGCAACATTAGAAAATATTAAGGATTTTAATTTAGGATATTTCACAGGTAAATTAGAAGCATTCTGTGAAGATCGTTGGGATTTTGACCAAACAATGGCTAAGAAAGAACTTATAGAGCATTGGGATGAATGCGAACTTGAAAATTATTATGAAGATCCCAGAGAAATCTACAGAGGTATCTTATCTGCTATAGATGAAAGTACCTCAATGGAATCATTTAGAGCGTGGCTAATGCCTGTATATCAAGACACTTCTGTTGATTCAGATACAATGGAATACATTTGGGACTTAGGTAAGGTAATGCCCCCTCGTTTGATTGGATATTGGGTAGGTTTGCAAATGGTAATTGAACAATTGGAAAATGAAAAATGTGCAAGGTGCGGAAAAGTTATTGACCCCGAATCCGAGACAACAGAAGAAGTTATGAATGATGATGTTTGCTCAGAATGCGAAGGCGAAATATATACTTTGAACCGCATCTGACTATTACGCATTCCGATAAAAATGCGACGTAACGAAAGGAGAAAACAAAATGGAATTTAATTTTTATAAAGCACGTTTGAAAACGTCAGGCAAAATTCCTGAACAGATAAAGGCCGATTATGATGGAGAACTTGGGCCGGCGCCAAGCAAGGAAGACGTTCAAAGTTGGATAAAAGTTTATGACTTAATTAGTGGCATTGAACTAATTGTTATGAAAAGCCCAATTACCGATGGATATGTCCCTGCATCATATGACAAAAAGGACGATTGGAAAATTAGAGATTTTGTCTATCAAGCAGAACAAGATCCATACTTTGGAACCTATATTAATGATCGGGAAGAGTTCTTAGAAGATTGGAAATCAGGCGATTACTCTCCGATGGGTTCACTAACGTTTAGCGGTGATGACATTGAGATTATCGAGGAATTAAAGGGTGAAAAGTCAAGTCATTGATCAACATAACGATTAAACCCAAAGGATGTGAAACTCATGAAAAAAGGTGAATTCTACCGTAAGCAAACAAATAGTCAGGGTGTTTACTGTTATAACGGCAAAGTAGAGCACATGGATACAGGTGAGGAATTAGCTGTACTAATGTCATTTAAGGATAAAAGGACTTACGTGATTAATAAAGAATGGTTTGAAGCGCTAGTAAATGCCGGAGATTATGTGAAGGTGGAATTATGAGCAAGAATCCGGTGTTGCAAGACAAATTCAAAGAAGGCTATTCGGCAGGTTATCTATCTGGAGCGGAATACGGAAAAAGCGTTACGTTGAAGTTTTTGGCAGAACGATTCAATGGACTATATGATGTTCCGGGGATCGGGCCGAAAACGATCAAGAAAATAGAACAGCAGTTGGGTGAACAGTATTTTAGGGAGGGAAACAAATGAATCTAAACATTTTATTCAAACCACAAGCAGAATTAGATAAGCACATCGAGGAAGAACACAATTTGCAAGGTCAAAATCTACTCAAAAAGAAAACAGTAGCATTGCTTACAGAACTATTCGAGTGTGTGAATGAAGCTAGGTTCTTCAAGTTTTGGAGTCGTGATCAGAAGCCTAGAAAGGAAGATTGGTATCCGGTAAGTAATGATGTTGGTGTTCAATGGAAAAATCCACTCCTGGAAGAATACGTGGACATCATACACTTTGCTTTATCGATAGCAAATGATTTAGGTTATCACGAACATAAATATGTGGATCCAGGTGGTTATGATCTAAATGATTTAACAATAGGATTAGCAAATTTAATTACCTTGCTACCTGAAACTAAGTATCATCGCCACATAGAGGTAGTATTCAATTATTTAATCAAATTAGGGTATTCGTTAGGGTTTGATGAAAAAGACGTCACACAGGCTTATTTTGAAAAGAATAAGACGAACCATAAAAGGCAGGCGAATGGATATTGAATAGAGCGGAGCGAAAACGGAAGGAAAAAGGGCACCAAATTTTAGGGTGGTCAAAACATCCGTCACCTAAACAATTGAAACAAGGCAATGGTTGGTTTGCTGAATTAGACAGAACATATCGTAGGAATGATGGGAAAGTTGTCTGTATGATGCGGGATTTACAAACTGATTGGGGCAAAGTGACCCATCTAACGATAACAGCTCACTATCAGCCGAATTGGATGGAAAAACAACAGATTAAAAATGATTTATTCGGCAAAGAAAGTTTTGCTATAGAGGTATTTCCTAAAGAAAGCGAGTTAGTTGATAAGGCTAATATGTACCATTTATGGGTTTTGCACGATAAGCAGTTACCTTTCGGAATTGACTAAGGGAAGGAGTGATCAGATTGGAAGGCACGACAGAAACCTGCAAACGTTGCAACAGAAAACTAAAAACGCAAAAAAGCATTGATAAGGGATATGGTCCTGTTTGCTACAAAAAGCACCTGCAGGAGGAAGCGGAGAGGGAATTTGAAAAGAATCAGATAACGATTGATGAAGCTATTAAGGGAGTGGGAGCATGATTGAATTTGTTATTCCAGGCGATACCATCTGGAAAGATATAAAAGGCTATGAAGGATTGTATATGGTTAGTGCGGCGGGAGATGTAAAAAGTATAAAAAGAAGTGGCACTAAAGGAGGGGTGCTTATCGGCAATATTGCTAAAGGTTATAAAAGAGTTTTGCTCAAGAAAAATAATAAAGCGAAAAAATTCTTTGTCCATAGATTGGTTGCTGATGTCTTTCTAGATAAACAAAAGGATAAAAATTTTGTTAATCACATTGATGGTAACAAACTAAATAATCATGTAAATAATTTAGAATGGTGTAACAGATCCGAAAATCAGTTGCACGCATACAAATTGGGGCTTCAAAAAGTTGATGTTACTAAAGCCCATGCAGTAAGACACGAAAAAACAAAAAGAAAAATAATTCAATTAAGCATGAGTGGAGAAGAAATAAAAATATTCAACTCTATAAGAGAAGCAGCTAAATCATTAGGAATGAATGATGGCACTCATATCTCGGCTGCGGCAAAAGGAAAAAGAAAAAGTTGCGGGGGATTCAGATGGAAATACATTTCGTAATACCTGGACCTTGCGTTCCACAAGGAAGACCGCGCGCAGGGAAAATTCAGCGTGGCAGTAAAAAGGGAAGAACGGTCCTCTATGATCCGCAAAAATCAAGAGAATACAAACGGTACGTGTCCATTGTCGCCAAACAATACGCACCGAAAGAACCAATAGAGGAACCGTTATGCGTTCACATTAAAGTATACCGTCCTATTCCGGCAAGTATGACTAAGAAATTAAGACAATTATCTGTCGCTGGAGTAAACAGGCCGATAACAAAGCCGGATAATTCAAATTACGCAAAAGGCATCGAGGATGCATTGAATGGGATTATTTATAAAGACGATTCACAAATTGTGGATTTACAAGTTTCTAAGTTTTATAGCGACAATCCAAGAGTGGAGATCATGATCAAAGAATTAGATCCAATAGATTATACCGAAATTAGTTAAATTGGGCTTAATACAGACGTCTTATAAGCAGATTGGTGCAAGTACATACAACAAGAATAGGACGTCTTGTGATGGCCTTGATGCAGTCAGGAAAGCTAGGAGGGATCCTAAGTGAGATTAAAAGATTTAGAAATCGACCCTAGTACTATGAGACTAGATATTGATATAATGGAACAAGAGGGGTGTTTTGCCATTGTGGTGAGTGAAGGCAAAGCTAGGCTAGCTGAATTACCTTCACATGGTGAAACGAAGATCGTTACTCACCAAGGAAAGGTTAAGAGAGTGAAGTGGGATGAGGGGGAAGAGTTTTGAACGAAATTATTGAAAATGTTTTAAACCATTCCTTGACGGCAGTTCCGTCCGCTGTTGTTGGGGCGGTGGTTGGATTCTTTGTAAAAGGATCATTAGAAAATAGAAAAAACAAGAAAAAATTAAAGGAAAAGTCTATTGAAGCGGTGAAAGAAACAAACTCCGTTATTTCATCACTAAATCTTCAAATTGGCAGAGATATAAGAATGTATATCCATACCACAAAGATTCTTAAGGATGAAGCTGATGTTAATAAACCTTTTCTTAATGACTATAAAGAAATGATAGAGTTGAGCAAGGTTAGATTGTCTGAAAACTGCAAAGTAATTATCGATTTATCTGTGTCAGATTTTAAGAAATTATACCCAGAGGCAGCCGAAGAAATAAAAAAGTTTCAGAAAACCTGCCGAGATTTAAAAAGAATTGTTGAAATAAAAACTATAGATAATCAGAAATTATCACTTTTAGAAAAGATTGATAAAGAAATAATGGATCATTACCAAAAGATAATGGACGCAACTAGATCGGTATATTAATAAAGTTCTACCAGCCATCTGGAGGACACTGATTACAAGCTGTTAAATCAGCTGTAGTTGGTGTCCTTTTTTATTTGCAAAAGAGGAGTGATTACATGGTTTTTATAACTGCATATTGGATTGTTGGTTTTTTGTTAGCGATTGCTAAAAAAGAGCCTGTCAATGGCAGTAGACAGGAAAATTCAATGTTTATCTTCTTGTTAATTTTCATTGTTATCGCATGGCCATTGTATATTTTCATCCGTCTGTTGATCGGAGGGAGAGCCGATGTCTGAACAGTTACGAAAACAGTTAAAAAATTGGTCAAAGAAAAATAGATTATCCTCTAAGAAGAAAAAACACCACGAAAAACAAACAGAGAACCTCACTGAAGAAGATCTAATGGAATTGATGGGCGTTAATCGTCCGACGTATAGAAGAAAGCGTGGAGGATCATTTAAACAGAAATGAAGGGTGATAGTTGAAATGTGGGCAGATGAACTTATATTACAATACGAACAAGGGCGAAAAGGGTTAAGCGAAAAGAAACGTGATTTAAGCAATGAAAATTTACGTGATAAATCCGATAAAAGCCAAATTAATAGCATGATTTCAACTATGACAGAATCTATTGAATGGATGACGACAGGCAGAGAACCTGGTAAATTCAGAGGCGCTGATAAACGTTCTGCATATCAACGCAGATCGATGGAGGACATGGATATGTTCCCTTCTTTGGATATTGTTCCTGAAGAAAAGTCGTTAAGCAATGATGAAAAACAGGCGGTTTTTGATATTTTATCCGAATTATCACCTAGGGAAAGGCAATGTTTTTTGTTGCATAAGGTGTATTTTATGACGTACGCACAAGTATCGGAGGAATTGAAAATAGGCAGAAGCACTGTGCAAAAATATGTTGAACGGGCAAAAAATAAAATTTCTTGTCGTGCAAGTGTCGTGCAAAGTTCTTAGTTAGTGAGAAGGGCTGTTAATGAGAAGGGCTCTTTTATAGAGCTCTTATCTAGTATGAAGCGTGTTCTTTTTAAGACCTCACGGTCTTTTAGAATAATATTATATATAATTTGTTAATAAAGCAGGAAAATAGTCCTCCTTTGCCGAAATGTATAGGTAAAAAGGAGAAGTGGATAGCATGAGTTTGGATTATAGAGAAGTATCAAACAATCTATATCAAGTAAAGTTTGCGGATGCCATAGGGAAAGATTTGCTGAATGAGTATTTACATTACACTAAAAAACCTAAATTCGTGGAAAATCATAAAATATTTTATCCAAAAGGAATTTTTACCGACGAAGGATTAAATAGCTATTATTTTTTCACTGAAACAAAGATAGCAAGAATCTCTTTTTTAGAAACAATTGATACTCAAATATGGAAGTTTAGCCGAATTTCAACTTATAAATTATCTATGACTGATAGTTATAACCTGAAACTAGAGATACAATTTGATAACGGGGACGTTTTACTATTTGATAGTAAGAACGACACTAACAGTCATAGACAAGTAACATTAAAGAAAAAAATAGAAAGCATCTATAATTTAATTGACGAATTGTAATATTTAGCACCCAAACGTGGTGCTTTTTATTTTGCTCAAAACAAACGAATATGTTGGAGGTGGGTGAGAATGTAAATGCCTAGGAAAAGAGATCCACGGCGCGATGAAGCATTTGGAATTTGGAAAAAACACAATGGTGATATTACAAATCGTTCTATTGCTAAAAAAATAAATGTTCCAGAAAAAACAATCTCCGCTTGGAAAAGTCGTGATAAATGGAATGTAGTATTACAAAATAATGATCGTAGTACTACAAAGGGGAAACAGAGCACTTCAAATAATGATGAATCACCTAAGAAGCGCGGGCCAACTAAAAAGCAGCAGAAAAACCGTAGTGGCAACCCTAACCCGTCTCATAAATTCCCGAAACACAACAGCTTTGCTGAAAAACACGGCTTCTACAAACGAGTATTACCGGAAGAGCTGATGCAGATGTTCGATGAGGTTGAAGATAAAATTTCGGAAGCTAATATGTTGTGGGATCAAATTAAACTGCAATACCTGGCTATTATGCGTTCGCAATCAATTATGTTCGTTGAGTCAAAAGATGAAATGATCAAAGAATTGAAGAAAGAAAAGACGTCAATAGATTCAGAAGAGTACGAATGGGAATTTCAGTTTGCTTGGGAACGTCAAGCACAATTTTTAAACGCCCAATCAAGAGCAATTAGCGAGTTAAGAAATTCTATCAATCAATTCATTAGAATTACGGATGAAACAGATGAACGAAGGTTGAAACTAGAACAAATGCAATTGGGTATTGAAAAAACAAAAGCAGAGATCGAAAACCTTTCTGGTAATAACGATAACCAACAAGCAGAAGACTGGGTTGAAGCACTTAAGCAAGTTGCTGATAAACGTCGCAAACAAAATGGTGAAGCCGATGAGTAAGCCTTATAACGTTATCGTTGACCTACTAGATTTATATTGGGATGATCCAGTTTCTTTTGCTGAAGATATGTTGGGATTTACGCCGGATAAGTTTCAAGCTGCAATATTAAATGATCTGGCTAACAACCCAATGGTAAGTGTTCGGTCCGGTCAAGGTATTGGAAAAACAGGTATTGAAGCAGTAGCGGCTATTTGGTTTTTGACATGCAGACCGAATCCTAGGGTCGTATGTACGGCCCCCACTAGACAACAGTTGAATGATGTGCTTTGGGCTGAAATAGCGAAGTGGCTAGAAACATCAAAAGTTAAGAATCTATTAAAGTGGACCAAAACAAAGGTATATATGATCGGGCATGAAAAGCGTTGGTTCGCTACTGCCAGAACAGCAACGAAGCCGGAGAACATGCAGGGTTTCCACGAGGACTACATGTTGTTCATTGCTGATGAAGCTTCTGGCATTGAGGATAAGATTATGGAAGCAATACTAGGTACCTTATCCGGTGAAGAAAACAAATTATTGATGTGCGGAAACCCTACTCGAACGAGCGGGGTTTTTTATGATTCTCACCATAAGGATAGATCGAATTACAAGACTCATAGGGTTTCATCTAGGGATAGTAAACGGACTAATAAAAAGAACATTGCCATGATTGAGCGTAAATACGGAAAAGATAGTGATGTTGTTCGGGTTCGTGTTGATGGAGAGTTTCCTAAAAGCGAGCCAGATACATTTATTGCGCTTGAATTCGCTGAAAAGGCAGCAATGCGAGATGTATATCAAGATGACGAATTCGGAAATCTCGTCATTCCTGATAATGCCGAAATACAGATTGGGGTGGACGTTGCCCGTTTCGGTGATGACGAAACAACAATCGTTCCTAGGGTAGGCAACCACGTCCCGTATTTCAAGTGGTATAACAAGCAAGACACGATGACTACTGCAGGTAATGTCATCCGTATAGCTAAAGATATGATGCGAACATACGGAGTCAATAAATGCACGGTGAAAATTGATGATGACGGTGTTGGTGGTGGCGTGACAGACCGATTAAGAGAAGTGATCAGTGAAGAAGGATTATATATTACTGTTGTAGATTGTCACAATGGTGCCACGGCAGATGATGATCATTACTTTAATTGGGGCACTGAATCATGGGCATATATACGGGATTTGTTACATGAAGGAGTTATTAACATCCCAAACGATGAAGATATCATAGGACAGTTAACAACTAGAAAATACACGATCACGTCAAAAGGAAAAATAAGAATTGAGCCTAAAGAAGATATGAAAAAGCGTGGCTTAAAATCACCGGATAGAGCGGATGCGCTTGTATTAGCGTTTGTTCCAACACTAGGACAATTTGATGATGATTCAGCTGCGTTATTGAGAGGGGTGAAATTATATGGCTAAATGGATTGATAAGGCAGTCGGAGAAATGTCTAAATTACGCAATAAACTAGGTAAATTAGGCTGGAATATGGTCGGAGGTACATTCACATCCTCTTATAAGCTGGATTCATCAAGGGTTGATTACGAGTTATCTCGGCAGTTATACAACAATACGAACGATGATTACAAGTTGGGCGCTGGATTTGCCAAGCCTGTTGTTAATGCAACGGTTGGCTTCATGGGTGTTCCGAGTCCGAAGATCGAAGACGAAAAGGCGCAGGGATATCTGACAGACTTTTTTAACGACAACAAATCGAAATTGCAACGAACACTACGCAATTCCGGACGTGATGGTGATGTGTTTGTTTGGGTTACTCGTGAAGATGTCGAGGACAACAAGTTATATCCTGAACAGGGCAAAAGGCTTGTTTATAATATCATTCCGCCGGAGCAGGTGAAAAAGATCAATAGGGATCCACTCACGAATAAGCCAAGGGAATATATTCTTGTATCTAGCCATGATTGGGAAGACGAAAACGGAAATGCCAGGCAAACCGAGATTACTCAACGAATCGGTAAAGACTATCGAATTATTAAATGCCAGGGTGATGTTCCGCTGGGTATTGAGGAAGGGGAATTCCCAAATAAGTGGGGATTTATTCCGATTGTCCACTTCAAGAATGAAAGTGATGAACATGAAGAATTCGGGAAATCAGATCTCGAATCAATTGAGCCATTCATGAAGGCTTATCATGATGTAGCGTTACATGCTATCCAAGGTTCTAAGCTTCATAGTACGCCAAGGTTAAAGTTAAACGTTAAAGATGTCGGTACCTTTTTAAAAAATAACTTTGGTGTCGACGATCCGGCCAAGTTCATCAAAGAAGGAAAGGGAATCAATTTAGATAATCACGAATTATTGCTCTTAACTGGTGATGAAGACGCTGAATTCATTGAAGTGAAAAGTGCTACTGGTGATGCGTCAGTGCTGTTAAAATTCCTGTTCTATTGCATTGTTGACACATCGGAGACGCCGGAATTTATATTTGGAGTTCATACACCATCAAGTCACGCAAGTGTCAAAGAGCAAATGCCTATTTTAATTAGGCGCATCGAACGTAAACGGGAACACTTTGACGAGCCATTCAAATTACTTTGTCGTATTGTTTTAGCGATGACAGCAGAATCAGAAAACATTTCATTTTCTTCTTATGCTGCGGAACTAGAATGGGATGACATTGATCCGCGCGATGGAAAAGAAGTAGCGGATGAGATTAAAACAATTGTTGAAGCATTGACTAAAGCGCTTGATGGTAACTTGATTAGTATTGATGCGGCGGTTGAATTCTTGAAGCAATATATATCAACTATGAATGATTTTGAAAGTGACGACGACAAGGTTCCTGGCGAAAAAGACCGTATCATGAAAACAAGATTAATGAACATGCGATTGGAAGATAGCCAATTCAATGAGGATCAGCTGGACGAGATTAATAAATTGCTAGAAAAAATTAATAAGGAGTAATCCATCATGGCCACTCCGGAAATTAATGCGAGACAGTTAATTAAAGATTTGCAGTATCATGCGGGCCCTTATGCCAAATATGCACTTGAAGCCAGGAAAAAGTACATTGAATTACGAATGCATCAAGACAAGCGGATCCAGCAAGTTTATTTAAGGGCTATTAAACGGATTGCGAAGGAGCTCAAAGAATTAAGTTCGACAGGCGGTAATCCTCTAAAAGTAAGACAATTGCTGGATATCGAAAAGGCACTTGCTGAAGAATTCAAGAAATTGAATAGTGAGATTGACGATCTGACACTTGAGTACATTAGAGGCGGTGTTGCAGCTGGTGTATCGTACAGCCAAGCCATTACTTTAAGCGCGCTAACTGAAGCAGGAATAAAGAAAACACCAATGATTAAGACGTTTTCAAAGATAAACACAAGAGCAGTCGAGGCTATCTATGCTAGAACACATAAAGGATTGTCTACATCTGATCGTATTTGGAGGAACAGCAAAAGAGCTGAAACTGTTGTCCGAAACATCATCCAAGAGGGTGTTGCAACTGGATCGGATGCAAAGGAAGTAGCCCAGGCATTAGAAAAATATGTTCAATCAGACTCTAAAACAATGGCTGAACATTATCCGAACATGATGGAACGGATCCAAAGCAGGGTTCCAATTCGATTATCCTATGAAGCTTTAAGACTAGCACGTACTGAAATGACTGCAGCATTTGGAGAAGGAACAATCCAAGGTGGCAGGGTTTCACCTTCATATATCGGTACTAGGTGGGTGCTATCGCCTTCACATCCGGTTAAAGACATATGCGATACGTTTGCTAATGCTGATCATGGACTCGGAAAAGGCGTTTATCCAAAAGGAGAAGAACCAATGTTCCCTCCACACCCCAATTGTTTATGCACACTATTACCGGTTCATGAACAACCGGAAGATTTAGTTGCTAGATTAAGGGATTGGATGAAAAGACCTGCTAGTCAACCAGATTTGGAAGAGTGGTACCGGGATGTTTATAAATCGGCATAAGTTGAGTGAAATTATTTTAAAGGTGGCGTTTACTATGTCAAACAATTTCAAAAACGCAGTATCAGAGTCATTGCGCATTACGTTCGTGGCACTTGTAATCACGTGGATAATCGCATCTTGGTGATTATTTTGAAAGGGAAGACTGGTATCAAAATGTTTATAAAGTAGCGTAAAGGAGTGTTTCGAAGTTGACGCCAAACAAGATAAAAGTAGCTGGAATTGATTATGAAATAAAAGAAGTCGATGGATTAGCTGATGAACACGGTTTGGGTGGTCTGATACTTTATGAAAAAGGGATTATAAAAATTGATTCTAGTATGTGCAAAGATAAGAAAGAACAAGTATTTGTTCATGAATTATTGCATTCTATATTCAACGAAGCCGGATATGATGAGCAAAACGAGGACATGGTCAATCGTTTGAGCATTGTATTATATCAAGTTTTGAAAGATAATAAGTTAATTTTTTAATAGAAATGTCATCCGAATTGAAAGGAGTAATTATTTGTATCTAAATGGTTTATATGCACTGATTTGGATTGTGGCAATTTTATTTTTAGCCCCGATTATTGACTATGATCCCCTCATTGTTTTCGTGGCTATGATTCATTATTACGTTCTAATGAATTACTTGAAAGGGGGTGAGAAAAAGCATGAGCAAAAAGCAACTCATGATGCTTTTCGGTAATCTTAGTGGCGAAATGCAAGTAACAGGTGTTCCGTTAGCTTCCGGTGTAGATATCGAGAAGTTTAAAAAAGAAGATGAGGACTTAATGGAAGTTGTCGTTGAAATACCTGCAGGTCCATCTACCCGTGGGTGGAATTACACCAAATTTGCATTACAAAGCATTGTAGATAAGGTTATGCGCAATACATTAGCCGGGTTTCTTGGTCATCAAAAGCCTGAAGCGGTTAAAAATGAATTCAAAACACCTGTAACGCATTGGATAGGAGCGAAAATGGAGGGCGAATCAGCTTTTTTTCGTGGTGTGATAGATAAATCTGCTACCGATCTAAAAAGGTGGCTGAGAACAGGCCGTATTAAGCAAGTAAGTATATTTGGTTATCCTAAACTCCAAACGTCAAACGGGGAAACACAAGTAATTGATTATGATGCTCTTTCTATTGACTGGACGCCTTTAGACAGGGCGGGCATGCCTACGAAGATTGTCGCCACTTCTGGCGAAATGTGGGATGTAGAAGGAATTGGTCCGGAAGTAATTAATAAAAATAATGGAGGTGCAAAGGCATTGAATCCTGAAGAACTTTTGAAGGAACTTGGCAAAATGGCTAAGAATAAACAAATCACAGTACCAATGATAGCTGGAGAAATGGGGCTATCTGTTGAACAAATAGCTGGTGAGATGGATTCATCATGGCTAGAAACAAAAACAAGCGCTGAGAAGCAATTAAAAGATGTTTCTGATGCATTAGGTATTAGTGGAGAAATGAATGTTGTGGAAGTAGCTAAAAACGCTGCTCAAGCTGTAAAAGAAAAGGAAACCGCTGATTTCGATAAACTTGTCGGTGAAATGATGGACGAGAAAATTAAATCTGATGCAGTGAAAAAGGATATTCATAATTCAGAAACGCAAATCGGGAAACTATTTTTCTATCATTCCAAAGGTCTAACTCCGGGGATGGAAAAAGACAAGATTGCTGGTGAGTTAGATAACTTCCTGGCAGATAAAGTGGTTAAGAATATTATGGATGCATATCACACAGACAGACCTGCTGGGATTGGTTCAACTGGTTCTGTGACTAATACGTCTAGCAGATTAAAAACAAAGCGTACATCGCTATAAGGAGGGAATTTGAATGGCTTACAAAGGGCAAGCAGTACCAACTACCGTTCATAAAACAGGTCGCGCAAAAATCGGCGATGGTAAAAGTGTTCGGGTGACTGTACCTGAAAATACAACTGTAGCAGCTAATGGACTATATGAGTTTGATGGATTTCTGGGCTTTGCAATGCAATCAGTTGTAACTGGCGCAGGAGAAACTGAGGAAATTGTACTAAATATTGAACAAGCGGAATATGAAACGGATCAGATCAGCACTTCCCAACCTTTTGAAAAGGGTACGAAAGTCTATTACAACCCGTCAACCAAAAAACTAACCGAAACAGCTGAATCTGGAGACGCAGAACCTGTCCCATATAAAAAAGCGGGGCGTGTAACTTCAAAGAAAGATTCAAATAACGTTATCTGGTTCATTCTTGGACCACAAGTATAAGGAGGGGAAATAACACATGAAAACATATAGCATTGAAACATTAAAAGATAAACGTCGTCAGGGTACATTCGAATTGGATGTTCCTTTTTTATTGAATGGCGAAATGCAGACAGTTAAAAAGAAAATTGTAAATGGCGAGATGGAGTCATACGATCTAGGAAAACCAATCGGGGAAATGATGACTAACGCTACTACCCGAAAAGAATTCCTGCAAAAAGTCGTTCTTGATGTGGAACTCGGGCGTGAAGAAGTGCCAACTCTTTACGGTCCTATTTACGAGCGCATGGAGGATTCAAATTTCCCGGAAGACTTTGAAGCAAAGTGGGCGCAATATGGGCAGGTAATCTTTTTCGAACATGCAGAAGGTGAAGAAGTTAAGTTTGGTAGCCTTTCTGCAGAGCAAGGACCAATCGCACACATTCGTGGGTTTGCTGCCGGGTTTGAATACACAAAAGAGATTGAGTTGTTTAACCAAACATTTAATCTTGAATTGCTCAACCGCGCATTTGGCGAGGCGCACAACGCTATGTTGAACCATCTGCACTTTGCGCCAATCATCAAGGCGAAGTATAAAGCTGATAATAAAGCTGAAGCTGTCTATGTTGATGAAAATCGTAAAGAATTACAAAGCGAAGATGGTAGTCACTATATTTTAAGTCTGCGCGAAACAATCAAAAAAGGACTACAAGCAACACGTACAGCTAAACGTCCAGCAACTATCTTGCTTGCTAATTCCGCTGATCAATACGACATTGAAGAAGCAATGGGAAGCTTCACAATTAACGGCACACCACATAAAGGCATTTCGGGTGTTGACTCCATCATTTATTACGATGGTTGGGAAACAAATGTTGGTAAAAAATCTTACACTTACGATGGTGTACCTGCTGGTAAAATTTATGCTGTTCGTCCAAAACGTGGATTCAAAGAACTTATCAAACAAGACATGCAAATTAATGCAACGATGGGTGATGCTTCTCGTTTAGTTGAATCTCAAGTAATTGGAGATTTCTGGCGCGGTGTATTTGCTGCTGTTGAAGAAAACGTCCAAGAAATCACACTTCCGGGAAACTAAGGAGTGATGAATCATGACTCCAACTAAGGAGTTAAGAACACGTCTACGCAAGCTATTGAATGAGCGCATTCCAAGCGATGGATCAGCTGATGATACTAACTTTGCTGATGGCGAATTAGATGAGCTTATAAGTGAAAATAATAGTATTTATGCTGCAGCATCATTCGGTTGGACTGAGAAGGCCGCTCTGTTACAGGGTGACATCGAACAGTATTCAGCGGGTGATGAAAGATATACCCTAACATCGCTAAAAGATAAGCTGAGTCACGCAATGCAAATGGCTGCTCATTATGGGGAGCTAGGAAAAACGGATTCCGGCGGAGGATTTATGTTTAAGGTAACGCCACCAGAGGTGCTGTAAATGGATTTTGTAGCATTGAGAAAAGCGCATATTGATTGGAATATTAATCAGAATCCAACAACAATATCGATTAAACGAACAGAAAAAAAGAGGATCGGCGGTGGCTTCGACGAGGTTGGAAGCACTGTTGGTCCTTTTGTTGTGCGCGTTTTTGCTAAAAGTAGTAAGTCTGGAAAAGATGTCAGTACATTAGCAGGGACGAAAGAAGTTAATACAACGTGGTCTTTGCTTGCTGATTCGAACGCAGATATTAAGTCGGGTTCCGAGGTGAAAGACGAATTCGAAGTGGATGTGCTAGGTAAATTCCTAGTCATTTCTGTTCGCCCGCAAATAATTCAAAGTGCAATTGTCGGTTATCAAGTTGATCTGGAAAGGTTGAGTTAATATGTCGGGTGCAGTGGATAAAATCAGAAGAAAAAAAGCAGCGTTATACGCATTAGCTGAAAATTTCGCCGGACATATGGAGTCTTACGCTAAACAGAATGCAT
Organism: Virgibacillus sp. FSP13; assembly: GCF_054048505.1. Classification (NCBI taxonomy): domain Bacteria; kingdom Bacillati; phylum Bacillota; class Bacilli; order Caryophanales; family Bacillaceae; genus Virgibacillus; species Virgibacillus sp. FSP13. The sequence goes on along the minus strand of NZ_JBSVKG010000006.1, from coordinate 109,532 downwards.
CTTGGGTTGATCGCACAGGCCATGCAAGACAATCTATTCATGGTGGTGTAGAAGAAAGTGGTGATGAGGTTACTATTTATCTTTCACATGGCGTTCAATATGGACGTTATCTTGAAGAGGGTACGTCACCACATATTATAAGACCTAAAACCAAGCAAGCATTGTATTGGTATGGTGCTAATCATCCTGTAAAGGAAGTGCATCACCCAGGAACAAGAGCACAGCCGATCATTGGACCAACTGTTGACACATTCTGGCCACGTATCAAAAAGGCAAGACGAGAATTGTTCAGGGAGGATTAGCGTATGAGGAATGCAATACGAGAAAAGTTGCTTGCAGAGATAGCGGAATTCAATGATGTATACGAGCCTCATGCTGCTGGTCCTGATTCCGATAAACCTTATGGTGTCATCCGCCAGGGTGTGGATACAGAAGAAAATGACTGGATGGGTTTCCGTAGAATTGTTGAGATCTGGCCTTATGTATCGAGGAGCACATTTACAAAAGTAGATGACCTGCAGAATAAAATAGTAAAGGCTTTGGATCAGCGAGTCATAACAGATTCCGCAACCGGAGAAGTGTTTTCTTGTATATATCTGGGAACAGCCGGGCAAGACGTTGTAGACAATGATTGGGATGCTATTACACGTGGACTAAGATTTGCTGTTATGGCATTACAACATGTTGAACAGGGCGCGATAATTAAATCAGAACCATGGATAACCGCATTGTCTAAATGGACAGGCGGTTTTTTAGATGATTCATGGACTGTATATGAAAACCAGTTGCCGCTTGGTTATAAAAGGCCGTGTGTATTGTGGCGGTTGGATAACTATCAGGTTGAAGGCGTTTCGCGTTCTGTTTACGAGGTTAGCAAGGCAATTGTCGGTCACGTTATTAGTCCATACGCCAATCAAAAAATTGAAGCGGGATCAACTATCGTTGAAAAATTAATGGCTGAAATTAAGGTTCCGTTAAATATTGATGACAGACGATATATGACAGTGCACCAACCAACTGCTGATTTTAAAGCAGATGGATTAAATAAAGGTCAAATAAATGTCCGGTTGTCGAGAAAATCGAGCCGGATTAAAGATGATATACCTATCATGAAAGAAATCAAACATTCGGGTGGATGGAGGTGATTTGGTTGGCAGATAAGACGGAGAAGAAGCAGCACAAAACAAGTGATATCGAATCAAAGTATAGTAAGGATGAACTTGTTTTAAACGCAAAGAAAGCATTTGGAGTCGCGCCGGAAGTAGTTGCCGGGGCACTTTTTAATTTTAAACAGGAAAAGTTTACAAAAAAAGAAGTTAAAGATGCAATTGATAAATTCTTAAAAAGGAAGGTGTAGTTAAATGGCACGAGGAGAATGGAATCCATCGGAAGAAAAAGTATTAGCCGGTTTTTATATGCGGTTTGTTTCTGCAGCAGAGAGGTTAATCAGCCCTAGTCCACGTGGGGTCGTGGCTATCCCTGTAAAGGCAAACTGGGGTCCGGTAAAGAAAGTTGTCGATATTGTTGGTAATGGCGGTCTGATAGATACGTATGGAAGCGATGTTTCCGGTGATTTCACAGCCTACAATGCTATTAACCTAGCAATTTTAGGTAAGCCAAGTAAAATACTAGGCTATCGGTTGACGGATGGTAGTGAAAAGAAAGCAACCGTTACACTAACTGGTGGTGAAACGCCAGCTGATGCGCTAAAATTGGAAACTATTTATCCGACAGAACGTGATTTTAATGTTACCGCACGTGAAAGTTTAGAAGGTAAAGGAAAACAAGAATTAATCCTATTTGAAGGAACGAAACAACTTGAATCATATACATTCACAAATGTTGATGAAGCTGTTTCTAAAATTAATACTGATAGCAAATACGTCACAGCTACTAAGGTTGCTGATGGTCCGTTGACTGTCGTATCTAATCAAACATTCACTGGTGGCAATGCCGGAATAGGATCAATCACAAATGCAAAATATCTCGATGCAATGACAGCATTTGAAGGTAAAACATTTAACGCTTTTGCATTAGATAGTGTATCTGAATCCGACTTACAGGCATCGGTTGTTTCCTGGACAAAGCGCTTACGCAGTCAAGGTAAACGTATTTTGTCATATTTAGGTGGCTCTGTGGAAGACGATAGGGATCCTAGTATAGGTAATGCACGTTCTAAAGACTTTAATTATGAAGGGATTATCAATCTCATTGTAAGTGTGAAGCTAGGTGATAAATTATATCCAAGCGGTGAGGCAGCCACATTTTTAGCTGGACTAGCTTCAGGACAGGAATTACAAGAAAGTTTAACGTTTGCATCTACACCATTTACGGATGTACAGCCTTCCCTAACCCCAGAGCAACGATCGGAGGCAACGTTGGCTGGATCCTTTGTAATGTTTGAAGAAAATGGTCTTGTGAAGTGCGCTCGTGGAATTAACACACTTACAGTTTTAAGCGATGATCAAAACGAATCTTGGAGCAAAATTAAACTTACTAGATTACGTGATGCCATTGACACTGATTTGGCCAATGAAGCAAATTCCCAATACGTTGGGAAGCTAATAAACAATGATGATGGACAGGCAGCTTTGTTATCAGCAATTAAGGTTTATTTCGAAACGTTGGTTCCGAATTTAATTGCTCCTGACTTCGTTGTTCAAAAAGACGAAGCATTAAATGCCGATGCTGATAAAGATCAGTTTTTCTGGGAGTATTACGTAACTGATGTTGACAGTATGGAAGAAATCTATGGTACAGGAAATCATCAATAAGAAAGGGTGATAATTAATGAGTTTAGAAGCGGAACGCGTCGTCAATGGTAGTTTTGGCGAAATGTGGGAAGACGGTCAATGGCAAGAAAATATTAATAGTTTGACTGCTAGTGTAGAGATCACAAAGAATGCTCTTAACGTATCGGGGACACGGTGGTCAAAACATAAAGTTGTAGGTTTGAACGGCACGGGAACAGCAAGCGGATTTAAAGTAACGTCAGGAATGATTCAGAAAAACTCCTGGGCAATGGGTGATCGCGGCGTTCCTAAAAAAACAGAATTAATCAGTAAATTAGATGATCCAGAAGCATACGGGCATGAGCGCGTACGGTTGAAAAATGTTAAGTGGGATTCCATCTCATTAGCTAACTGGACAGCAGGACAAGAAATAACTGAAGAAACACCATTTACTTTTGAAGGATTTGAATTGCTTGATCCAATCGAAGCTTAAAATAGGAGGTCGTGAAAATGGCAGAAGTCAACGAAAAACAAATATTAGATAAATTATTTAGCGCTGGCGAAGAGGATAGCGTGCCAAAAAGAAAGGTGACAATTGATCGAATTGACCTTTCTTTTTTAATGTCCGGATTACGTGAAGGGAAAATTGAACAGATCGAAAAACGGTTTACAACGAAAACTAGAGTGCGCGGGGAAGAACGCGAAAAGCTAGATAGTAAACGATTTAATCGCGCACTTGTAGCGGAAGCAACACTGGCTATCGGTGATGATGAGAATGTTCGTTTTGATCATCCGCAACTGCTTTCTAAATATAAGGCTTCAGGGGCGGAGCAAGTTGTTAAGAAAATTTTATTGGCTGGTGAAGTTGCACAATTAGCTGATGTGGTACTTGATCTATCTGGTTACTACGATCAAGCGGAAACGGACGATGAGTTAAAAAACTCCTTGCCGGACGAGGATTAACATTCCTTGTCTGGGAAGCCGCTAAAAAGCTTAGTAAATGGCCGAAGGAAATTTGGGAAAGGGATCCAGATGAACGAAGGCTGATTTTACGAGGCGTTATTAACGATATGGAAGAGGAAAACAGACGGGGTAAACAAGGGGGTGGCTTAATTGGCTGATGAATTCTATCGCGAAGAGATAATCTTTGATGTTAATGACGATGAAGCAATAAGACGTGCAAAAAGAGCAGAGGACAGAATAAAAAAGACTTTTGAACGCACTCAAAGACGCGCAAAAGCGTTAGGTAGGATGAGGGCAAAACCTATTATTATGGCTAGAGATAGAATGACAAAGCAAGTCACTAAAGCGGATCGAATGATTAGGCGCTTGGATTCCAAAAAAGCCTCCCCTATTATTACCGCTAAGGATGAAGCGACACGGGTAATTAAAAAAACAGACAAGCTGTTAACGTCCATGTCAAAGAAAGATGTTGAAGTAACAACAAAAATGAAAGGTGACCTATTAAAAGATATTTCAAAGACTCGAAAGGTCATAAAAGAAATTGACACAGCGAGGATAGGCCCTAGAGCTCGTTTAAAGGGAAATATAGTAAAGGAATTAAAGCGCACCGAAGCATTAGTAAGAACTGTTGGCATGCTGAGATCATACCCGAAGGTAACTTTAAAAGACCGTGTAACAGCAACACTCAAACGAGTGCAAAGTGGTTTACGGAAAGTATCATCGAAGTCGTGGGAAATAGTCATTGCAGCCAAGAACAAAACGTTTGCTGTATTCAGAGCGATTCGTGGCCAACTTACCAGCTTAAAAGGTATGGCAACAATCGCGATTTCATTTATTGGTCTAAACAAGCTTAATCAGGCAACAACTGGTGCTGCAATGCAATTTGAAGAGTATGAAGTGGCTATGGGTCACTGGCTCGACGGTAACATGAAAAAAGCTAACAAATTAATTGACTGGATGGGTCGTTTTGCTGATAAGACGCCATTTAATTCAGATGATTTATTTCCGGCCTTGACTAGAGGTGTTGGAATAACCGATAGTGTTGACCAAGCGAAAGACCTGTTAAAGATTTCCACTGATATGGCTGCGTTAACACCAGGTAAAACGGTTAATGATGCTATGGAGGCATTAGCTGACGCTCAAATGGGTGAATTTGAACGAATGAAAGAATTCCAGGTGAAAATGACCAAAGAGCAATATGATGCGATTGGTGGTTGGGCCGGGTTCATCGATGTTGTTCAAAAGCGTGTAAAAGGTGGAGCTGAAAAGCTATCTGATACCGCATCAGGCATGATATCTACAATACAAGGCTATGCAAAGACATATTTTCGTTCGCTTGGTGAAGGTATTTTAACATCCTTAAAGCCGAGATTAGAATCTATAAGTAAGTGGATCGACAATAACCAAGATAAATGGAATGAATGGAAAGAAACAATCCGAAAAGCAGGGGAACAGGCTTCTGAGTGGGCTTTTGAAAAGCTAGAAAAGGGATTTAATTACATTCGTGAAAACTATCTTGAAAATGAAGATTTTAAAAAACTAGATTTCGCTGGAAAAGTATCCTTCGTTATCGGCGATTTTACTGATAAACTCACCGAATGGGTTGAATCTGATGGTGCAAAAGCCGTAGCAAAAGCAGGGGCTGATCTTGGCGTTGGAATAATAACTGCTATGGCTAAAGCTATGGGAAAAGAGATATTAGAGGACCCTATAACAGCGTTTCTGTTAGGCGGGATAATAGGTTTAAAGACACCAGGACCGCCAACAGTAAAACTAGTTGTTGCTTTGGCAATTGCCGCAACTCCATGGGTTAAGAAAACTTTGGATTTTATTCGTGGTCATTCACCATATATAACGGACGAGAAAGTCAAAGAATATAACGATACCATGTCCGGTAAAAGTACACCAAAACATGGGTACGGTGGCTCGAATGCAAAAATAGATGAAGCACCGGAAAAAGGGTTTTGGGGTAGCACATGGGATAACATAAAAGGCGGATTTAATAGTGTAAGGAAAGCTGTACGCGGTTATGCAACTGGCGGTTTTATTAATCAAGAACACTTAGCGATGGTTGGTGAAGGTAATCGCCCTGAAGTTGTTATTCCTCTAGGATCAGAAAAAAGAGATCGTGCTATGGATTTGTGGCATAAAGCAGGGGAGATAATGGGTATCACCCCATTTGCAAACGGTGGCATAGTTAACGCTACTCCTAGTGGTGCAGTTGTCCAAGCCTCAATGAGTATCAATCAAGTCTCTGCATCAGGAATTGATAAAGAGGCGAATAGCTACGGTGAAAAATTTTCTGAATCAGTTGCTGATGGAATCAATGGAAGCGTTATTTATTTAGATAGCTGGAAGAAACGAAATATACACCAACCGATGCAAGGCATTGTAAAGGAAGCGGTTGGATTTGGATCCGACACAACAACTGCATTTGCAACTGGAATGAAGTCACAAGAGGCTAAAGTGAAGGAAACATCCAAGTACCTTGCTGAACAGGTTGAGAAGACGTTTAAAAAAGAATTAGGAATTCATTCGCCTTCTAGAGTAATGGCAGAATTAGGGCAATTTGCATCACTTGGAATCGTAAAAGGTCTTGATTCTGTTGACATCAAGGGGTTTGCTGAAAAGCAAGCAGGGTCACTAGCTGCAGCATTTTCCGGAATGGGTTCGATTGGTGGAAATGTTAGCGAATGGATAAAGGCGGCTATGATGGTCACAGGCGTCCCAGATTCATGGCTTGGGCCATTGTCTGTGATTGCGCAAAAGGAATCCGGCGGTAATCCGCTTGCTCAAAACAATTGGGATATTAACGCAGCAAGAGGAACACCGTCAAAAGGATTAATGCAAACAATTGGCCCGACATTTGAAGCGTACAAAGGAAACGGGATGAATAATATCCTTAATCCTATTCATAATGCGGTTGCAGCAATCAATTATATTAAATCACGTTATGGAACGGTATTTAACACACCAGGCATTCAATCAATGATGCATGGCGGACCATACAAAGGTTATTTCCGTGGAACACCGGGACCACTTTCTCAAGATCAAACAGCTTGGGTTGGCGAACGTGGGCCAGAATTATTGAAATTGCCTAGAGGGTCAGAAGTTATTCCAAATCATCAAAGCAGAGGATATAATGCACCTGAATATCAAGCACCAGAGCCTAACTATGATAATGGTGGCAGTGGTGGTGACGTACATTTACACTTTGATATGGATGGTATGGTTGGTCAAATCTTAGTGGAAAACAAAGAGGAAATCGACGGTAAAGTGGATGAGGTTGCAGATACCTTTGCTAAAAAGTTAAAAGCAATCATCGAAAATTTATCGTAATTGGAGGTGCGAAACATGGATTTTTACCTAATCCCTCCAGGAGGAAAGAAATTTCAATTCCCTGTGAACCCGGAAACGGTTGACGTTCAAACAGAAAAGCAAATAGACACAATTACCCTAAATGATATAGGGGAAATTGATGTACCTACGGGAGAGAGGAGAGCTGGTTATCAGTTCTCTTCTTTCTTACCTAAATATCATGATTCATACTGTCAGTATCAAAATATACCAGATCCGGATGCGGCGATAAAACAATTAATCAAAATGAGAGAACAAGGCAAACCAGTAAGATTATTGATTAGTCAGTCATCGATTAATGAATTAGTCTTAATTACGAATGTGAATCACCAAATTAAAGGCGGAGAAGTAGGTGACGTTTACTTTGATATTGAGATGCGCTCATGGAAAGAGGTCAAGGTCAGAAAAACCACACGAAAAATCACCGTTCCAAAAAGACCTAGACCTAATCCTAAGCCGAAATCAAAAACATACGTTGTAAAAAAAGGTGATACCTTGTGGGATATTGCTCGGGAATACTATGGATCCGGATTGAAATGGCGGAAGATCTGGAATGTTTCATCCAATAAATCAATGCTAATTAAAAGGGATAGTCGCAATAAAACGGATCCGGGTCACTGGATTTTCCCAGGTCAATCCTTGGTGATCCCATCATGAGTTATGAATTAATTGTTGATCGTAAATACGACATAAGTGAATTAAACGAATCGGTAGAAGTCGAGGAAAGCCTCGATGAAGTATCTGTTCGTGTCAGCGCGACATTTTTACAGACTAAAGATTTTCCAAAGTTAGATGGTGGGGAGGATTTTTCTGTATTCGGCAAACCATATGGAACCTCTAAAGTAAAACAACTATTTAGTGGTGTTGTGTGGGAAATAAACGATAATAAACGCGGATCTAATAAGATAACCCTTCAATGTTATGACCGAAGCATTTATATGGCAAAAAGTGAAGATGAATACCTTTTTCCAAAAGGAAAGACTGCTACACAGCACATCAAGCAATACGCCAATGATTGGGGCATTCCAACGGGTAAATTTGCTAACACTTATATCGCTTTATCAAAGGCAGTTTATAGAGCGCAGCCAATCCAAAGAATGATGGAAAATGATCTGAAGGAAACGTCTGATAAAGGCGGTGGGCTGTATATTCCGCGTATGAATGTAAACAAGCTAGAACTTATTCACTTTGGTAACAATAAGGAAGTTTGGATATTAGAATCCACTGAGGAAATTGATCGAACTAGGTCATTGGAAAACATAGTAACACAGGTTAAGGTACTTGGAAAAGAGGAAGAAAGCAAGCGATCGCTTGTACTAGCTACTGTCTCAAAAAATACAAAAAAGTACGGAACAATTCAAAAGGTGCTGCAGGATTCAAAGGTTAAAAAGAAATCAGATGCTGAAAAAGCAGGAAAGAAGATGCTGTCCGGGATTAGCGAAAGGATCATCGTTCGTGCGCTTGATATAAACACTATAAGAGTCGGCGATGCAGTGAAACTGGATGACAAAGAATGGTTTGTTGTTTCCGTTAAACGTAACTTGGGACCATCCGGGATGATGACATTAGAATTGGGATCACTTGATTATATAAGGAGGAAATACTATGACTGATCCATACAAAGATCTGGTCAGGACTTTGGAGAAAAGAAATAAAAAAAATATGCAATATGTCATGTTAGGTGTTGGCTCAGATCTAGGTACTATCACCTCCCGAATGGAATTGAAGTTGGATAATTTCAAGCATCCAATTAATGACTATATGATTTCTGAACATTTAACAATGAATCCTGATTATTTTACGAAAGTTGAGGAAAACACCCATGGACACAGAGTAATAACGAATAAAGAATTAAAACCGCTAGCACCTGGGGACAGGGTAGTAGTTCTACTTGTGAATGGCGGTCAAGAGCATGTAGTTGTAGCAAGGGTGGTGGCTAACTGATGCCGAATTTATTCCCTGAAGATGTAACGGATGATTTAAATGTCGAAGATATAGATGAATCTGAAATTGTTGAATTTGGACGGTCCTGGAAGTTCGATTTTGAAAAAGGTGAGTTTGTACTGAATCCAGTTGGCAAGGTCGTAGAAACATCTCCATATGATGCTTGGGTTGAGTGGTGTCAAAAGGCAATGTACACACAAAGATACAGATATCTTATTTACTCCGATGATCACGGCCAAGAATTTGATGAATTAATTCAATTGGATCTTACTCGAGATGCAAATGAAAGTGAAATACAACGGATGGTGACGGAATGCCTAATGGTTAATCCACGTACTGAAAGTGTTGGTAATTTTAGTTTTGAATGGGAGAAGGATAAACTGTATTTTTCTTTTGATCTGTACAATGTAATGGGAGATAGACTGCGAATGGATGAAAGCGTGGTGGTCAAATGAGCGATATCGAATTGCCAGCTTTTTTGGAAGATGAAGACGAAGAAACAATACTGCAGCGAATGTTGGATCTAATTCCTGACGATATTGATAAGTCAGAGGGATCCTATATATGGGATAGTTTAATGCCTGTTGCCATCGAGGTTGCGAAAACAGGGGAATGGGCAAGGATGGTGTTGGAAAGAGGATTTACATCAACTACCTACGGAAATTACTTAGACCTAAAGGCATCCGAAAAAGGACTAGAAAGACAAGATGCAGTAAAGTCCTTTGGTTCTGCTACATTTTATGGTACTGCAGGAACGATAATTCCAATAGGCACTCGAATTTCCACATTGTCCGATAACGTAACTCCACCGATTGAATTTGAAACAACTGAGCAAGGGACAATACCTGAAGAAGGTAGCGTTGTTATTCCAATCGAGGCGGTTATTGCTGGTGAAAGTGGAAACGTTAAAAAAGGTGCAATAAGTATTATTTTGAATGATATTAGCGGTGTAATATCTGTAATCAATCAGCATGCCACATACGGTGGCTTTGATGAAGAAAGTGATGAAAGATTAAGGGATAGAGTCCTAGCAGAAAACAAGAGGGCAGATGGTGCTGGTAACATTGATGACTATATATCTTGGTCTCAGGAAGTACCTAGTGTTGGGAATGTAGTAGTTGAACCCATTTGGGATGGGATAAACACTGTAAGAGTAATTGTTTTTGACAGAAATGGGGATTCAGCATCACAACAATTAATTAAACAGGTGCAAGATTACCTGGATCCAACAAAAGATGGTGGCGGTCATGGAAAAGCGCCAATCGGAGCAATTGTTACGGTTGGAACCGTCTCGAAAGTAAATGTAGACGTATCAATTCAAGGATTGCAAATAGAAGATGACTATAAGCTTGAACAATTAAAAGAAGACATAACAAAATCATTGGTTACTTATTTAGAAACGATTGATGTGGGTGGCACAATTATGCTAAAGGCTGTTTCTGCAGCGATAATCCAGACTGAGGGTGTGTTTGATTTTGCTGATGTTACCTTAAATGGCAATAAAGAAAATATACCAATTACAAATACCCAAGTTCCATCTTTAGGGAGTGTGACGTATCTGTGATCTTTAATGTTGATAATCTAACAACATCGGAAAGGTTATTAAATATGCTCCCAGATTACTATAAAAAATCTCTTGTAATGAAAGAAATAATGAAATCGGATGGGGCGGAACTCGGGATCATTCAAGATGGTTTAGACGATATATTATTGCAGTTTTACATTGATACAGCTACGTGGAGCATCACACTTTGGGAAAAAGAATATGATGTTGAACAGAAAAGTCATAAACCTATTGAAGAACGGCGGGAAGTCGTTAAATCAAGGATGAATAAAGGTGATACCTCATATGCAGTACTAATAAAAAGAGTGGCGGATGCTTACACAAACGGTGATGTTGAGACTAAGTTTGAAAACGGGGTAGTTGTAAAGTTTACTAGTTTTTATGGAATTCCATCTAATCTTGATGATGTGAGAATAAGCTTAGAACGGATTATACCTGCACATTTACCTTTGATTTTCAAGTATAGTTATGTGCTAATTAAAGAAATACATGGTGTGAAAACATTGCATGAAATGGAGCAATTAACACTAAATAAGTTTGCAGGAGGTGCGTGATTATGGCGAGCAATACGCAAAATTTGAAGTTGCTAAAAAAGGATCCAGTAGCGGATGGTAACGAAACATTTAATATTGAAACAATGCTTAATGATAACTGGGATAAAATTGATGAAAAGGTTGCTACAAAAGAAGAATTAGATAACATCGATGTTCCTGTTAAATCGGTTAACAATAAAACTGGTGACGTCACCTTATCAGCTAGTGATGTAGGCGCGGAAACACCAGCAGGAGCACAAGCCAAAGCAAATACAGTTGAACAGGCTGCAAATGAGTATACAAATCAAGAGGTAGGCGCCGTGCAGAAACAGCTTGATGATCATCAGATGGATTATTCGCAGTTTAAAGGTGATTTGTCTACTTTAAAAACAACCGCAAAAGACAGCATTCCGAATATCGTGAATGAACTTTTTACAAATGTCAGTAATGGGAAAAAAATAATCGGCGGGGCTATTACTGACGTAGACGATAGGGTGAATGTTCCTGCCGAGGCTACATTTAAGCAGTTGGCAGATGCGATAGGACAGATTCAGACAGGGAGGAAGTGGGCATACGGTGAAGGAACAGGACTGACTGGCATATTAGAAGTAAATGGACTAGATTTCACACCAAGATTCCTTATGGCGAAGTTCTTTGATAACGGACCTAATAGCGAAAGTAAAAACTTTAGTGCCTACGCTCCATTTAGAGGGGGAAATGAAACCTATAATTTAAACGCTTCGGAGTTCGCAGGAGACACTCATCCGATAAGGGACTTAGAGATGGGACCGGGGTACTTTAAAATGCTCATTTATGGGGAAAAACGATACAGGTGGTACGCATTTGAATAAAGGAGGGTTTATATGAAAATAGGAAGACGTATTTATTATGAAAAAGAAACAGGGAATGTAATCTTAGACACAGGAGAAAAGCAGGGATTCATCAAGAAGACTACAATCGAACAAGATATTAAAAACTATAGAAATTTGACTGGATTAAACCGAGATACATTCGATGTTCTTGAATTGGAATACGGTCAACACGCCCAAGATTTCGTGGAATCTAATGGTTATCGAGTAAACCCAGAAACTAAAACATTAGAGTTTAGCTATCCTGACCCAAACGAGGAGGAACCGCAAGAACCGGTTTACCAAGAACCTTTAAGTATAACGGTTGAAAACATGAAAAAAGAAAATGAACTACTAAAAGCACAAAACAAAGCAACATCAGAAAGAGCGGATTTTATTGAGGATGTCATAGCTGAAATGGCTATGCAGGTCTATCAATGATTATCCGCTTTTTATTATGGCTTCTAATCAAATTGGAAGGGGGTGAGATCATGATTGAAATGTTTTTCGCACAACGTGTTATTCTTGGCAAGACACAATATAATAAAATCCCATCTACTTTACAATCTGGTGTAAAAGAGATCCTGGAAGACAGCGGTCTTGGTTTTTTGATCGATGGTGAGTAATTTCATCGGATAGTCAACCCCACTTCCTTATGCTAAGATTATTAGAAAAGGAGTGGGGGGTTATGATTTTTTATCACTTTTCCAACGAGAATATTAATGTTTTAGAACCGAAGTTGGGTCCCAGGAGACACAGTTCGGAAGACTCATCAATTGTAAATAAACCAGTAATTTTTCTTAAAGCTAATGCAAATATCATGTTTTTCGACGGCAAGCCTTCGTTATTCAGATATACAGTAGATATAAACACCTTGGACAAAAACTTATATCGTGACATGTCAATGGACCATGATTATGAGATTATGAAATCACTAGATCCGACCAATGCCACTATTGATAATGCTGGGGTTTATTATTATTTGGATAACATCAAACCAATAAAAAAAGAGCAATGGAATGGAGAATTTTATGAATGATATATTATTGCGTTTTTCTTGCACATCAGGATGATGCGCAATAAGTAAAAGCACCCAATTGAGGTGTGTTTTTTATTTAAAAAAGGATTTATCCTCCCTTTGTCGAAATAAGTAGATGGAAGGGGGAGGAAAAATGAGACATTATAAAACTGAAGGTCTAATTGAAGGTTATATTCAACCACCAGTTGATAGAGTTGCATACACAATGGCTTTTATGGTTGAAGGTCAACTTGCATTAGAACTTAACATATCACATGCAGCAACTTTAAATTCAAATAGTGGGGTAACGGAAGAAAATGTTTATCAGTGGTTATGGGAAAAAGGAAATGAACTTTTTTTAGATGCACTTTCGTTCCCATATGGAACTAAGATTACCCTAACTTCCAATGATGTCATTAACGGAAATATAGTAACTCCATTTGAAAACTTGAAAAATGAAGGGATTAAGCATCTATAAAAGGGTGCTTTTTCTTTGTACTGTTAGGGGGAAGACGATGAATGAAACATTAATTCAATATTTTTTGACACAAGGGCCGTTCGCGGTCCTTTTTGTGTGGCTTTTTTATTCATCTAGGAAGGAAAGTCAAGAAAGGGAACAAAAACTTTATAAAACCATAGATGATCAAAACGATATTATGAAAGGTTTCAGTAGCAAATACGATATTGTCATAACAAAATTAGATGACATTGAAGAACGTTTACCACCCAGGTAGCGTTCTTTTTTATTTGTTTTGAAAGGAGGTGTTTTATTTGGACAAAGGTACATTGATCCGAACTGTGGTGCTTATTGTAGCGCTAATTAATCAGTTTCTAGTTACAGCGGGTTTGAATCCAATCCCCGGAGCAGAAGAAACCTGGGGAGAAGTAGTAACAATGATTATCACCGCTGTTGTCAGTGCTTGGACGTGGTTTCGTAATAATTATGTCACAGCAACTGGTAAAAAGCAGAAAGAAGTTTTAGACCGAAATAATCTTACAAAATAAAAAAGGAGATTGATATTATGACTTTCAAATTATATTTAGACCCAGGACATGGCGGAAGCGATCCAGGTGCAAGTGGATACGGAATTAAAGAAAAAGACGTTGTTTTAGACATGAGCCTACAAATTAGAGATTATCTTCTAAGTAATTACAAAGGCATTGACATTAAAATGTCACGAACTGGAGACACTTATCCTACACTCACGGAGCGAACAAATGAAGCTAATGCGTGGGGTGCTGATGCTTTCCTATCGATTCACATTAACGCAGGCGGTGGTACAGGCTTTGAGTCTTATGTTTATCCAGGTGTCGGCGGAAAAACGAAAGAATTTCAAGACAAAGTGCATAAAGAACTGATGCGTGACACGTACTTTGATTTTACAGATCGTGGGCAGAAAATGGCTAATCTACATGTATGTCGTGAATCGCACATGCCGGCTCTACTAACGGAAAATCTGTTTATTGACACTAAAAAAGATGCAGATTTTCTTAAGCAATCCAAACAAATTAAAGATGCTGCAATTAATCATGCACATGGGGTTGCTAAGTTTGCTAATCTGAAAAAGAAAAGTGGTGGGGGTACTGGCTCCGGTGGTTCGAATGGTGGAACGTATACCGTTAAGCCTGGAGACACCCTAAGCCGAATTGCAGTTGATCACAATACGACTGTTGCTAAACTTGTTGATATTAATAATATTGATGATCCTAGTCTTATTCATCCTGGGCAGAAGATTAAATTAAGTGGTTCGGCCAAGAAATATCATAAAGTCGTTTCCGGAGATACAGTATCAGAGCTTGCTGTCAAATTCGATACTAACTTAACCAAAATCAAAGCATGGAATGATCTTGACAACAACTTTACGATTTATGTTGGGCAGAAATTACGTGTGAAATAAAAAACGCCCCTCGTTATGAGGGGCTAATTAAAAACTTTTTGTAAGCCTGTATAAACCTAAAATCCTATCATCTTTCAAGAAACTGAGACCATATTCTTTATGCAATCCCTGCACTTTATTTATTAAATATTCGATATTAGTATCCTCTATTAATTCAGTTATATCTAATATGCCAGATAAAGGTATTTTTTTAACACCTAAATCATTTATATAATATTCTTGAAGGTGCATTAAGAATGCTGCTTTTGAAAAGCAATATTTGAAAGAGGTAGGGCTTATATTAAAATTAAAATCCAATTCCTTAAGTAAAGGTTCCTTGATGTTAATATTTAGAGATGTTATTATCTTCTCATCATAAACTTTACGATTGGTAAGTACTCTATGTACCTCGAAACAGTTGCTGTTAAAATCAATAGTATCGAATTGACTTACCCCAACTTTTATAAGATATCCAGCACATCCATAGTGTCCCATTTCAATAGACTTTACAATTCCTAAAATTATTATTTTTGCTAAACTATTACTTTTTTGGTCAATTTTATAGGAAAAACTCTCGCCATCTACAATTTGTTTATTTGAATATAAATCAGATTCGCTTCTAACAAGATTAAAAGCTAAGTTAATTATAGTTGTTAATTTTTTTACATCATTTTCCATAACTGATTTGTATATTAAAGAAAAGTATATTGTAAATATATTGGTTGCGGTAATAAATGCATGTGATTGATTTGACTGATTTACTAATCGAGTTAGACAATGATAAAGGTTTGGATGATTATTGATACTTAATATCGTTAAAGCGTTGTATAAGTTTTTATAATATTTAATGTTTCGTTTCTCAAAAAGTGTAACTTGACTTGTTAAAATTTCGGCATCCCCATTCAATTCAATTTCAAAAATGCTTTTATTAATTTGGAAGACACCTGGAACAATTTCATTATAATGCGACAAAATCTTTTCCGTATCTTCTGGTCTTAGGTTTTCTGATATTTTAGAAAGCAATAGATTGTTATTTTCAAGGCTTGTTTCATAAAGAACAACAGTTAAATCAAATAGACGTAAAGCAATGACTTCTTCATAATATCGATTATGAATGCCCTTAATAAATTCTGTTTGTATTTCTAAGTACTCATCTATACTATTACTTAAATCTTTAGGTAAGTTATATTTAATTTTGGAAATTAAAATTTGAATAATTATCTGAGAACTAATATTATATTGGTTGATAAATCTTTTTAATCGCCAACGAGGCACAAAGTCCTTTAATTTATACAGGATTTTAGATTTTCTGTTAGATCTTCCTCGTAATATTGATTTTGTTTTTTTGTTATTCTTTCTAAGAATTTTTAAATGTTTGTTTTTAACTTTAAAGATATTTATAGATTTAATTATTTTACCATATGAATATATTATATTAGCGCTCCAAATAAAGAAGATGACTATGGTCAAAATATTCATCAAGGTAGTATATTCATTAAATAACTTAGTGTTATTTTTTATCCCCCACAGAATTATTATAATTATAGTAAGTGTTATGAAGGAAATAATTGATTTCTCAACCTTTTGTTTGAAACTTGAATATGCAATATCCTTTCTTTCTCTGTAGGAAAATATGTATATAGTAAAACTTAAGGGGATGATAAACTTGAAAAAGGAAAGTACATCGCCTAAAATATAATTTGAAAAAGAAGACATAAGATTATAAATAAAAATACCCCCATAAAAATAACAATTAACAGTATCAAATTAAGATACTGTTAATTGATGGTGTTTGTCAAAGTAATCTTTTATAATACTAATTTCCATTTCATCGTCCGTATATATATAATTTGGAAGTCCTTTTCTTATTTTAAGCCAGGGTTCCTCTTGATGTGTTTTAAATTCTAACTGCTTTCCATTGAATTTTTTATATTTATCCCATACTCTTTCTAAAAAGGTTATCGTTTCACTATCTATTGATAAACTCTTTATTTCTTGTTCTGTAATGTCGTTTTTGATCTCATTGAAATCATATGAGCTATACTTTTTATAGACCTCCCTTACAACTGGGCCATGTACCCATGCCTCAATGGGTTCCTTGAAAAGTCTTTCTCCATGGTTTTCAGATAAATAATGACCTTGGGCGTAATAAAGCAACTTTTGTAGTTTTAAGTTAGTAATATTTTCTATTGTATTAGGGATACTTTTATGAATAAA
This sequence comes from Virgibacillus sp. FSP13, assembly GCF_054048505.1. Taxonomy (NCBI): domain Bacteria; kingdom Bacillati; phylum Bacillota; class Bacilli; order Caryophanales; family Bacillaceae; genus Virgibacillus; species Virgibacillus sp. FSP13. Next base: position 92,479 of record NZ_JBSVKG010000006.1, on the reverse strand, counting down.
ATATTTGGCTAACTCTAAAGAATTATACATAAACATTTCCCTCCTTGCTAATTTTCGAATAATTAAATAAACTTATCTTTAATTATATTATCTCATTTATTTAGTTGTTTTACAAATAATTTTAGCCTACTGTGCGGCTTTTTTTAAACCTAATGGGATGTTACTTTTAGAAAATTATCTTTACATTCCTCCCAAGTCCTATATTCATATAAATAAACAGCATAATCATACTTTGTAGAATCACCCACGTGATTCCGAAACGACACTTTAACAACCTTTCCCGTCTTATTATCCCTTATCGTCAAATAGCAAGATTCACTCTGCCAGCTTTTTTCAAGTTTTAAACTGTACCTTGTAGGTAAATCACGTTTAAGTTGATCTACCAATGATTCAACATTTGACTTTATCTTCTCGCTTATGTAATACGGAGGACGCACATTCCTTTCCAATTTATATGATCCGATCCACATTTCAATTCTCCTTTTCATTTTTATACGTCCTAACATCACCCGACAATTCTGCACACAGCTTGTCACATTCCTTTTTACTCGGCGTATCTTTATATGCATTATATCTTTCCTCTGACATAGCGCCGCCAAACCAAATATGTTCCTCGTAATCCTCCAGTTCCTGTAATGAACCAAATCCAATCAAGTGACCATCCATAATCTTTTCCATATAAAATCCCTCCTCATAACTATAATCGAAATAAGCAGCACAGAAAGTGTCATCTTTCCGAAATAAAATCTATTTCCATAATTTAACCGTATATGTGTTCGCGTTTTGTGATATAATAAGAACAAACATTTCTAAACTGGAGGTTTTTAAAATGATGAAACCTGGAGAAAGACTAGAAATGATTTACATCGATCACAACAATAAAATCACACAACGAACAATCAAAGTGCTGCGATCAAATAAAGATACGGTGCTCGCTTATTGTTATACAAAGAAGCAAGTAAGGACGTTTAAAATTGAAAATATATTGTCTACACAACCAATAAGAAGAATGGGGGCTTAACGATGAACAAACTTACACCAGGTAGTAACATGATGTGGGAATCAAGTCGCATGATGTTGCCTGAACATAAAGCGCGGATACGGCAACATCAAAAAGAAATGATGAAAAAGACAAAACCAATCTTAGACGATCAGCAGAAATTAGAGATTGGATACAAATTGCAATGCGCATTACATAATGATTTGACTGTTGAGGTGAAGTATTTTGATGACGGGGATTTTTTAACGATTAAAGATAAGTTGCGGATGATCGATACACGTAAAATAAGATTACGTGAAGGAGAAGAAATAGCATTTAATGATGTGCTGGATGTCACAATAGAATAGCCCCTCATGAAAAGGGGCTATAATCATCAGCTATGCATTTTTTGGATGGACTCTTTTATTCGTAATTTTATTATAAGCAGCGTAAAACTTGTTTTCGGCGTATTTTAATGACGACCTATCATCTTCCATTTCCGCAAATCCTAAAACTGCTCTTAAAAGAAAATCGATTGTATAGTCTTTTTCTTTATCTGGTAGATCAAGATGCCAATAAAACGGCTCATCCGTATCTAAAATCTCCCTGCACATCAACGCTATCTTTTTACATCTTTCTTGCTCGCTCATTTTATAGCCTCCTTTTTAACAAGATATTCGTTTGCTAAGGGGCTTATTCATTTTAACGATTACGGGGCTATTTTTTATGTCCAAAAATCATCGAATTCCACATCATATCCAGCCTTTCTAAGCGCCTTTATAATCTTAGATCCATTCTTCATAGAAGGTGTATTATCATCATCCTTCGCTATCCTGCTAATACTGTTTTTGTTTACCCTACTCTCTTTAGCGATTTCCTCTTGTGTGATTGAGTTCTTATCAAGAAACTTCCCAAACTTTGAACGTGGTTTTCCTAGTCCGAACATTGCTACATCAACCTTTCTAAATATATGTTTAGGACCATCATTGACAATAAACTTGTACTTTAATCACATTTTTGTGATTTTGTATAAAAAGTTAGGAATAATGGACAACCAGTACATAATACCTATATATCAAGTAGGTGATATCCAGATGAAAACATCATTTAGAAGGGGTGTAGATGTCATGAGAATGAAGAATGTGCCTGTTTCTTTCAACTTGGATGACCCGGAACAAAAGAGATTGTACAATTTTTTGACTAGATTGCCCAATGGGAAAAGAAGAAACGCCAGCGGATATTTGAAAAGGCTTGTCGATCGGGATTATCAGATCCAAAAAAACGAGGATATAAAGCAAGTGTCATCTAAAGGAAATGGAGGTATCAAGTTAACTCTGTAGAAAAGCAAAAAGAACGCCCAAGGTCGCTGACGTTCTTCACTGTCAGCTTATGCGCGGGGTCTCTTAAATATGACTGTTTTATAAAAAAGGAGGTATTTTTTGTGCAGACAATAAAGTTTGATGATTTTTTAAATCGGAATTTCAAAAAAGAAAATAAAGTGGTGTCTCACTTTAAAAATCATAAGAAAATTTATTTTGCTGCAGGAACCGCATTGGTTTTTTTGGGAATTCCCGACATCACTTTTGCAAGTACCGGAATCGATGTAAAAGCGAGAGAACTTTATTTTGGTAAGTTCATGACCTTTGCGAAGTGGGCAATTATTATAAAAGGTGGCTGGGACACAATAAACAAGGCAATGAAAGAAGATTTTGACGGGGCTAAAAAATCGTTCTTTTCATATCTAATCGTTTATGTCATATTGCTAGGGTTACCGTGGGCGCTCGATGAAGTTGAAGGTGTGTTTGCGACATGATCGTAAAAATGAATGGAGAGAAATTGTTAACTGTCACTCCACCAACTGAACCAGAGCTCAATCCATTTCTTCCTGGTATTGAAAGTGGAAGCGCGGTAGTGGAAGGAGAAGTTCCGTGGTGGGATATTAAAGGTCAATTCGATTCAGCTTTTGAAGGCCTTAAAGAAGATATGACGGAATTCTTTGTAGAAGGAATAATTTCATTTTTAGAAGCTGCGGTAAAGGTTTTAGTTGATCTGAGTTATTCCTTTGCTTTAGTGGGAGGTGGCATTTTAATTCTTTTAAAAGTAACAACTGGTTCCCGAAGGTTAGGAAAATGGTTTTCTGCCTTGATTGTTATTCACTTTTTAATAACCTTTATTTTTGCATAGGAGGATGGACATATGAAGGGCAAAAAGTTGTCTAATATATTAAAGGTTGTTAGCCCAAAATACGTTTACATCAAGTTAAAACCAAATAATTCAATTCGGAATAATAATACACACTTAATTGCTAGAACGATAGCTTCATTGTATAAAAGCCTTTGGCATAGCGTGAGAAAAGAAGATGAAAAAACATATAAATTACTGGGGAAAGAACTTTTTATAGGTACAAAGTGGAGTTTTGAACGGCAGGGGAAAATCGCCTACTACATCTATATTGAAAAGGAGAAGGTTGAGTTTTATTTTATTATCCCTGAACAGCATTTAAGTATTATGAAGGAAAAATTAGGCGATGTTTGGGGGAATATTACGGTGGAGGAAGTAGCTGAAATACCTTCTTTCGATGAAAAATCAATAAAAAAACAACTAATCTATGAGAAAGAGGATCCACTGAGTTTGCGAATTGATAGACGGGATAACGACTTGCTGGAAAGCAATTTGAACGTGATCGATGTTTTAGAGGAAGGCGACAAAGCGGGAATCCTGTATAATTTCATACCGATGCCACAAGGGAGTTTTCGGCATAGTCATCGTTATACTATGGAAAAGGTTAAAAACAGCCAACCTGTAGATCGCGATAAAACGGGAACGGCATTTATATTCAAGTATGTTATTAGCTTGATAGATAGTTTGCTTCAAAGTGTGAGCGATGCCTTAGTAGGGGAAAAGAAAAACAACAAAGAAAGTGCCCTGGAAAGTATTGTAGATCGATTGAATGGTGGCCAAAAAGTGAGTGATCATACTGAAAACAAAGTTCATTCAACAATACTAAATACACAAATATTAGTTATGAGCGAAAGCAAAGAACGTATTAGAGAGAGAAATAATGCTAAAAGTTTAGTGCAAAGCTTTGATATGTTAAGTGACGATAATAGGCTTGTAAGCAAGAATTTTAAAGGAAAAATCAATATTCAATCAAAAAATATATCCGGTGCTGCGGTTAACAAAATGAGTGACAGTGAAGTGCAAAACTTCATATCCCTTGCAGGAAAAAGCATTCTTGAAAAGTACCCATTTGTTGATAAAGTCGAAACGCAAGAAACAACGGTTCCGGAAGATTTACGAAAGGGAACCATGCGAATAGGTGTTAATACCTTCAGAGGCATTAAACAGCCAGCATATTTAAGCGTAGATAAGGAATTCCGTTATTTATCACTTATTTTAATTGGACCAAACCGTTCTGGTAAATCAACTCTGATCGGAAATCTTTCATATGACAGCATACAAAATGATGAATGCACAATCATATTCGATTACATTGGAAACTGCGAATTGAGCGAGGAAGTTTCCGATCTTTACCCTGACGACAGGGTCCTGAACATTGAATGTGATGATTTCGAGAAACTGCAAGGACTTGGATATAACGAAGCTGGATTCGACCCGGATCCATTTAAACAATACGACAACGCTAAAAAGCAAACCACCCAACTAATGACGCTTATCAACTCCATTAATACTTCCGAAACTCACTTATCCCCAAAAATGGAACGTTACCTGGTTGCCGCATCGTTGGTCACTTTTATTAATAATGGCAGCATACGTGATGTATTCCAAGTCCTGCAAGATCATGAGACCAGGCACGCGTTTCTCGATGATATTCCAAAAGAACAAGTCGATAACCTAAAAGAATATATGCAGTCACTGGACGAATTAGACGACTACAACAAGGAAGGAATGATTGTAGGGACAAAATTAAGTTTGATCGTTGGTATCATCGATCGGTTGAATAAATTAAAAGCAAATACCTATATGGAGCTCATGCTCAAAAAGTCTACAGAGAATAATATTGATTTAGTTGAGGAAATGCAAATAAGTCAGTTGATTTGCATTAAAATGCCGGAGCATATGTTTACAACAGATAATGAAAAAGATGTCTATTCTACTTATTGGATCACTAAAATTTGGATGGCTTTGCAAATAAGAAAATCAATGTATAAGAGAGAAGAAATGAAAAAGGTAAATCTAGTTATTGATGAATTGTACCAGGTGCAAACAACTGAAAAATTTCTCACCACAAAATTAAGCCGTTTACCAAAGTTTAATATTAAACCAATCATTAGTTGCCATTATCTGAATCAGATCAAACATATACGCGAGGAATTGCGATCTGCCAGCGCATCTTACATGCTCATTAGCGGATGCGATAAACAAAATTATTCTGAACTAAAAGATGAATTATATCCATTCGATCTTGACGATCTGCTAAAACTTAAACGCTACCATTCTTTAAATTTGATAAAAAACAAAGAAGGGTATGGAAGATTCATAACAAGGCTGCCAAAGCCAATAACAAACGAAAGGATGGTTGAAGATGAAGGCAATAAAGGTGAAGACGAAAGGTATGAAGGGAACACAGATGAAGGATCTAGGGAGCAGGCTTAAACCATACATTCCTGACTTCGAAGATTATCATTGTGACGTGTGCGGAAAGTTATTTAAAGATGATGATGAAATCGTCATCACAGACGATGTTATATTGCATGAAGACGAATGCTTTATGGCATGGTGCTATTTAACATTTGGTGGAAACTATACCTACAAAGAGTATCGGGATGAAATATTGGAGCGTTTGGGCTGAATTCTTTAAGCAATAACGGCACATACTAAGAAAAAAGGATGTGTCAACATGCTATTAATTGTCGGGCTTATCTTAGGAGCAGTAATCGGATATAAAATAAATGGATTTGTTAAAAGAATGGATCGTAATGGTATTAAGTTTAAAATGTTTGGACTGAACATTGCCATAAATAAAACAGAAGAGGAATCTTTAATGATAGATACCAGTAAAGCAAAGAAACCTGTTAAGCTTCATATAAGAAGTTAAAATTTCATGTTGTTGACGAATTGTTGACGAAATCCGTCAACAACAACCAAAATTAATCACATTTAAACCAAAACCAAAAATATTTAACCCTAAAAACTTGCGATCTGACCGCATTTAAGTTTAAATAATTATATAAGTTCATATTACAATTTCCTTCGGGGTCGGGTGAAATTCCCAATCGGCGGTGATGAAGCGAGGGCTTCTCAGTCCGTGACCCGTGCGGTTTAATGCCAAACGGTGGATCTGGTGAAACTCCAGAGCCGACAGTTATAGTCTGGATGGGAGAAGGAATTTTTCAGGTAGCAAGTATGTTTCTGTGTGAAAATGATCAAAACAGATAGTTATTTGTGTATGCTTCTTTGCGTATATATGAAATCTATTTGTATACCATTTTTAGATGAAATGTTTTACATACGTGTTTTACTTATTGAAAATTCTGCCCTAACACCTCCGAAGTATTTCGGGGGTTTTTTTAATGCTAAAAAAAGAGGTGATGAGTCAATGGATGATGATTATATGCGATTTGCTTTGAGGTTGGCTAAGGAAGTGTTGGGTCAAACAAGTCCGAATCCACCAGTTGGTGCTGTAGTTGTAAATGAAGGTGAAATACTTGGTTTTGGCGCGCATTTGAAAGCGGGAGAGGCGCATGCCGAGGTACATGCTTTAGAGATGGCAGGTGATAAAGCGAATGGTGCAACAATTTACGTAACACTTGAACCATGCAGCCACTACGGGAAAACACCGCCATGTGTCGAACTTATTATTGAAAAAGGTATAAAGCGTGTAGTCATTGCGGTAACAGATCCAAACGAAAAAGTGGCTGGTAAGGGAATTGAAGAACTGCGAAAAGCTGGGATTGATGTAGAGGTCGGCATTTTACAGGCAGAAGCTGAACAAATAAATGCCGCGTTTTTCCACTTTATCAAAACCGGGGCACCATATGTAACGGTAAAATCGGCAGTCAGCCTTGATGGGAAAACGGCTACGGTTAATGGAGACAGCAAGTGGATTACAGGTGAACAGGCCCGGATGGATGTGCATCATTATCGACATACACATGATGCGATTCTAGTTGGGGTTAACACTGTTATTATGGATAATCCTAGCCTTACTACAAGACTTCCAAACGGCGGGAGGAACCCAGTGCGTATTATCTTAGATACCCACCTCAGAACACCAATAGATGCCAACGTTGTGACAGACAATCAAGCAGACACATGGATTTTTGTCGGAAAAAATACTAGTAATCAAACAATGACTCCATATCAAAGTAGGGACCGGGTCAAGGTCATTCAATTAGATGAAGAAGTAATTCCCATTGAAAAGGTGCTCAAAGTTTTAGGAAGCAAGGGGATCATGTCGGTGTTCGTGGAAGGAGGAGCTGAAATAAATGGAGCATTTTTAGAAGAAAGGCGTCTAAATCAAATGATTCTTTATCTTGCCCCCAAATTGATTGGCGGGAAAACAGCTCCAACAGCCTTTGCTGGACGTGGCTTCCAGTCCATTGCTGAGACATTATCACTTGCTATCAGTGATGTTGAGATGATTGGCGAAGATATCAAAATAGTAGCTGCACCAAGAAAGGATGAGTAGATGTTTACAGGGATTATTGAAGAAAAGGGCACGATACAAAATATGAATAGCGTTTCGGATCAATCCATCAAATTAACGGTTGAATCGAAAAAAATAATTGAAGATGTAAACGTTGGCGATAGTATTGCCGTAAACGGGATTTGTCTCACGGTAACAGATTATTCCAAAACATCCTTTCAAGTCGATGTTATGCCGGAAACGTTCAAATCTACTGCACTGAAGTTATTAGAAGTTGGATCACATGTGAATCTGGAACGATCGATGCCTGCTAGTGGTAGATTCGGCGGTCATTTTGTTTCCGGACATGTAGATGGGACAGGAGAAATCACCAGGAAGGAAAAACATGAAAATGCCGTTTATTATGACATCCGTATTCCAGAAGCGCATGCAGCATTAATTGTCCTAAAAGGTTCGATTGCAATAGATGGGATTAGTCTTACTGTTTTTGATGTAAAAGCAAGTTCACTAACCATTGCACTTATTCCACATACCGTTTCAGAAACGAATCTGGGCGAAAAAAACCAAGGTGACTTAGTTAATATCGAGTGTGACATGCTCGCAAAATATGTACAGAATTTGTTAACCAAATAGTCTTAAAAGAAGGCATTCCTAAACAGTAATAGACTTATATGAAAGGGAAGTGGGAATATGTTCCATACAATAGACGCTGCAATTGCAGATTTAAAACAGGGAAAACCAATTATCGTTGTTGATGATGAAAATAGAGAAAATGAAGGGGACCTAGTTGCATTATCAGAAAAAGCTACACCAGATGTGATAAATTTTATGATCACGCATGGAAAAGGGCTTGTCTGTACATCAATTGAGACTGATTTAGCCAGTCGACTTGAATTACCAGAGATGACTAGTCTTAGTACTGATCCATTCGGCACCGCTTTTACGGTGACGATTGATCATAACGACACGAGGACAGGGATTAGTGCTGCGGAACGATCCCAGACAATTCGTGCATTGGTTGATGCTAATGCAGGTGCAAATGACTTTAAGCGCCCAGGCCATGTTTTCCCATTGGTTGCAAAAGATGGAGGTGTACTCGTTCGGCAAGGTCATACCGAAGCATCTGTTGATCTAGCAAAATTGTGTGGGGCTTTTCCGTCAGGGGTGATTTGCGAGATTATCAAGGAAGATGGAACGATGGCTCGCGTGCCTGAATTAACCAAAATGGCAAAGGAGTTCGAGCTTAAGCTGATAACGATTGCTGATTTGATTGGTTACAGGAAAAAGCATGAAAAACATGTTAAACGTGAAGTGGAAACAGTTTTGCCGACAGATTTTGGTGACTTTAAAGTAGTTGGTTATACAAATGGTCTTGATGGGAAAGAACATATTGCCCTCGTAAAAGGGGAGATCAACTCAGATGAATCGATTTTAACTCGAGTACACTCAGAATGTTTGACTGGTGATGTATTTGGATCGCATCGCTGTGATTGTGGGCCACAATTACATGAAGCTCTTGCGGACATTGAAGCGGCTGGTAAAGGAGTTTTGCTTTATATGCGACAAGAAGGGCGCGGGATTGGACTACTTAACAAATTGCGAGCGTATAAACTACAAGATGCAGGTGTAGATACAGTAGAAGCGAATGAACAGCTGGGATTCGCCCCGGATTTACGTGAATATGATGTAAGTGCACAAATTTTATTAGATTTGGGCGTTACGAATGTCCAACTCTTAACGAACAACCCTGAAAAAGTAACGGAATTAGAAAAGCACGGAATTTGTGTTGAAAAACGTATCCCGATTCAAACAACTATTCGGAGAGAAAATGAGAAATACATGCATACGAAGTCAGATAAGTTAGGACATATTTTGGAATTTCATTAAAGGCCCCTATCGTAATGCTTGTTGCTATTTAAAATTTCGTAGTTGATATAAAAAGCGATGCTATTTTGCGACGTTTTCTTCCGGTCTAATAAGCTGAGTGCTTGTATTCCGCTCCGGCAGAATACTTCGCTTTCCGCGGACACGGCTTCAGCCTACTCGCGGAAAAAACACCGCTGCGGGGTCTTCAGACACGTGCTGTTCCCGCAGGACAAGAAAAGCTTCGGCAGCGTTACATCGCACGCAGAAAATGGATCTTTATTTTCAAGGAGTCTACGTATTCTGCCTACGCTGGTGGTAGTGTTCTAATTATTAGAAGGGGAAAACTAAGGAATCTACGTTACGCGGACTTTTACACCCTTGAACAGAAAGCTATTCAAAGCCGTGGAAAAATGCGAGACTTTTTTAAAATATAAACCAATTTGCTAGTACCGATGTAGTGCTGTTGAAGCGTTCTCGTCGCAGGACAAGGAAGACTTCGGAGCGATACAACTTCATGAGAAAAAGTGCTTTTCTTTTTCGGGGAGTCGACTGCCCGCAGTGGGAATCAACTGTCTTATTCTTATTTAAATACATTAATAAATAGTCGAAAAGGTAAAACAGCGGAGGAAATACGCTGAGACTCCTGGGGGAGGAAAGGCCTAGGTGAGACCCCGCAGTGCGTAAGGGGAACAAAGGCTAAGGTCGCCACGTCCTGTGGCAACGCCTTTGTGACCAACGTCGTGTTGGCTTGAGTAGGCTCAACAGCCGCCCCCGGAAAGCGAAGTGTATTTCCGTAGCGGTGGTTAGTGCGCGCATTTTATATCCATTGTGTAAAAAAGCAACAAATGTTTTCGATGGGGAGAGTAATCGTAGTCCCGATCTATTAGAAGACAGCATCATTAAAAGAAGGTTGTTCAAAAGTTACCAATTGATAAATGAAATGGTGGTTTATGAACACTAATAAATAAAAGGGGATGGAGAAATGGGAAAAACATTGGAAGGAAGTTTAGTCGGAACAGAATTAAAAATTGGTATTGTAGTTGCACGGTTTAACGAATTTATTACTAGCAAACTTTTAGAAGGCGCCATTAGTACATTAACAAGGCACGGGGTCAGTCCAGATAATGTGGATGTAGCATGGGTTCCGGGTGCATTTGAGATTCCATTGGCAGCAAAGAAAATGGCAGACAATCAGGAGTATGATGCAGTTATTACATTAGGCGCGGTTATCCGCGGTGCAACACCACACTTTGATTATGTATGTAACGAAGCGGCTAAAGGGGTTTCGCATGCATCCCTAATGACAGGAAAACCAGTAATATTTGGCGTTTTAACAACTGAAACAATTGAACAAGCAATTGAACGTGCGGGTACAAAGGCCGGGAACAAAGGTGCAGAGGCCGCAGTCGCAGCAATCGAAATGACTAATTTAGTAAAACAAATGGATTGATCAGGAGGAAAGAGAGCAGCTATTAAGGCTGTTCTCTTTGCTTTTATTGAACTCCTAAATCTTTTTCTTTTAAGAGGTTTTGAACACGCACTTTAATGGAAAAATTGAGGTTGATGGGCTAAACTAAAGATAGATAATGTAAAGGTTGGAGGAGTTTGCAATTAAATTTTTAGGCTATCAACTAACTGCAATTTCCATTATTTGGATTGGGATGGCATTCTTCTTTTCAAAGATGGACGATGTTAGTAAAATAATATTTTATGCTGTGACATCATGGCTGCTATTTTTGCTGGTTATTTTTGTTAAACAATTCACTAAAAAGCGGAAGATGAAGGAATAATCTCTCGCGTTCTCTTTTTCCACGCTTGAAAATCCATTATACTATACTTATTGAAGCTTTTCAGTGAGGAAGGAAAATAAATGCTTACAGTTGAAAATTTATATAAATCATTTGGCGAAAAAATATTGTTCAATCATGTTTCATGCTCTATTTCTCCGTATGACCGTGTAGGGTTGATCGGTGTTAACGGAACGGGCAAGTCGAGTTTCCTAAAAGCGATTGCTGGACTTGAACCTGCTGAAGAAGGCACAGTGAAACATGCAAAAGATTACAAAATAGAGTATTTGGCCCAGGAGCCTGAGCTTGATTCCGATTTGACGGTGATCGAACAAATTTATTATGGTGAAGCTCGTATGATGAAGGTTATCCGAGAATATGAACAGGCGCTTCAACAATTGCAGAAAGAACCAAGTAATGAGCAAGCCCAGGAACATGTCTTGAAAATGCAACAGCAGATGGATCAGTATGAGGCCTGGGAAGCAAATACAGTAGCGAAAACGATTTTAACGAAATTAGGGATTACTGATTTTGATAAAAATGTTACGGAACTTTCCGGTGGTCAGAAAAAACGCGTTGCCATTGCAAAGGCATTAATTCAACCGGCAGACTTATTGATTTTGGATGAACCGACAAACCATCTGGATAATGAAACGGTTGAGTGGCTGGAAAAGTATCTGACAACCTATAAAGGCGCGTTACTACTTGTTACCCATGATCGCTACTTTTTAAATCGGGTGACGAATCACATTTTTGAATTGGATAAAGGAAATCTTTATACGTATGAAGGCAATTACGAGTTATTTTTAGAGAAAAAAGCGGAACGGGAAGCATTGGAAGAAAGTCTTGAGCAAAAACATCAAAATACATTAAAACGAGAGCTTGCCTGGCTAAAAAGAGGAGCAAAAGCGAGATCTACCAAGCAAAAAGCACGAATTGACCGGGTTCAGGAAATGAAGGAAAAGAAATTTGACACAACCAAACAGGATGTATCCTTTCAAGTAGGATCAACCAGACTTGGCAAAAAGGTAATCGAAGCACAAAACATTACAAAATCGTTTGCGGGGAAAAAGTTACTCGATGATTTTAATTACTTGGTCGTTCCTGGTGATCGCCTAGGTATTATTGGTCCAAATGGTTCCGGAAAATCAACTTTATTAAATATCATGGCAGAACGAATCACTCCAGATGGCGGGTCCATTGAGATTGGTGAAACAGTTAATATCGGCTATTATACGCAAGGTGATGAGGAACTGGATGAAAGTATGCGAATCATCGACTATATTAAAGAAGTTGCTGAAGTAATCTACACTAAAGACGGTGAGACGATTACGGCAGAACAGATGCTTGAGCGATTTCTATTTTCCCGTAGTGAGCAATGGACGTATATTAGTAGACTTTCTGGTGGGGAGAAGCGACGTCTGTATTTGTTGAAAGTTTTAATGACGGAGCCGAATGTTTTGTTTTTAGACGAACCGACAAACGACTTAGACACGCAGACGTTAAGTGTGTTGGAAGAATATCTGGATCAATTTCCTGGCGTCGTTATAACCGTTTCCCATGATCGGTACTTCTTAGATAGGGTTATTGATCATTTACTAGTGTTTGCGGGTGATGGCAATGTGGAACGTTTTTATGGGAACTATAGTGAGTATTTAGAAAATGAAAGCAAGAAGAATGTACAGTCTGCCCCAGCATCTGTCAAAGAGAATGTCACGAAACCAGCGAAAAAGAAGAAGTTATCCTATCTGGAACAAAAAGAATGGGATCGGATAGAAGATGATATTACCGAATTGGAATTGAAGATAGAAGCACTTCAAGAGAGTGTTGCCAATGCTGGTAGTGACTTGGATAAAGTGCAAGAGTTTTATAAAGAGCAGCAACAGGTGGAGGAAGAACTAGAAGCGAAGATGGATCGCTGGACAGAGCTTTCTGTGTTAGTTGAGGAACAAGAAAATAATTAAGTAGAAAAAGGGCCTTGAACGATGTCATATCGTTCAAGGCTTTTTAATGTTAATTTGAATAGTGCATGACCATGAATCAGAAAACTACTCTGTCAATCCATCAATCTCAATCGTATCAACAATTCCTGTGCCATTGTCACGGATGTTTGCTTTCATCTTTACATTATCTCCTTCGCGTAGGAATAATGCTAGTGGAGCTTTTCCAACATTGATGGTATAAATGGTTTTGTCTCCTTTTAATAGGAATTGAACGACTTGACCGGATTTTTGGGTTGTAACTAAGGCACGATCAACTTCCCCTTTTACTTCTTCCAAAGCACTTTCTCCGGTTGCTTCTACATTACTTGGATCCTGTGCTAGTGCCAAGCGGTAGGATTCCAATGTTTCTCTTGCTGTGTCACCAAACACAACAAAATCAGAGTCAGCAGCTTTGATGTAGGCATATTTCTTAAATAAACCATTTGGATCTAAAACATTCACGACCCATGTGGGATTTCCGTCAATATTATAAAGAATTGGCATTGATCCTTTCCATTTTTTCTCTGGGTATTCTTTATTGACGATCTCCTTGGCCCCTTTACTATCCATGATTCCGCTGTTTTTCTTACTGTTGTAATAGGTTAATTCACCCGTTCTTGCATTAATTAAGGTGTAACCAAGCGCAGAATCAATGTTTTCTTTTGGTGATGCCATGTCGGTAAAGTAGTACATATCGCCATTTTCATCAAAAATCGGGGTAACACTACTTTCTGTACCAGAGTCATTTGGAATTTTTACATCCTCTTTGCCAAACAACGAGTTTAGCCAGCCATGTACATATTTACCAAAATAATTGTTCTCATCTGTTGCCATTTCGGAACTTAATGAACCGTCAATAAAGTCTGGCGCTTGATCGATTGTATATGAACTTGTTTCACTTGTTACAGGGTCAACGACGGCAACTCGCATCGTTTTCATATTCGGTTTGTTTGTTAGGCCAATTGGTTTATATAGCGTCTGGACATACCATGGCTTGCCATCTTCATCGACTTCGATCTGCGGTTCTCCGCTTTGAATATAAGTTGGATATTCGGAGTAAATCGTTCGTTCAATATTGTGATTAAAATAGCTTGAGTTTGTATACTTCATTTTACTGTCGATAAATTTCGGTTGTGCATTTGTATCGGTTGCCGAAATGGTGAAATACCCTGCTGTTTCTTTGCCGCGGAAATACTTCCAGAATCCAGTAAATTCAACAGGGGCAACGAAAACAACATCACCATCAATTTTCTGCACTTGCAATTTGCCTAAATCATAGAACTGTGTATCTGGGACGACACTCATTGATTTTTGTACTTTATTTCGGGCAAATTCTGGTGATACTGTAATCGGTGTATCGTCTTTATTTAATGGCTTAGCCTCGGCCACTTCTTGCTTATTAATTGATTCATAAGTATCGTCTAAGGTGAAAATTCCCAGTACAAAAACGGTTGGAATAGCCAAAATACCCAATAGAATGATAGCGCCTAATACTGCTTCATATGACCCAATTTTTTTCTTTTTCAGTTTTGTCGCGGTTATGCCATATAATAGGAAAATACCGATAATCGCAATAACGATGTTGGCAATTAGGATATTAGGTACAGTGATTGGTAATAAAATCATATAGTTTGCCAAACCGCCAATAATAAATAGGAAAATAAATATGAATAAAGCAGATGTCATCGTTCCTTTACGGTGACTGTTTTTAGCTATGATAATACCAGCTAAAACAAAATACATAATAAAAGATAGGATTGTTGTTGTTAAAATTCCTGCCATTCTCTCAACTCCTGTGATGTTTGATTCATTATGTAATACGTTTTGAAGCTTGATTGGTTTCACTTTTTGGTGATTTCTTATAGACTTGTACTAGTTAAAGAAAAGGGGTCGTTGTTTTGAAAAAGATTTACAGTGACATCATTCAATTTCGTGGTACACATCGTGATTTCGGATATAAACAAGGTATGTTATTAAAGGATTCATTAACAATAAAAAATCGGGAAAAACAGTGGAAGATCAGAAGACCACGTTTTACGATCGATGTAAATGAAACAAAAGAGAAAATCGAAGCCTTTGCTCCAGGTGTATGGGACGAGTTGCTCGGTTTACAGGATGCATTGGAATGGGAAATGGAGGACGTCCTGCAAGAGTTTGGGGGTTATCGGTTGGAATATGTTCGTAGTGGCTGTTCCATTTTTACAGGCTCGGATTATATGATTCGTAATTATGATTACCATCCTAAAACATATGAGGGGCGGTATACGATTTTTCAGCCGTCTGATCAGGGATACGCGATTATTGGACCATCTCAACGGATCACAGGTCGTATGGATGGTATGAACGAAAAAGGCTTTGTGATGGGATACAACTTTATGCATCGGAAAAAACCAGGGGAAGGATTTATTTGTAATATGATCGGTAGAATGGTTTTAGAGAGCTGTGCAACGGTTGATGAAGCAATTAAGATGCTAAAAGAGATTCCACATCGCCATTCGTTTAGTTATACGGTTCTTGATAAAAATGAAGAAACCTTTGTTGTGGAGGCAACGCCAAGAAGTGTTGAGGTCCGTCAATCAAACGTTTGTACAAATCATTTTGAGTTATTAAAAGATGAAAACCGTCATCATTTAACTGACTCTTATAAACGTATGGATGCAATGCAAGCACAAAAAGACAACATAATGGATGGCTATCAAGCTTTTCGAATGCTGAATGATACGGACAAAGGAGTCTTTTCCAAGCAATATAAAAATTGGTCTGGGACGATTCATACATCGGGGTATTTTCCAAAACAGCGAAAAGCGTGGTTTGCTTTAGGCGGTGATCGGAAGCCGATTGTGTTTGATTTTGCCAAGTGGCTGGAAGGAAATAAGGAAAAAACAACGCGTATTTTAGGTGAGGTTGATACTAATTTACCATTTGTCCATATGGATGAAAATGTGCGTTAAATGAAGTGGATTTGCGTGTAGGAGTTGAACATCATGAAAAAGTATTTAACACAAAAGTGGATTGTCATAAGTATTGCTGTTTTTTGCTCGATTCTATGGGGGAGTGCTTTTCCGGTTTTAAAAATAAGTTATGATGAATTACAAATGGCAGCAGATGATACCATTGCTAAAATAGTCTTTGCTGGTATACGCTTTTTATTGGCTGGATTAATCTTGTTAGTGGGAATGTTAATTGTTAAGCCAAAAGCTTTATTGGTAACGCGGAGACAAGCGATGTTCCTAGTTATTTTTGGGATTATCCAGACTTCCTTACAGTATTTCTTTTTTTACAATGGATTAGCAAATACGTCCGGTATGCAAGGGGCCGTTTTATCATCTAGTGGCACATTTTTCACAGTATTGCTTGCTCATTTTTTCTATGCAAATGATCGATTGAACTGGGCTAAAGCGATTGGCTTATTGGCTGGATTTACGGGGGTCATTGTTGCCAACTGGGGACAGGAAATGAAGCTAAGTTTCGAACTTACTGGGGAAGGATTTATGATTTTAGCAGCGCTTACTGGTGCAATTGGTACGATTATGGCCAAGGAAATGGCAGTAGGAATTCATCCGTTTGCCTTAACAGGGTGGCAGCTCACAATCGGCTCGATTCTCATGCTTACGGTTGGTGTTCCGCAAATGAAACCCGATGCCATTACATTTACACCACTTGGCTGGGGATTGCTAGGATATGCGGCAGTACTTTCGGCGGTAGCGTTTGCCTTGTGGTATTCGCTCCTAAAATATAACAAGGCTGGCGAAATTAGTATTTATAAATTTGTGACACCTGTATCGGGAGCAATACTGTCATCTATTTTTATTCCTGGTGAAAATTTAACTGTATTTATTATTGGTGCACTGGCATTGGTAGCAGTCGGTATTATTGCGGTGAATTATAAACATAGGAAACCGGGTAAGCAGGTAAAAATAGAAACGTAATTTGTCACATTTTGTTCGTATGATTGTGTTCTATACTATGGATGATGGAGGGGAGGTGAAATTAGATGCAAAATGAAGAAAAATAATCGGGATGCTTGAGGAAATTTTAAGTAAGCAGGACGAGCACGGTAAGAAATTAGATGAGCATTCGAAAATATTGGATGAGCATTCTAAAATACTAGAAGAACATACTCAGAAATTTAACGACCATGAGGCTAAATTTGACTACCATGGCCAAATGTTACGTGCGCTGTTGAGTGGTCAAGAATATTTGAAAGCAGAAATAGAGGGTATGCGGTAAGCTACATCCTCAAAGAAACATACCCATTCGCTTATTTTTATTAACCCCATAGAACACTACAAAATAGCTCCTCAATTATTCACCCTTCTGTATAAACACACGGCATACTTTACAATAAAGCTAAAAATAGTATAATAAAGTCGTTTCATGTAGTTTTAAAAAATATAAAATTATGGAATGTGAGTATATTAGTTAACTGTAATAGTCGCGTCCAGCTCCAGCGCCCAGCGACTAGTAGACTTCCTTCTCCTCCTTACGATAAGTCAACATCGAATCGCTTACGCTCTTCGTGTTTCCTTTATCTCATACGGATCAGTCCAGTCTATACGTCGCTACGACGCACAGGACGTGCTAGTACAGGCGTTGCGACAGGACGTCGCGCTCTTAGCCTGTAAGGACGCTTACGCTTTTGTTGTAGAAGGGTGGTAAAATTTTGCTTGGAATTGAATTAACATCTGAATCGATTATTGCACTACTGAAAATTATCGCAATTGATATCATCCTTTCTGGTGACAATGCGGTTGTTATTGCGATGGCTACTAGAAAGTTGCCTAAGCAACAGCAAAATAAAGCAATCTTTTTAGGTACTGGCGGTGCGGTGATATTACGTATTCTATTCGCAATTGTCATTGTCTATTTATTACAAATTCCGTTTGTTCATTTAATAGGTGGCATCTTATTGCTTTATATTGCTTATCATGTTCTTGTAGACGACGAAGAAGAAGCAAACATTCAATCGTCGAGTAACCTAGGAAAAGCTGTTATGACAATTATTATGGCGGATGCAGTAATGAGTCTTGATAACGTTGTAGCAGTTGCTGGGGCAGCTAAAGGTCACATTGGGATGATTGCTTTAGGTGTTGCGGTCAGTATCCCTATCATGATCTTTGGTGCGAAATTGATCGTAAAAGTATTGGAAAAGTATACATGGATTGCCTACATCGGTGCGGGAATACTGGCCTGGACAGCTGGTGAAATGATAACAGAGGATGAGTTTGTAACTGATACACTGCATTTTCACCATGGCCCATTCTCGTATACGGTGATCGCTATCCTTACTGTATTTATTTTACTTTTAGGTTATAGTAAAAATAAAACGAAAAAGTAATGAGCTCTTCTTTAATGAAGGGCTCTTTTTTTGCATTAGGCTATAATGGTTTACCCTAATAACTACTATCAAAGTTAGATAATTTTATTTTAACTGGTTATGCTAATATAAAAATGGTACAATAGCTTTTACTTTAGGATAAATTACATATAATAGGTTTAGCATGCTTAAGTGAAAGGGAAAATATTCTAAGCCATTATTTTAAAATAGGAGGTAACGCAGGTGAAGCTTTTTCAAGTAAGAAAGGGACAATTTGTTTTTTATAACAATGAACTTCATAAGGTGTATTCTGTTAAGCCGATGTTTAAGAAATCCGTGCACTTATATCGATTGAAGGATATGCAGCAAATACTTACCAAAGCAAGTGAAATCAATTTGTATCGTCCAAAACATATGGATTCATTTATTTTTTATGGGAAGCGATATACTATTGATAAGGATAAAGTCCCTGAACAGGGTGATTACATTTTAATTATTAAACCAGCACCAGACTTCCTTGATCATTATTCACTTAATGAAATTGAAAAAGTTGACAGTGTGGAAGATGGCAATGTGGTGACAACGAGGGATAATGGGGTTAAGCATAGCGAATATGTTGTAATGGTTCCAGGTCGCGCAGAAGAAAGTCAAGATATTGCCTACTTTGATAAAAACCTAGTTTCCGAATCGCAATTGACTGCAGATGAATCGCCTAAATACTTACAGGCATCAGAATCACAGTTGAAACCAGTTGTTGGAGATATTTATTTTGACGTAAAAAATGATATCAAGGCTATGATAGTTGCTATGACAGACGATGAGTTGGTTTTTGGACATGGTGTTCGGATTCATATTAGTGAATTACTCGATGAAAATAAATATACATTGATTTACCGTGTTGAAGAGGATTTGTAGACATACAGTTTTGATTTGAATAATCTACGGGAAAATCTCCAATAAAAAAAGATGCCAGTCCGGCATCTTTTTTTATTGGAGATCTACGTCGTATTTTATATCTATTGTGTCAAAAACAACAAATGATTTTGATGGGGCGAGTAATCGCAGTCCCAATCTTTTAAAAACAACTTTTTTATATAAATCCAAGTGATCCGATAAAAACGATAATGATGGTAACTGGGACGAGCCAGCGCATGATTTGAAACCAAAGTTGATAAATACCTGGTCCTAGATCTTTGCTATAGAAAAACTCCTGCTTAACGAGTGCTTTATCCATTCTATACGTAATAAATAGCGCAATTAACAAACAACCTAGTGGAAGTATGATGTTACTCACGAGATAGTCGGAGGCATCAAATACGGTTAACCCAAATAGGTGGAAATCTGCTAATGTGCTGGATGATAAACCGGCAGGGATTCCTGCAAGAAAGATGATGAACCCAGCAATCCAAGCAACTTTGACACGTGAGCGTTGCTTGTTTGCCGTGAATGCTGACGTAATGATTTCCAACATGCTAAAGGACGATGTCAGAACAGCAAATAAAAATAATAACAAAAACAAGCTTAGAAACAGCTCACCAAAGGGCATCTGTGCAAATGCTTCTGGCAAGACCACAAATAATAATCCGGGCCCTTGTGCCGGTTCAAGTCCAAATGAAAAAACAATCGGAAAAATGGCTAATCCCGCCAATAAAGAAACAAAAATATTCATGATCGAAACGGAGCCAGCAGACATTGGCAGGCTAACATCTTTGTTTAGATATGAGCTATATGTAACCATTACGGAGATACCAACAGCAAGTGAAAAGAAAGACTGTCCAAGTGCGTATAACACGCTATCCCCTGTTAATTTAGAAAAATCCGGTTGCAAGAAAAATGCTAGTCCTTCCGAAGCACCTTCAAATGTCACGGCACGGATTACTAATATGATAAAAAATACAAATAATAATGGCATTAATAGTTTACTCGCCTTTTCGATTCCATTTTTGATACCAAATGAAATGACAATAATATTAATGATCATAAATAATCCAAGTCCCAATATTGTTATGCCAGGATTACCAGTTATGGTCGCAAATAATTCCCCGTAATTTGCGGATTCCTTGATAATTAAACCGGGTATCGACATGGCACTGTAGATAAGCACCCATCCACCAACAACACTATAAAATGACATCAAGATAAAGGATCCAAATACACCTAGTTTACCTACAATCGACCAGCCACTATTTGGTGCGAGCGTTTTATAGGCGCTGACAGCTTCCTTTTGTGCACCTCTACCAATAATAAATTCTGCGATCAATAAAGGGAGACCAATAATAATTGTAAACCCAATAAATAATAGAAAAAATGCGCCACCACCATTCATGCCGGTCATATACGGAAATTTCCATATTGCACCAAGGCCAATTGCTGCACCGGCTGATGATAAAATAAAGCCAATTTTTGTTGACCATTGATCTGCTTTTTTCTGCATACTATGCCTCCCCTGTTTGCAATGATTTAACATTAAAAATACCACTATTTGCTGGGAAAGCGCAAGTAGAAATTGGAGATCAATTTATGCGCGCTCGGCGGGAAATCGCGCATATCCGCAGGGAGTCGCGCTTCTCAGCGGAAAAGATGCGACCCCCAGCCAGAAAGTCGCGCACCTCGGGCAGAAAGGGTGCACCTCGGGAAAGTCGCCGGATAAAAGTGAAAAGTCGCCGGAAAAAAGCGGAAAGTCGCCGGACGAAAGCAGGAAGTTGCCGGAAAAAAGCAGAAAGTCGCCGGACGAAAGCGAAAAGTCGCCGAAAAAAAGCGAAAAGTCGCCGGACGAAAGCAGGAAGTCGCCGGACGAAAGCGAAAAGTCGCCGGAAAAAAGTGAAAAGTCGCCGGACGAAAGCAGGAAGTCGCCGGACGAAAGCAGAAAATCGCCGAACGAACGAGAAAAGTCGCCGGACGAAAGCGGAAAGTCGCCGGACAACCGCAAAAAGTTGCCGAACACCCGAGAAGTATCCGTCAAAAAAGCTGCACCATAAAAATTGGGTGCAGCATAAAGGACAATATTACAATTTGGTTCGAATCTCCCATAACTCAGGAAAGAAATAATGATCCAAAACCTTTTTTAAATAGCCAACGCCAGATGATCCACCAGTACCTTTTTTATGCCCGATGATTCGCTCGACTGTTTTCATATGACGGAAGCGCCATTGTTGAAACCAGTCTTCAATGTCAACGAGCTTCTCTGCTAATTGATATAGATCCCAGTAAGAATCGACATCTTGATACACTCGGAGCCAAGCATTTTCGACAGAAGCATCCTTTTGATAGGTTTTGGAAAAATTGCGATTTAGTACAGTAGGATTGATTGAAAAACCATTACGGGATAGTGCTTGGATGGCGACATCATATAGTCCTGGCTTTTTATAAGCTTCTTCCAAGATGGCATGTACTTCTGGATTCTTCTTATAAATTTTCATAATGTAGGGTGTTTTATAACCGAGCACAAATTCAACTAAACGATATTGATAGGATTGGAAACCGGATGCATTTCCTAACGAATCTCGAAATTCCATATACTCTGCCGGGGTTAGAGTGGATAAAACATCCCAGGCTTGAATGATTTGCGTTTGAACTTTTGAGACACGGGAAAGCATTTTAAATGATGCCTGTAGATCATCCTGTTCAATCATTTGAATCGCGGCCTTTGTTTCATGAATGATTAGTTTTAGCCAAAGTTCGCTTACATGGTGAATAATAATAAACAGCATTTCATCATGATGATCGGATAATCGCTTTTGACTGGATAATAATGTATCAAGTTGTAAATAATCACCATATGTCATTTTTTCTTGAAAATCGGTATGAATGTTTTTCTCTGATTTAAAAGTATTAGTAGAATCTGCCATGCTATCTCCCCTTTTTAATGGTGTCTTTATTCAACGGGCTTGATGACTGCTCGGACCGGACTGCCATCAGCACCATGAATAGCGAGCGGCAGTGCGATTAGTTCATAAATTCCAGGAGTTACATGATCTAACATGATATTTTCTAAAATGTGAACTTCATTTTTATGTAATGCATGATGTGTATCCAATTCTTTACTGTCTGGTGCATCAACTGAAGGCATATCAACCCCGAGCAATTTCATCCCTTTTTTATGTAAAAAAGCTGCTATTGTCGGGTCTAGAACGGGCATGCTTTCCGGAAAATGGGTTGGGTTATTTGGCAAGTTTGTTTTTAATAAGACACGTGTTACCCCATCATCCCAATCGTAAGCCCGTAGCACTTCAGGGGTTATGGTATCGACATGACTCACATCAAGCACGATAGCTTTTCCGATATATAGGTTTACATCCAGTTGATCAACGGTCATGCCGTTATCGTCAAAGTGATAGGGTGCATCGATATGTGTACCTGTGTGAACACTTGTCGTGATTTGGCCGATATTTACGGATCCTGTTTCTGTTTTTGAGTAAGTTAAATCATAGGAGAAAGGGGTATCGCCAGGCCAATGGGCGATTTGGTTTGTTAATGGCTGTGAAATATCAATCCACTTTGTCATTATGCAATAACACCTCTTAAATTTTCATATTGTTTATAGTGCTCTTCCTTCATAATTGTTTGAAGTATCTGGACTGTTTTCCAAACTTCTCCAAATGTGTTGTACAATGCGACAGGTGCAAGGCGGATCCCGTTTGGCATACGGAAATCAGGAATAACGCCATCAGCTTTCAGTGCCTTGCAAATTCGGGCTGCTTCCTCGTGTTCAAGAAAGATATGACCACCACGTGTTACATCATCTTTTGGATTTGCGATGGTAAAGCCATACCCCGCTAATTCGCTTTCGATCAACTCCATGAAGTAGTTGGTTAAACGTAGTGACTTTTCCCGTATTCGCTTTATGCCTGCTTCCTGAAACAATTCCAATGCACCAAGTAATGGAGCAGTACTTAACAAGTGCGGTGTACCGATTTGATAGGCACCAGCATTTGCCGCAGCTGTTAACGTATGTTCCATGTCAAATTGCTTCTCTTTGTTTGAACTGAACCAGCCAGCGAGACCAGGGTCTTTTCCAAAGTGCTGTTTATTCACGTAAAGTCCAGCTACACTGCCAGGTCCGCCGTTTAAATGTTTATATGTACACCAAAAGGCAAAATCAACATCCCAGTCTGATAACTGGTGGGGTATCGAGCCGATCGAATGGCATAAATCAAAGCCAATCAAAATTTCTCGTTTGTGTGCTTCTTTTGTTATCGTTTTCATATCTAAAATTTGGCCACTGCGATAGAGCACACTAGGAAGCACAATCAGCACAACATCATCGGTCATGTTGGCAATAATATCGTCCGTACTCAGCGTATCGCCATCGTTGCTTTGTACCTGAATGAAGTGTTTGCTAGAATCATAGCCTTTTAACTGTAATTGACTTTTCAAAGCATAAATATCAGATGGGAAGTTAAGTTCATCCGCTAGAATTTTCGTCCGTCTTCCACTAGGTTGATAAAAACTAGCGACAAGTTGATGCAGGTTGGTTGTGGTAGAACCTGTTACAATGACTTCCTCGGGGTCCGCTCCAACAAGTGGTGCCATTTGTCCCCCTAGTTTTTCCGATAAATAGAACCACGGATGACTTCCCTCTGTCCATCCATCAATTGCATATTTTTTCCATGATTCCATTAACAATTCGACTGTCTGTTCAGCGCGTTTTGATAGAAGCCCTAATGAGTTCCCGTCAAAATAAATTGTATGATCGGAAACGTAAAACTCATTGCGAAAATCCTTTAATTCATCTTGCTGATCCAGATACTGTGAATAACTTTTTTCCGTATTCATTTTCTACACCTCATTTTTTATATAAATATTCCAACTAATTAAACTATAAAGTGCGATTCATCTTGTGTCAAAAGCACGTATCTTAAAAATGGTGAAAAAATACTCTGTATAAAAAGAGGATTCTGTAATTAAATATAGAATATCGTGAATAGTTTAAAATGTAAGCGTATTCATTAAGGGGGTGGTATGTTCGCTGGATCCCATTTTGGAGTGGGAATAAAAAATAGGGAGGTTGACCCATGGAGAATACGATTTGGTCGTTAGTTCCACCAATACTTGCGATTATCATGGTGCTGCTCACGAAGCGGGTGTTGTTATCACTTGGTGTCGGGATTGTTGCGTCAGCTTTTTTTATTGGCAGTTTTCATGTGGGGGAATCACTTGGGCTGGTGTGGGAAGCGTTTAAAGGTGTATTTGTCGACGGGGGAGCAGTGAATACGTGGAATGTTTATATTCTGTTATTTGTATTGATGCTCGGTGTTTTAACCGCTTTTGTAAGTATAATGGGTGGAACGAAGGCATTTGGTGACTGGATGATCCGCCGTGTTAAAACAAGGGCCGGGGCGCAAATCATGACCATGGTTCTTGGGGTAATTGTTTTCGTCGATGATTATTTCAATAGTTTAACAGTTGGGCAGGTGGCAAGACCGGTTACAGATAAACACCGTGTTTCACGAGCGAAATTGGCTTACATTGTTGACTCCACCTCTGCACCGGTTTGCGTGATTGCACCTGTGTCAAGTTGGGGTGCTTATATTATTGGGATACTTGGAACCGTCTTGGCGGCACAAAGTGTGACAGGACATACGGCATTTGGTGCATTTTTGCAAATTATTCCGATGAATTTTTATGTCTGGTCAGCATTAGGGGTTGTTCTGATAATCGCCATCCGTCAAGTAGATTTTGGACCAATGAAGATTCATGAAGAAAGAGCAATTCAAACGGGGGAAGTGCTGGATCCGGCGAATAAAGAGGCGGTGGACACAGAGTCGAACCTACCAACAAGTGATTCGGGGAAAATTAGAGATCTCGTTGTACCGATCGTAGTTCTATTTGTCGCAACCCTTGTGGCTATCTATTTAAATGGGTTTGGTGCTGTAGAAGGTGACAAAACACTGATTAACATTTTTGGCAGTGCTGACGTCTCAGTGGCATTGCTTTATGGTGGCTTAATCGGGCTTGCTGTTACATTCACCTTGTTTTTAGCTCATATTTTTAATGGAAAATTAACACCAAAGCATTTTGGAATTGGGTTGTTTGAAGGCATAAAGTCGATGCTCCCTGGCTTTACCATTTTAATTTTTGCGTGGGCAATTGTCTTTTTAATTGGTGAACTCGGAACAGGTGAATATTTGGCAGGTGTTGTGGATAATGCCAATATTAGCTTGGTGTTCTTACCATTCATCATGTTTATTATCGCTGGTTTTATTGCTTTTTCAACGGGTACTTCATGGGGATCATTTGGAATTTTATTGCCAATTGCCGGTGAGATTGCTGCTGTAGCAGACGTATCACTTATCTTGCCGATGCTAGCTTCGGTACTGGCTGGTGCGGTATTTGGGGATCATTGTTCGCCAATTTCAGATACGACTATTCTCTCATCAGCGGGCTCTAGCTGTCATCATATTGATCACGTAACAACCCAGATTCCATATGCGTTAGTAGCCGCTGGAATCGCAGGTGTAGGGTATATTGTTTTAGGTGTATTTGGGAATGTTTGGCTTGGACTGTTAGCTGTTATCATTGGGTTAGTCTTGTTTTTCCTATTTGCTAAAAGGCTGGATAATGTGGAAGCAGTGGATGACACAATTGCACAATAGGCGTTTAGTACTATTTATTTTCTGTTAATTATCAACTATTGCAAATTTTAAAAAGTTGATTTACACTAGTAACAGAATTATATGAAATGCTGTTTCGATTAATGAAATAGGGGGATGGATGATGTCTTTTGTTTCTGACAAGGTGAAAGATTTACCGCCATATTTATTTGCTGAATTTCAGAAGAGGAAAACGGAGCTTTTGGCAAAAGGGGTAGATGTGATTGATTTAGGAATTGGAGCACCAGACTTACCAACGCCTGAGTTTGTAATTGAGAAACTTGCTAAAGAAGCGAAAGATCCAGCTAACCATCGCTACTCGCCGTATAGTGGTAGCGCAGAATTTAAAGAGGCTGTGGCGGAATTTTATCAAAGCCACTATGGGGTTGATTTAGATCCTGACACGGAAATATTAGCATTGATTGGTTCAAAAGAGGGAATTGCAAACCTCATTCAAGCCGTTATTAATCCTGGCGATGCTGTATTGGTTCCAGATCCTGGTTATCCGGTTTATCGTACTGGCGTTCACTTAGCTGGTGGAGAAAGCGTCCGGTTGCCGCTTGATACTGAAAATGGATATGTGCCTCTATTTGATCACTTATCTGCTGCTGATAAAAAGCGGGCAAAGTTAATGCTGTTAAACTATCCAAGTAATCCAACAGCAGCAACCGTTCATTTAGATACCTTTCTGGAAGCGATTACATTTTCTCGGGAAAATAATGTGTTGCTCGCACATGATGCGGCCTATGATCTGGTCACATTTGGTGGGTATAAAGCTCCAAGTGTGATGCAAGTGCCAAATGCCAAGGAGTGGGCTGTTGAGTTTGGTTCGTTGTCAAAAAGTTTTAGTATGACCGGATGGCGGATTGGTTATATTGTCGGAAATAAAACGATTATTCAGGCGTTAGCAACCTTGAAAAGTAATCTTGACACATCTCAGTTCCTCCCGATTCAAAAGGCTGCTGCAACTGCATTGAGAAGTGATTTATCAGCAGTTGCAGCAAATAATAAAACATATGAACTACGCATGGAAAAGTTATATTTTGCATTAAAAAAAGCTGGGATACATGCTGAAAAGCCTAAAGGGTCCATTTTCCTTTGGGCGCATGTACCGGATGGATTTACCTCTGCTGGCTTTGCAAACAAAATGCTTGATGAAGCGGGCGTGATTATGACACCTGGTACAGCCTTTGGCCCGTCTGGGGAAGGCTTTATCCGGATCGCTTTATCGGTGACAACAGAACGTTTGGAGGAAGTAGTGAGAAGAATTGAAGCGCTGGATTTACAGGGGGTGACCGAACAATGAACACAGGATTAAGTCCACAAAGGGTCAAAAAGCTAACAGGTGCTCAGGCCATTGTGGAATGTATGAAGATCGAAGGCATTACCAACGTTTTTTGTGTTCCAGGGGAAAGTTATTTACCTGTTTTAGATGCGTTGTATGATGAGGCATCTATTCATGTGATTTCTACAAGGCATGAAAGTGGTGCAGCATTTATGGCAGAAGGCTATGCAAAATCTGCTTTAAAACCTGGTGTGGTACTAGCGACAAGGGGAGTTGGAGCTGCAAATCTTTCAATAGGTGTTCATACCGCCTATCAAGATTCAACTCCAATGGTTGTATTCCTTGGGCAGGTACATAGCAAGTTTAGAGGGAGAGAAGGATTTCAAGAGGTTGATTTAGATCGTTATTTCCAACCTATTGCCAAATGGGCGGTTGAGGTAAAAGACCCTGAACGCATGCCAGAGATCGTACAACGTGCTTTCCGCACGGCTCAAACTGGAAGGCCTGGACCTGTCGTTGTTTCATTACCCGAAGATGTTTTGCCAACAGTTGTCGATGTGACGTTTAGGCCGGGAATAGTGAAGCCAAAACCAGCACCCGCAGATGTTGAAATTGACAGAATGGAGAAGCTTTTACAGGATGTACGTCACCCATTAATTATTGCAGGCGGTGGTGTTAAAAGCTCAGAAGCCGAAGATAGGTTGTTGGCATTTGCTGAGAAATACCAAATACCAGTTGCAGCAGCATTTCGCAGGCATGATGTTTTCCCGAATGATCATCCTTTATATGTTGGGCATCTCGGACTTGGAACGAATAAAAAAGTTTTACAAACTGTTGCGGAGGCCGATGTGATTTTGGCGCTTGGTACACGGCTATCAGAAGTTACAACCCAGGATTATCAAATTTTGCCTAGTAACAAAAAGCTAATTCATATCGATATTGATGATGCCACTATTGGGAAAGTGTATGCACCGGATCTTGGGATTGTTGCCGACCTTCAGGAAGCACTAAAACGTATGGTGTCTATGCAGGTAAGCCCGTCTTGGGAAATTTGGGCCGGGGAACGGCGTAATGCTTATGAATCGATTAGCCAGTTAACGGCAACTGACAAGGATGTGATAAATAAGCAAATTATTGCATTGCTCAAAGACAAATTGCCGGAACATTCACTTCTCACCAATGATGCTGGCAATTTTGCCGGATGGCTTCATGCGTTTTATCCATTTACGGAAAAGCATACGTATGTCGGTCCAACATCAGGAGCGATGGGATATGGAATGCCAGCTGCACTTGGCGCAAAACTTGCTTTTCCAAATAAACAGGTTGTCTCTTTGTCGGGTGATGGCGGCTTCATGATGACTGTTCAGGAATTGGAAACAGCGGTCCGATATAACATTCCGGTCATAAGTCTCGTGTTTAATAATAATATGTATGGAACGATCCGCATGCATCAGGAAATGCATTATCCGGAAAAAGTGATGGCAACTGATTTAGGTCACGTATCATTTGCCGACTTGGCCAAAAGTGTTGGTGCTGAAGGGATTACAACGAACACACTGAATGATTTTTCAGAAGCCCTGGACCATGCACTACAAAATAATAAGCCAACTGTGATAGAGATTATCACCGGTAAAGAACAAATTTCCGTATCATCAACAATCAAGGAAATACGTGATCAATCAAAAAAATAGCGGACTAAAATTTTTAATAGAATAATCAAGGAGGTAATTTTCATGGCAGAAGCATTATTAGACGTAAAAAGCCTTAAAAACTTTATTAATGGAGAATGGGTAGAAGCAGAGAAAACAACACCAGTGATTAACCCGGCGACAGGCGAAACGGTCGTTCATGTTCCATTATCAAATAAGGATAGTGTAAATAATGCGGTTTCAGCCGCTAAACAGGCACAAAAAGAGTGGGCTTTGGTACCAGCACCACAACGTGCAGAAGTGCTATTTCGTGTTGGAAGCTTGATGAAAGAACGGAAAGAGAAATTAGCGCAATTGCTAACAATGGAAAATGGAAAAGTCATCGAGGAAGCACGTGGAGAAGTACAAGAAGGGATTGATATGGCCTTTTATATGGCTGGTGAAGGACGCCGTTTATTCGGGCAAACAACACCTTCTGAATTAAAAGATAAATTTGCGATGAGTGTGCGGGCTCCAGTTGGGGTTGTTGGTATTATTACACCTTGGAATTTTCCAATTGCCATTGCCACATGGAAGTCATTCCCAGCAATCGTAGCAGGGAATGCTGTCGTTTGGAAGCCAGCAACAGAAACACCAATTATGGCATTTGAGCTTGCAAAGATTTTGGAAGAAGCGGGGCTGCCAAAAGGAGTTATGAACGTTGTATTCGGTTCTGGATCTGAAGTTGGCGATGCAATGGTTGAACATGATGATATTCGAGTAATTTCATTTACCGGATCAAATGACACAGGACGAAATATTGCCGGCAAGTGTGGACAGCAATTGAAAAAGGTTTCCCTTGAAATGGGTGGAAAAAATGCTGTGATCGTCATGGATGATGCTGATTTAGACTTGGCTGTTGAAGGAATTCTATGGAGTGCCTTTGGAACAAGCGGCCAGCGTTGTACTGCATGTAGCCGAGTCATCGTACACGAGTCAATAAAAGAACGATTAGCGGAGCGGTTACTTGTTGAAATGGAAAAACTAACAATCGGTAATGGCCTTGATGAGTCGATTAAAGTCGGTCCAATTATTAACAAAGGCGGTATTGAAAAAATTAAACAATACATCGAAATTGGGAAAGATGAAGGAGCCAAAATGCTTGCTGGCGGTTATGTTATGAATGAAGGCGATCACAGTAAAGGGAACTATTTTGCCCCAACATTGTTTGCGGATGCAACGGCAGACATGCGGATAGCGCAGGAGGAGATATTTGGCCCAGTTGTTTCCTTGATTCCGGTCAAAAGTTTTGAGGAAGCAATTGAGGTGAACAACGGGGTAACATATGGCTTATCGAGCTCCATATTTACTGCAGATGTGAATCGGGTATTTAAAGCACAGCGTGATCTTGATACAGGTATTATCTATGTAAACGCTGGTACAACCGGAGCGGAAATTCACCTACCATTTGGGGGAACCAAAGGCACAGGAAATGGACACCGCGATTCCGGGGTCGCTGCGCTTGATGTGTTCACAGAGTGGAAAGCCGTCTATGTTGATTTTAGTGGAAAACTCCAACGCGCACAAATCGACGTGGAATAAAAAACAACAAACATTACGAAAAGGGCCTAAGTGAACAAACGAAACTTATATAAGGAGTGGATTGGATGAAAATAGGTGTATTAGGGTCTGGTTTAATGGGAAAAGAAGCTGCACGTGATTTGGTATCAAGTGAAGGCGTGGCTGAAGTTGGCTTGGCAGACATTGACTTTGCAAGGGCAAAACAGGTTTGTGAATCGCTACATTCTCCTAAACTAACAGCCTATCAAGTGAATGCTAGTAATGAGGAAGAATTGGCAAATTATATGATGCAATTTGATGTTATTATTAATGCATTATTCTATTCTTTCAATGAAATTGTTGCAAAGACGGCAATTAAAGTAGGCGTTCATTCAGTTGATCTAGGTGGCCACATTGGTCATATGACAGATAAAGTGTTAGCACTTCAGGAGGAAGCAAAAGCTGCAGGAGTTACATTAATTCCTGATTTAGGTGTTGCACCGGGGATGATTAATATTTTATCTGGACACGGTGTAAGTAAAATGGATAAGACGGAATCGATTAAATTGTATGTCGGCGGAATTCCGGTACGACCTGAACCGCCATTTGAATATAACCATGTTTTTTCCATGGAAGGTGTTTTTGATCACTATACAGACCCATCCTTGATTATTAGAGATGGTGTAAAGCAGGAAGTACCATCGCTATCGGAAGTGGAACGGGTCCATTTTGAAAAGTTTGGTCCACTGGAAGCTTTTCACACATCTGGTGGGACATCAACATTATCGATTTCTTATCCAGATTTAAAAACATTGGAATACAAAACCATTCGTTATCCAGGCCATGCGGAAAAGTTCAAGCTGTTAGTAGATTTGAACCTAACGCGAATGGATTATCAAGTAGACGTAAACGGTCAATCGATCAATCCCCGAGAAGTGCTTTTAAAGGTGCTTGATCCGATTGTAGATTTAAAGGATAAAGATGATGCGGTATTATTAAGAATACTAGTTTCCGGTGAAAAGGATGGAAAACCAGTTACACATGCATTCGAAATGACAACATATAAGGATCGGGAAACAAATGTTACTGCAATGGCTCGTGCTACAGCAAACACGATTTCGGTTGTTGCACAAATGATTGCGAGTGGTACAATTTCAAAAAGAGGTGTTTATCCGCCAGAACAGATCGTGACAGGGGACACGTACATCAAGGAAATGGCGAAGCGTGACGTACACATTAAGGAAACGGGCAGTCCCGAAAAGGCACACGTAAATAGTTAACTATTCATCCCTCTACTTATTCATGGTAGGGGGAGATTTTTTCTGAAAACGAAGGAGCAAATAATTATGAACCAGAGTGTCATCAAGGCGTTAAAGTTACTCGATTTATTTACTGAGGACAATGAGGAATTAACGTTAAAGGAAATTTCTAATAAGGCTGATATGCCGAAGCCAACTGCATACCGGCTGCTGTCGGCTTTGGAATCGTGCAATTTTTTATATAAAACCAAGGAAAATGAGCATGATAGCCGCTATCGATTAGGGCTGAAGCTATTGGAATTAGGTCAAATTGTTTCCGATCAACTAGAGTTAAGGGGCATTTCCTTACCTGATATGGAAGAGTTGGCACAGGAAATTAACGAAGTCATTCACCTGGTCATCGTCAATCAAAATGAAGCAACCTATATTGAAAAAGTAGAAAGCGCTAGGGCATTACGTCTCTATACTAGAATTGGAAAAAGTTCTCCTTTGTATTTGGGGTCTGGTCCCAAAATGTTACTCGCATTCTTGCCCCAAGCAATGCAAGAAAAGGTTTTAGGGGAAGGGGAGTTGTATTATCTTGGCAGTCATAATCCGATTGATCGAAAAAGTTTGAAAAATGAACTGGAAAAAATCCGTCAAGAGGGATATGCTTATAGTATTGGGGAACAAGACGCTGATACAACGGGAATATCTTATCCAATTTATGATCATCTTTCCCAAGTTATTGCAGCGTTAACTGTTAGTGGGTTATCGAGTCATTTTGAAGGTGACAATCTTTCATTTATTAAAACAAAAACGAAAAAAGCAGCACAAGCTATCTCCGAAAAATTAGGATACCGCGGTGCAAGCTTTTGAGACTTTGGAGAGGATGACACAGGTGATGAATACGGTATTTATTGCAGGACATGCCAGATTGCCATCCGGAATGGCAGCGAAAAGTATTTATGACACATTAACAATAACAGCAGAAATTGATAAAAAATATGGAGTTATCGTAACGGCTGGCTGCACGTTGGCAACTGTGCATGGAAGAGAATATGTGCAGCAGCTTTTACGTGGCTACAGCTTGCAGGACGGAATTGAAAAGCCCGTCCAAGAAGTGAAGGTGCATTATTTAGGCAAAGCCGGCAATGCGCTGGAATCGGCATTGAAAGATTTGTATAAGCAGTATGAGCAGTATCATGAAGCACTGGAAGATTAAGTAGGTGTTGTACCTGATAGGTTGTGCGTCGAATGCAAGAGGTCGGGTGATAAACGCCAAGAATTCGCGCACCCCGGGAGAAAAGAGTTGCGCATCTCGGGCGGAAAGTCGCGCAGGCATGCACCAAGAAAAGTCGCGCACCTTGGGCGGAAAGCCGCGCATCCCGGGCGGAAAGCCGCGCACCTCGACCGGAAAGCCGCGCATCCCGGGTGGTGAATTAATTAAACTAAATCCCCATCGAAACAAATTTCCTCTCGAGAAATTCTTCCATACCGTAGTGTCCGCCTTCTTTGCCAATCCCGGACTGTTTTACGCCACCAAATGGAGCCTCGGCAACGGCAGGGAATACATCATTCACACCGACAATTCCATAATCCAGTTTTTCTGAAACGCTGATGGCACGAGTAGTTGTTTCAGTGAAAATATATGCTGCCAGGCCATAGTCTGTATCATTGGCTTTGTTAATAACAGCTACTTCATCGGAAAACGGTTGGATCGGGATGATTGGTCCGAACGTTTCTTCATTCATAACCAGCATATCATCGGTGATTTCCGAAAGAACGGTTGGCTGATAAAAATACCCGTTTAGCTTTCCGTTCCATTTTGTTCCACCGCAAATGATTTGTGCGCCTTTTTCAACAGCATCATCAAGGTGATCCTGGACTTTAATTGATGCTTGTTGATTGATCAATGGTCCTAAATCAGTGCCATCGTCTAGCCCAGAACCAATTTTGAGCTGTTCCACTTTTTCAGTCAGTATTTTTGTAAACTTTTCCTTAACGGATTCATGGACGTATAATCGGTTTGCACAAATACACGTTTGGCCATTATTTCTAAATTTACTCGCCAATGATAATGTGGCGGCTTTTTCCAAATCAGCATCGTCAAACACGATAATCGGTGCGTGCCCACCAAGCTCAAGCGATAGTTTTTTCACATGATCGGCACTTTCACGCATTAAGTATTTTCCGACCTTTGTTGATCCGGTGAATGTAATTAAGCGGACGTCTTTGCTTGTCAACATTGCATTTCCGATCGCTTCAGCATCACCAGTAATGAGATTAACGACACCATTCGGCATGCCGGCACGTTCTAGAATTTTTACAATTTCAATCGCCGATAATGGTGTTTCGGGAGCTGGTTTCAAAACAACTGTACAGCCTGCTGCGAGGGCCGGTGCTATTTTTCTAGTAATCATCGAAGCAGGGAAATTCCATGGCGTAATGGCACCGACAACGCCGACTGGTTGCGGGATAACCAACATACGTTTTGATTTTATCGAAGACGGAATCCATTCTCCATAACTTCTGCTCGCTTCTTCTGCATACCAGAGTAGAAAATTGGCGGCACCTTTAATTTCACCTGTTGCCTCTTTTAATGGCTTGCCTTGTTCCGTGGTTAGTAGTTTTGCTAAACGATCAGTTTCTTCCAACATGAGCTGATATGCTTTATATAAAATTTTTGATCGCTTACGTCCGGTCAATTCACTCCATGTTGAAAAAGCGGTAGAAGCAGCGGCAATTGCCTTATTTGTTTCGCTTGCTCCACCGTCCGCTACTTCTGCGACAGGTTCTAATGTTGCCGGATTATAAACGGTTGTCGTCTTATCCGATTCTGCGTTTTGCCATTTACCATCGATAAAAATACTTTGAACCAGTGTATCGATCATATAACGTTCCTCCTTGAATTCTAGTAAATAGAACCGCATCTTGCCTCACACAAGTATATGAAACTAGTACAAGCAAAATGCGGATATGAACAACTATTTGGAAATTAACTCTTCTTTTTCCCATGCAGGCAACATGTTATTTAACGGTTTATCTTTACGATAACCAAGTACATATTCCGCCTGCATAATGGTGTGGACCTCGCGCGTTCCTTCATAAATGACAGGTGCCTTCGAGTTACGTAAATAACGCTCAACAGGGTATTCATCAGAATATCCGTATGCACCGTGAACCTGTACGGCGTCATCAGCGGCTTTATTGGCGAAATCACATGCTTGCCATTTGGCTAGTGATGTCTCTCTTGTGTTGCGCTTGCCTTGATTTTTCAATTCGCCGGCACGATAAACAAGTAAGCGGCTCATTTGCAGGCCTGCTTCCATGTTAGCAATCATCTGCTGTACAAGTTGATGTCGCCCAATTGATTTACCAAATGTTTCCCGTTCATGGCAATACTTCACACACGCTTCTAGACACGCCATAATTTGACCACATGCCCCAGATGCAACCGTAAAGCGCCCATTATCTAATGATGCCATGGCAATTTTAAATCCTTCTCCTTCTTCACCAAGCAGGTTTTCCGCTGGTACCCGAACATTGTCAAAGAATAATTCTCCTGTATTACCAGAACGAATGCCTAATTTTCCTTTGATTCCTTTAGAAGAAAATCCCTCCCACTCCCGTTCCACAATAAATGCAGAAATACCGTGGTGTTTTTTTGATTTATCTGTATAGGCAAAAACAAGAAAATGATCTGCCGTGTCACACAAGGAAATCCATGTTTTTTGCCCATTTAAAATGTAGTGATCGCCATCTTTAACTGCGGTTGATTGCAGGGAAGCAACGTCAGAACCTGCGCCTGGTTCGGTTAAGCCGAATGCACCAACTTTTTCACCTTTAGCTTGTGGTACTAAATATTTTTGCTTTTGTTCCTCGTTGCCCCATTGTAAAATAGACATACTGTTTAAGCCTGTATGCACGGAAACTGCGGTACGAAATGCAGTGTCGCCACGTTCCAGCTCTTCACAAACGATGGCAAGCGCGTTGTAATCCATTCCACTTCCACCATAGGCTTCAGGAATACAGACACCCATCAAACCGAGATCGGCTAATTTTTTCATAATGGATGGGTCAAATGTTCCATTTCGATCCCATTCGGCAATGTTTGGCATTATTTCCTTGTCAACAAAATTTCTAACTGTATTTCGCAACATATTTTGTTCTTCTGAAAAATCAAAGTTCATCTGATCATCTCCTAATTATTTGTTTTGGTAATCCCTAACTGTGCTAAAACTTCGTCGGTATGTTCACCGGCATCTGGTGGGTGATGTTTCACTTCTGTTGGTGTCCGGGAAAATTTCAATGGACTGCCAATCATTTGCACCTGGCCAGCTGTTGGGTGCTCACATTGGACAAACATATTTCTTGCTTGCAATTGTGGATCGTTCGTAACTTCCTCGATGTTTTGAATCGGTCCACATGGAATCTTGGTTTGGCGGCATTGTTCCTGCCAATATGCAGTAGACTTAGTGGAAAAAATGCTCTGCAATAGCGGTACCAGTTCTTCCCGATGCTGTACACGATTCGGGTTAGTCTGGAACCGTTCATCATTAGCAAGTTCGGGTTTTCCAAGAATGCCACATAACGCTTTAAACTGATTGTCGTTCCCTACAGCAATCACCATTTCTCCATCAGCCGTTTGAAATGTTTGATATGGAACGATGTTGGCATGATGGTTACCGAGTGCTGCTGGGATTTTCCCGGACATTAAATAATTACTGCCGATATTTACAAGTGAGCTTACCGCTGCATCATAAAGGGAAATGTCCAACTTTTGCCCTTTGCCTGATTGGGTGCGCTCGAGCAATGCCCCTTGAATGCCAATACATGCATACAGTCCTGTTAAAATATCTGTAATTGCGACACCGAGTTTTTGCGGGCCGGAATCTTGGTCGCCAGTAATGCTCATTAGACCACTCATCGCCTGAATGATAAAGTCATACCCCGGCATGTTTTGATATGGACCGGTTTCGCCAAATCCAGTGATCGAGCAGTAAACAATCCCCGGATTTATGTCGGCGAGAGTTTCGTAATCAAGACCGAATCGTTCCATAGTACCGGATTTGAAGTTATTAATGATGACATCGCTTTCACTAACGAGTTTTCTAATCACCTCGATACCAGCTGTAGATTTAAGGTCGACTGTTATACTTTTTTTGTTTCGATTCGCACATAAATAATAGGCACTTACACCATTTTGAAAAGGGGGACCCCATTTACGGGTATCATCACTTCCGCCCGGCGCCTCTACCTTGATCACCTCTGCACCGAGATCACCAAGGATCATCGTACAATAGGGACCAGCCAAAACACGGGACAAATCAAGAACCTTGATATTTTCAAGTGCTCCAGCCATATCATCACTCCTTTCTAAGTTAATAAAAAAAGCCAATCCAAAATGACCACAGTCGTGCTGTCAGTCAAAATGAACTGGCTTTTATCTGTTGGAACAGAACTGGAATAGAACTGTAAACAGATTAGGCAGTGTAATTTTAGTTGGAATTATATGTCTAGCTTGTGTGGTAGTCCACATCTCTGAATGATTCTGATCATGTGATTGAACGCGGAGACGTTTCAACATGATTCTCTACTTATTAGTATAGTCTATTCTGAAAAATTTGTAAATGTTTTTTGGAAAAATATTATGCTTTTTAATTTGTTGAAGGTTATTTCTTATCTTCGGTTGTGAATGAAGCGTTGACTATTCTAGAAAAATCTACAATTTTGGTTAATTCATCATATAATTGGTCAAGTTCCTTCTCATCATTAACATGGTTCCTGACATCTTCAAAATGGGATTTATTACGGTAAACAGATTGACCAAAGAAGACCAATTCGTCATCCGCAACATTAATTATATCCAGCAAGCCCATGTAACCTTGCTGCCCATTTAGATTGTCAGCAAGATATGTGGTATCCTCCAACGCACCATTTGCCAGATAAATTTCACTGGCTCGTTCATTAATATCTAAAAACTGCTGTTTATGTATTTTATTTACTCGATAGATTTTAATAACTGTATACATGCAGGTCACCTCGCTAAACTTATTCTATACATTCCACAATTAGTGGAAAAAATCCTTTATTTTTTTGAAAAAAGTTAAAAAATGTGAAATGGGAGTGTGATATGTGGAGGGATGTCGATTTGATGGAGGTAAGTTGATCGATATTAGTTGGAGAGCATTGGCTGAAGGACAGAGGGTATCGGCGGGAGAGCAGAAACATCGGCGGGAAAGCAGAAACATCGGCGGGAAATAAAAAACGTGCACCCCACTGGGATGCACGATTCAACTATTATTTTGCTGCTTTTTGTAGTTTGGTGATCATTTTTAGGGCGCGCCCTGTCCCGATAGCAACAGATTCAAGTGGGTTTGGTGCAATGTGAACGGGAACGAATATTTCGCTAGCGAGCCAATCTTTCATTCCATTTAATAAGGATCCGCCGCCAGTTAATACAATTCCTCTGTCAACGATATCGCCACTTAATTCTGGTGGGCAGTTTTCCAATGTTGCGCGGATTGCTTCTAATATTTGTTGCAGGGATTCTTTTAAGGCATTGTAAATTTCTTTTGATGATACGGTTACTGTTTTTGGCAAGCCGTTGACCATATCACGGCCGCGAACTTCCATTGTTTCCTCATCATGATCGGGATAGGCGTAACCAATTTCCATTTTAATATTTTCAGCGGTACGTTCTCCGATTAAAATGTTATACTTTTTGCGGATATAATTAATGATCTCTTCATCCATTTTGTCACCGCCGATTCTCACAGACTGACAGGAGACAACCCCGCCAAACGAGATAATACCCACTTCAGAGGTTCCCCCACCAATATCAACAACGACATTGGCGATCGGTTCATCGACTGGTAAATCAGAGCCGATTGCAGCGGCAACTGGTTCTTCGATTAAATGGACATGTTTTGCACCGTAGCTTGACACGGCGTTATGAATAGCCCGCCGCTCTACCGTTGTACTTCCGGAAGGTGTGCACACAACAACGGTCGGTTTACGCATTGACAATCCCATTTTTTTGCTTACCTTTTTCAAAAATTCCTTTAACA
This sequence comes from Virgibacillus sp. FSP13, assembly GCF_054048505.1. Taxonomy (NCBI): domain Bacteria; kingdom Bacillati; phylum Bacillota; class Bacilli; order Caryophanales; family Bacillaceae; genus Virgibacillus; species Virgibacillus sp. FSP13. The sequence continues at coordinate 53,562 of NZ_JBSVKG010000006.1, read as the reverse complement.
TTTGTGCGGTTATATCATAGTCCGCAATGACCCCGTCTTTTAATGGTCGGATCGGGACAATGTTCTGTGGAGTTTTTCCTACCATTTCTTTTGCTTCCGCGCCAACAGCAACGACGTTTTTTGTATTAATATCGATGGCCACAACTGATGGCTCGTTTAAGACAATTCCTTTTGTTTTTGAATAAACAAGAATATTTGCAGTACCTAAATCTATTCCAATTTCGGCATTAGATAACATATAAGCTCCTCCAATGATGACAATTTTCTTGTATAGCATTTCTATACCATAACACAATTTTTGGGGGTAGATAAGTACTTTACATAATTTGTTATTTTACGAAGGAGTTCCTTTGTTTTATTGCCAAACAGGAGCAATGAATAGGAATAAATCAAGTGACATTATCATTACAAATCTGATAATTTTGTAATATAACAGGTGTGAATAAATCAGTGTCAATAGCCACTTTTTTGTATGTTTTTCCAACTCGTTGAGGATTTTCCTATTTGTCCGATATTAGGAATTAGCATTTTCCCTATAAATAAAAGGTTTTTACTATATTCACTTGTAAACTATCTCTGGCAAACCGTACATGGTAACGACTTCCACTTTTATTACAAAAAATGCATGCTATGATTATTTTGCAAAAACAAAAACCAAAGGAGAGTGTAGCAAGATGTTCAAAAAAATCGGGGTTGTTACAGCATTATCGACAGCATTATTATTTGGCGGTTCATTATCCTCTGTAGATGCATCAGCAAGTACTGATCATTCACAGGGTCAACAATATAAAGTATATTATTCTGTGAATGGTGGACATTGGAATAGCTTTTCACAAGATGATTTTAGTAATCTATTAAGTAATTATTTTAAAAAACACCATATCAATTGGGATTGGAATAATAAAAAGGCAGCACATGCCGAAAAGAAGCAAGATGTGAAACAGTCAGAAAAGGCACAGGAACAACCAAAGAAAACCGAAGAACAATCAAAGCAAACGCAAGAACAGTCAAAACAAGAGCAACCAAAACAAACACAAAAACAACCAGAAAAAACAAATTCACAAGCACAACAATCAGGTGCTAACAAGCAAGAGCAACAAACACAATCACAACTACCTCAATTAAGTCAATATGAGCAACAGGTTGTGGAATTAACAAATGACGAACGGGCAAAACAAGGCTTATCACCACTTAAAGTAGATTTAGAGTTAAGTAGAGTTGCTCGTGAGAAATCTCATGACATGCAAGCAAATGGTTATTTCGATCATAACAGCCCAACTTATGGCTCTCCATTCGATATGATGAAGTCATATGGCATTAGCTATCGTACAGCTGGTGAAAATATCGCCAGAGGACAACGTACACCTGAAGAAGTAGTCAATGCATGGATGAACAGTGAGGGCCACCGTGCTAACATTTTAAATCCTGACTTCACGCATATTGGAGTAGGATATGTTGCTGACGGAAACTACTGGACACAACAATTTATAGGAAAATAAGATAGATATACTATGAGAGACTAGCTTCGGTTAGTCTCTTTTTTTACGAAAGCGAAAAGTTGCCGGAAAGAAGCAGAAAGTCGCCGGACGAAAGGGGAAAGTCGCCGGAAAGAAGCAGAAAGTCGCCGGACGAAAGGGGAAAGTCGCCGGACGAAAGGGGAAAGTCGCCGGAAGAAAGCGAAAAGTTGCCGGAAGCAAGGGGGAAGTCGCCGGAAAGAAGCAGAAGGTCGCCGGACGAAAGGGGAAAGTCGCCGGACGAAAGGGGAAAGTCGCCGGACGAAAGGGAAAAGTCGCCGGACGAAAGGGAAAAGTCGCCGGACGAAAGGGGAAAGTCGCCGGACGAAAGGGGAAAGCCGCCGGACGAAAGGGAGAAGTTGCCGGACGAAAGGGGAAAGTCGCCGGACGAAAGCGAGAAGTCGCCGGACGAAAGGGAAAAGTCGCCGGAAGAAAGCGGAAAGTTGCCGGAAAAAAGCGGAAAGTCGCCGGAAAGAAGCAGAAAGTCGCCGGACGAAAGGGAAAAGTCGCCGGAAGAAAGCGAAAAGTTGCCGGAAAGAAGCAGAAAGTCGCCGGAAGAAAGCGAAAAGTTGCCGGAAGCAAGCGGAAAGTCGCCGGAAGAAAGCGAAAAGTCGCCGGAAGCAAGCGGAAAGTCGCCGGAAAGAAGCAGAAAGTCGCCGGAAGAAAGCGGAAAGTCGCCGGAAGAAAGCGAAAAGTTGCCGGAAAGAAGCAGAAAGTCGCCGGAAAAAAGCGAAAAGTCGCCGGACGAAAGGGGAAAGTTGCCGGAAAGAAGCAGAAAGTCGCCGGAAGAAAGCGAAAAGTCGCCGGAAGCAAGCGAGAAGTCGCCGGAAGCAAGCAGAAAGTCGCCGGAAAAAAGCGGAAAGTCGCCGGAAGCAAGCGGAAAGTCATCGGACGAAAGCCGAATCCCCTCCAATTGGCCAATGTGTTCGATTGAATTAGACATCAACGTAATGATATGATTGCCTCTCTTAAGTTTTGCAAGCAATTTTAAGTGGAAGTATCTTAGACAGGGTATGCTATTATAGGTCGTGTTCCGCATAACATAATCCTCTTTGTAAAAAATATAGTTGCGGATATGTAGCGATACACGTATGGTAGCATAAGTATGATTATAACGGAGAAAATTATCTTAGGTGATTTTATACATAGACAATTGTGAGGTGAGTGTATGGTTCAAGGTGCAGCAAATTGGAACACCGAGTTAACGCAGGAATGGCTCGAAAATTATGTTGATGACTGGGTATCCTTCTATCGGAAGCATACGACTGAAGGGGAAGTGGCTTCTTATATACCCATCCTCGCTGAGGCAAATCGAGACCATTTAGGTATTTCGATTATTGGAAGAAATGGCATGACCATTCGTTCCGGTAATGTGGATGTTCCGTTTACGGTACAGAGCATTTCCAAGGTGCTAAGTTTCATTGCAGCCTGTATGGAACGAGGGGTCGGCTACATGCTTGATCGAGTCGATGTTGAACCTACAGGTGAGGCATTTAATTCCATTATGCATTTGGAAATGAAACAAGTAAAGAAGCCGTTTAATCCATTAATTAATGCGGGTGCGATTACCGTTACATCGATTTTAGAAGGAAGAACGTCCGATGAAAAATTAAAGCCAATTCTGGATTTAATGGAAATGATGCTTGGGTATCGTCCGGCGATTAATGTGGATGTTTATGAATCAGAACGTGACTCATCGATGCGAAACAGGGCAATTGGCTATTACTTGTTGGAGACCGGCTTTTTGGAATCGGATTTAAATATTACGCTAGAGACGTATTTCAAACAGTGTTCCATCGAGGCAACGGTTGATGATTTGGCAAGAATCGGGATGATACTTGCAAATGATGGGGAAGATCCTAAATCAGAAGAAGAAATTATCCCACGGCAAGTTGCCCGGATTGCTAAAGCATTAATGTTGACGTGTGGAATGTATGATGCGTCAGGGAAATTTGCGACATACGTAGGTATTCCTGCTAAAAGTGGTGTTTCAGGTGGGATCATGGCAGTAGCTCCACCGCGTGTTCGCGAAGAAGAATTACCGTTTATCAATGGATGTGGAATTGGAGTATATGGCCCTGCTTTAGATGACAAAGGGAACAGCATAGCAGGTATACGTCTACTGCGGCATATCGCCAAACAATGGGACTTAAGTATATTTTAATTGGGACGGAGGGGACAGGTCTCTTTCCCAAAGTGGGAGCGGGACAAGAAACCTGTCCCCATGTCCCGTTGAGAAACCTCTCATCCTAGATCAAAGGTTCATAAATGTTGTTGCCTTTTGTTTTGGGGCCTTTGTGACAAGGCTTACACTGATGAACAGTATCGTCGAGATAAGCAGTCCCCAGATGCCGGCGCCTAATTCTAATGGTTTTACCCCGGTAAACTCCAAGATCAGAACAATAATTGCCCCAAGCGATACACTGGAAATGACGCCGTAAGCTGTTCCGCGTTTCCAAAAGAATGTCCCGAAAAAGGATGGAACCACAACGATTAATCCGGATGACGCAGCGACAGATAGTACAGCAATTAAATCCAGTTTTAATTCGGCAAATGCAAAAGCCAATACCGCGATTACCGGGATGACGATTTTTCCGACTTGCAATTGTTTGGTATCATTTGGCCGTTTTTTTAAATTACCGTAGACATCACGAGCGAACATGGATGACAATGTCAGCATAATCGAGTCGATCGTCGAAACGGCGGCAGCCAAAATGCCAACCATCACGATGACTCCAAGGATCGGCGGAATCAGATCGGAAGACAACAATTTCGGTGTTGCTAAGTCCGCAGTCGAAAGATCCGGAAACATTTGCAATGCAGAAAAGCCCCATAACACGGATACGAATGTATAAATGAATCCAAATAATAAGAAGCCAATCAACATTTGCCGTAATCCCCTAAGCGACGAAGGCATAAACATCCGTTGGCTCACCTGTGGATTTGACAGGCTAAAGAAAAACCAGGGCAATGTCAATCCAAGAAATGTTAGAAAGTCAAAATAGCCATTACCAGGAACGGAAAGGGATTCTGGATGGTTAGTTTTTAGCGTATCAAAAAATTGCCCAAATCCGCCCAATCCGTGGATCAAAAGCAGGACGACGATGGTTGACGTGATGATCATGATGACCGCTTGCAGGGAGTCTGTCCATACAACAGAACGAATGCCTGCTGTGTAGGAAAATAGCAAGGCTAACACGGTTGCAATAATGACTCCTGTAGTGAACGGAATTGCATTGTTTGTGATACCTTGCAGGAGATAACCTACGCCAGCAAGCTGAACTGCGCAATAAGGAATAAGAAACAAACAACTGACAAGTGCAATTGCCGCAGCTGCCGTCTTGCTTTCATACCGATCACCAACCATTTCGGAAGGTGTTACATACCCAAATTTTTTACCAGCCAGCCAAAAGCGCCGTCCAAATAAAGCAACAAGTGTAACTCCGGTAAAATAGACAATCTCAAACCCAAGTGCACCGACACCACCTTGATACGTAAGTCCAGCCAACCCGACCAGCATAAATGCACTGTATGTTGTTGCGCTATAACTTAACGCGGAGAGGATACCATTCATTTTCCTTCCCCCGAGAAAAAACCCTGACATATCCGCCTGCTTACCACGCCGCGATATAAAAGCAACCGCTAATGCTAGAATAATATAAATGGCAATTCCCCAACTTACAATTGTTGTATTCATTCTTCTTTCCCCCAATCTTTTGTGACGATAATAGTAGCGATGATTATGAGTATCCCGATTATTCCCCACACTAAAAAGCTGCCATACCAGGCTTGGACATCTGACATTACGGTGTAGGGAAGCAGGTAGGCCAGCATAATTAATACACAAATGATTGCCCCCAAAATTAATGTTGATTTTTTGTTTGTCATGTTTATTTTTCCCTCTCCTTCATGTGAATGATTGAACATAATGGAAAATAGGTTGATAAATTCCTATTCTATTCCATTATACATTCGCAAATTTTATATGTGTCTTTACACATATATTTACATAAATGATTTGAAAAAGCAACATTTTTTAAGCGTGTCTAATACATACTTCTTTGGTATACTAGAGATAATAGCTTGACGCGTGGAGTGATATTGCGCTTTAAAATACATGAGTGAATGGAGGGTAAGCGATGAAAGGGGAAGGCAGTAAGGTGCTTGGGGAAGAAAGAAGGCAATTGATTTTGACCTGGTTGAAGGAAGGAAGCAAACCATTATCAGGGAAAATGTTAGCAGAACAGACAAATGTAAGTCGACAAGTAATCGTACAGGATGTTTCCCTTTTGAAAGCAAAGGGCGAACCAATCATCGCTACTTCACGTGGTTATGTTTACTTCAATGAAAATAATAAAAATCCTGCATGTACCATGATAATCGCTGTTAGTCATCAATCGGAGGATACGGCAGATGAATTGTATACACTTGTTGATCGTGGTGTTTCAGTTAAGAATGTCATGGTCGAGCACCCGATTTATGGGGATATCACTGGCTCATTAATGTTGAAAAATAGGCGGGATGTCGATGCTTTTCTTCATGAATTAAAATCGAAGCAGGCGGAATTATTATCTCGACTCACAGAGGGTGTGCATTTACATACGATCGAGGCTGATACACAAGAACAATTAGATGAGGCTTGCGAGGCATTAAAAGCAGCCGGTTATTTATTGGAGCAGTAAGAATAAAGGAGCTTGCCATTTTCATCATCCGAAAATGGTGAGCTCCTTTTGAAAAGTTACGATGCCCTTGACGCTTGTTTTCGTTCTTCTTTTTCTTCCTTAGCAACTTTTAGGAATTTCTTTGTTTCGTATACAACGACACCTGACAGGCCTAATAAGCCAATAAGGTTCGGAAAGGCCATTAAAGCGTTCATAATATCGGCAATTCCCCAAACAACATCAAGCTTTTCTACGGCGCCATACATAACGGCTAGAACGAATACAACTCGGTAGTAAGGGATAGCCTTATCATTAAATAAATATGCAAAACACTTTTCACCATAATAGGACCAGCCAACAAGGGTTGAGAAGGCAAAAAGTACGATTCCTATTGTGACGATATAGCCACCGGTGTCACCTAAAAATGCCGTGAATGAAGCGGCTGTTAAATCTCCGCCTTCCAAGCCACTTCCAGCCAAGCCTGACATAACAATCGTAATACCGGTGATGGAGCAAACAATAATCGTATCAATCAATACCTGTGTCATGGAAACGAGTGCTTGTCTGCCAGGATAATCTGTTCTGGCTGCAGCTGCTGCAATTGGCGCAGAACCAAGACCCGCTTCGTTAGAGAATACCCCACGGGCAACCCCATATCGGATAACTGTTCCAAGCACACCACCGCCAAGTGCACTACCTGTGAAGGCATCTTCAAAAATTAGTCCGATAACAGATGGTACTGTATCAATGTTCATGGCTACGATAATGAGGCCACCAATTACATATAATAAAGCCATGATTGGAACGAAAAATGCGGTTACTCGTCCAATACTTTTAATCCCACCCAAAATCACCAACCCAGTTAGAATCGTAAGGATAATGCCTGTTGCTAAAGGTGGTATATTAAATGACCGTTCCAACGCATCTGACACAGAGTTGGATTGGACCATGTTGCCAATACCAAAAGCTGCAATGGCGCCAAAAATTGCAAATAATACACCAAGCCATTTCGCTTTTAGTCCGCGTTCCAAATAATACATTGGCCCACCAGACATTTCACCTTTACTATTTTCAACTCGATATTTTACAGCAAGAATCGCCTCAGAATATTTCGTTGCCATACCGAATAGAGCTGAAATCCACATCCAAAACACTGCTCCTGGACCACCGAGGACGACCGCTGTTGCTACCCCAACAATGTTACCTGTCCCAATGGTTGCAGCCATTGCAGTTGTTAATGCCTGATAATGACTGATATCACCCTTTGATTTTTTGTCTTGGCGTGCCGGGCTAAATGCAAGTCTTAACGCATATGGCAGCGTACGGAATTGTAGGAACCCAAGACGAATGGTGAGATACAGGCCTGTCCCAACAATTAAGACTAATGTTACAGGCCCCCAAACAAACCCGCTTATTTTGTCGATAATATCATTCATGTTTTTCCCCCTTCACCTATTTTTTAATTAATATGCCTATAATAAATATTCCGAAAATTAATTGAAAAAGTCAAGTGCTTTTTTAAAATTGTTTACGATAAATTCTGAAGGGAAGAAGGAAACATAGAATTTTTTCCAACTAAAACGAAAATCCGTTATAATAAAACTAGCATATGTTAGAAAGTAGGTGTGTTTCATTATGATACAATTGTTAAGGCATTTTATCCGATGGAATACGGGTTTAGCACGTACATAAGAATGATTTAATGATGAATGATCAAAATAGAAAGGATTGCAAAACTTGAGCGGGAAAAGCTAATGATGGTCATGTGAAATGAACTATCATTCCCAATCTTATTTTCAACCGATTCACGTTGCGTAGACCTTATTTCAAAAGGGTCTAAGGCTTGTTAAAAAATCATAACATTTCACAAGGAGAGATTGTAATGGGTAGACAAAAATTATGTTTGGGCGTTTTATTAGGGGCGATGGCAGGTGGATTAGCCGCATTGTATGATCAGGAAACGAGGTACTATACGAAAAATAAACTAAGTTCTGTAAAAAGTACAGCAAATTATTATGTAAAACATCCATCTGAAGCGATTCGAAATGCGAAAGATGCTTGCAACCAGTTGAATGCTAGTTTTAATCATAATGCAGATAACGCAATCAATGCTTTAGAGCAGGTAGAAGAAACGGTAAATAAAATTAGCAAGAAAGAGGAGCCGAAAAAACTGGAAACAACCATGTAATCTAATGTGGAAGGGGACAGGGCATATGGAAAAAATAAAACAATTTTTTAAGCAGTTATTCCATCGGATTTTTGAGGATGATATCTTTGGTTTAGCTGCACAACTCGCATATTTTTTTCTATTATCTCTTTTTCCCTTCTTATTATTTTTGGTAACCTTAATTGGTTATTTGCCATTGGATGAGTCCGTTGTCACTGACTTTCTAGGAACATATGCACCAGAAGAAACGATGGATTTAATTAACAACAACATTAGTCAGTTGGTAAATAATCAAAATGGTGGTTTGTTATCACTCAGTATCATTGGTACATTGTGGTCGGCCTCAAATGGGATTAAAGCAATCATGCGCGCATTCAATCGTGCTTATGATGTTGATGAGGATCGTTCGTTTGTGGTTGGACGGTTAATCGCGATTGTTTTGACGGTGACAATGGTGCTTGTAATTTGTGTAGCATTTTTATTGCCAGTTTTCGGAAGGATGATTGGGGACTATTTATTTTCTTTCTTTGGATATTCCGAAAGCTTTATTCATTTTTGGAACATAATTCGCTGGGTAATATCGTCGATCATATTTTTTATTGTTTTAACCTTCTTATACAAACTGGCTCCGAATAAGCGAGTTTATTTTAGACATGCGATTTGGGGTGCGATATTTGCAACAATTTGCTGGCAGTTAGTGTCATTAGCTTTTTCATATTATGTAAGTACGATTGGTAATTACTCGGCAATGTATGGCAGTCTTGGGGCCGTTATTATCCTTATGATTTGGTTTTATATTTCAGGGATTATTATCATCATTGGCGGCGTGATCAATGCGGTAATTATTAAGCAAAAGTTATTAAAGTAGCTTTTCTAGAAATAATTAGAGGTGCAAACAGGAAAAAATTATGTAATCGCATAGAAATTGGCAATAAAAAAAGCAGAAGAATTCACGTCTGCTTTTTTTTATTACACTGAGAGTTATATTGTTATTAATGATGATAAAGGCATGTTTTGTACCTCAAAAGAAAACCTATTATCGATAATTACGAGTTACTTTAATAACCGTAATCCATTTAAAATAACGAGAATCGTACTACCTTCATGCCCGACAACACCCAACGGCAAGTCAAGTACCTGGAAAAAGTTTGACGTGATCAATAGTAAAATAACAGCCAAAGAAAAGACTACATTTTGTTTCACAACTTTATTCATTCGTGTGGATATTGTAATAGCATTCGTGATTTTAGGTAAATCATTCTTCATTAACACGACATCTGCTGTTTCTAAAGCGACATCTGTTCCTTCACCCATCGCAATCCCGACATTTGCGGTTGCCAGTGCAGGGGCATCATTAATCCCGTCACCTACCATTGCCACAGATTGATATGTTTTTCGTAATGCTTTCACATGATCTACTTTTTCTTCTGGCAAACATTCCGCAATATAATCATCGATACCTGCTTCTTGGGCAATCGCTTTGGCTGTAATGTCATTATCGCCTGTTAGCATAATCGTATGGATGCCTTGTTTACGAAGAGCTTTTATAGCCCGCTTTGTGTTATTACGTATCGTATCTTTTAGAGCAAAAAGTGCTACGATTTTATTATTCCTTTTAACGAAAACAATTGATTTTCCTTGTTGGGCCAAATTTGTTCCAATTCCATTGTGAAAACGAAATGCCTCATTCTCGCCAACAAATTGAGCTTTACCAATTTTCCATTGTTCCTGATCAATCATCCCTGTTACACCATTCCCAGTTATCGTTGTAACTTCTATTACATCAACTGTTTGTGTATCCAAATCGCTTTGTGTCTGACAATGGGCGGTTATTGCCTGGGCGAGTGGATGGGTTGATTCTTTTTCAATTACATTTGTTACAGCTAAAATACGCTCTTTCTCATCGTCAGAACCAAAGAATGCGTCAGTTACAACAGGTTTTCCGTTTGTTAATGTACCTGTTTTGTCGAAAGCAATTGCCTTGATGTGGTTTAAATTCTCCACATGGACGCCACCTTTAAATAGGACACCATTTTTGGCGCTATTGGAAATGGCTGATAATGTTGCTGGCATGATTGAGGCGACAAGGGCACAAGGTGATGCAACGACAAGGAGAATCATTGCTCGATAAATGCTCTCAGATAGTGGCCAGCTGAATAACAAAGTCGGTAAAAACATCATGATGAAAACAACTGCCAACACCACTTTAACGTATGTTCCTTCAAATTTTTCAATAAATAATTGCGATGGAGATTTTTCTGCTTGTGCAGATTGTACTAATTGAATGATCTTTTGAAATAATGTCTCATTCGCTTGCTTGGTGATTTGAACAGAAATTGATCCATCAAGTGCAACCGTTCCGGCGAAAACATCGTGATTGATCAACTTGTTGACTGGAACCGATTCACCGGTTATCGCACTTTCGTCAATCGCAGTTTGGCCTTTGATAATAATGCCATCAGCGGGAATTCGTTCACTTGCTTTAACACGAATCGTATCATCAACCTTCAAGTCAGAGACAGGTACTATCTTTTCTTGCCCATTTGTAGTTAGTAATGCTTCTTCAGGCTGCAGATTCATTAGGGATGAAATTTCTTTATTACTCTTATTTTCTGTATATGTTTCCAATGCTCCAGACAAAGCAAAAATAAATATAAGTATTGCCCCTTCCGTCCAGTAGCCAATGATAACGGATCCGATGGCAGCAAAAATCATAAGCATTTCCACATTCAGTTGTTTATCGGCAATTGTTTCCGTGATACCTTCTTTTGCTTTGGCGTAACCACCGACAACAAACGCAGTAATGTGAAGCGCGACCCAAAAAGAGTGAGTTAAATAATCTCCAAAAGCCCATGCAATAAGTATAAGTAGTCCACTAAATAGTGCAGCAATTAATTCTTTATGTTCAACAATTTGGCTAAACCATTTGTTAGGACGAAAAGCTGTAATGTTTCTTGCTTTTCTTGCCTTTGGTTGGTTTAATGCCTTCGAGTTGGTAATCATTTTCAATTCCTCCTATATAATTGAGAATAATAATCATAGACAAGTAGACCGTTCAACAAGTAGTTTGATGATTAATGGACAAAGAGTTATTTATAATTATTATAATTTAATATTTGTTATAATATTATCATGTTACTTAATAAAGTCAAGACTAAATTTTTTATACGAAAAAGTTTTGCATTCATGATGAGTGAAACAGACTATATGTGACGTTGATAACAGATGTATATTATGTTGAAATAGAAAAGATTAACTGTTACAATCATGATGGAATTTTTTCTATAACAATATATACATGGAAAGGATGGATGGCAATGAAGTTAAAAGTAGGAGCATTATTACTTACATTAGTATTCATTTTAGCGGCGTGTGGTGATGCTAATGAGCAAGGTGGGAAAGGTGATAGCGAAAAGGCCAACGGGAAATGGGCTGAGATAAAAGATGCTGGAGAATTAGTGGTTGGAACTCCTGGCACACTTTATCCTGCTTCGTATTATCCGGAGGGTTCGGATGAATTAACTGGTTATGATGTGGAAGTAATTCGTGAAATTGGCAGGCGATTAGATTTAGATGTAACCTTTGAAACTTTAAGCTTTGATGCGATGTTTGCTTCATTAAAGTCAGGACGAATCGATGTTGTTCAGGCCGGTCTGAGGGAAGATAACCAAAAGAAATTTGCTTTTAGTAACCCTTACAAATATTCGTATTCCACGATGATTGTTCGAAAAGATGAAGTATCAGAATTTACTTCATTAGAAGATTTAAAAGGGAAAAAAGCTGGTGGGGCAGCAACGACCGTTTACAGTGATATCGCTCGGAAATTCGGTGCCGATGTAAAAACGTATGGCAATGTCACGAATGATGTTTATTTACGGGATGTTGATAATGGACGAACAGATGTCATTATTAATGATTATTATTTGCAAAGCCTTGCATTAGAGGCATTTCCAGACTTGAATATTATGATTCAACCAGATTTGAAATTCTATCCAACGACACAAAATGTTGTAATGGAAAAAGATGCTGATACATTGAAAAAGAAAGTAAATAAAGCATTAACAGGTATGCGTGAGGACGGAACACTGACGAAATTATCGAAGGAATTTTTTGGTGGAAAGGATGTCTCGCAAAAACCTGATGAAGAAATTATAGAAATTGAAGGTATAGAGTAAGATGTTTGATCTCCAAATAGATGTCGTCCAGTTAGGAAAGCTATTTGACTGGCGGCTCGCCTGGGAAAGCCTACCATTTTTACTGGAAGGAATCCCAGCAACCTTATCCGTTTCGTTCATTGGTATGGCGATAGGGCTGTTATTAGGATTTTTCCTTGCTTTAGCACGTGGTTCTGACCGAATTATACTCAGATGGCCAGCACGAATGTACATTTCCTTCATGCGGGGTACACCAATCTTAGTATTTTTGTTCATTCTATATTCAGGTTTGCCTGTTGTTGGAATCGAACTATCAGCATTTTTGGCTGCATCAATGGCTTTTGGCCTTAATAGTGCTGCATATATTGCTGAGATTAACCGTTCCTCATTAAACAGTGTCAGCAGTGGACAATGGGAGTCAGCAAAAGCGCTTAACATGGGTTATTGGCAGACAATGCGTAAAGTCATCTTACCCCAAGCTATCCGGATCGCAATCCCACCTTTGACAAATGTTTATCTAGATCTAGTGAAGGCAACATCATTGGCGGCAGTTATTACCGTGCCAGAGTTATTTCAGAAGGCACAAATCGTAGCTGGAAGAACGTATGACTCGATGACGATGTACATTTTAGTTGCGCTAATCTATTGGCCGATTTGTGTGTTGATTTCCTTTATGCAAGATCGATTGGAAAAACGATATAGCCGGTTTATTTAGGGACTGACCTCGTTGACGGGGTTGGATCCTGTTTCTCTATCTTTTTTCCAAAATACAGCCCCCAATATAACCAAAAGCATCACAACAATTACATAGAAGAATGACATCTCGGGTAAAACCTGCAAGAGCAAGCCACCAAGGTATGGTCCACTAATGCTGCCAATACTAAAGGCAATGCCGACCATTAAATTTCCTGCCGGCAGAAGCGGTCCTGGTAATAAATCTGTCATATAGGATATACCTAAAGAAAAAAGCGATCCAACAAACATACCGGCTAGGGCGAATAGAATAAATAATGCAATTGATGATGTTTCTAACATAGCGGCAAAGAAGAAACAGATAACGCCAGCCGACAGCACATACAAGAGAACTTTTCGCCTACCAATTCGGTCACTAAGTATTCCTAAAGGTAACTGAGATATAAGGCTTCCTGCTGCAAAACAAGGGATAATCAATGCTAAGATATCAACATTATGGCCGATCCGTAGTCCATATATCGGAAAAATTCCATGTAAGGTGGCTTCTAAAAATCCATAACCAAATGCAGGTAATAATGCAACCCAGGCGATCTTTCCTGTTTGAATAAAGCGACTAAAAGAGCTTGTCCCATGTGATGTATTCGTCTCTTCCACTGGCCATTTATTTCGGACAAAAAACATCCCAGACCATACGACGACACTAAACAATGCCGATAACAAAAATGGTAATGTTTCATTAACAGAAAGAAGGCGGGTCATTAACGGCCCAAGTGTAAAACCGACACCAAAAAACAATCCATATAGTGCGATGTTTTTACCTCTATCTTCTTTTGCTGAAGTTGTTGTGATCCATGTCTGCGTGCCAAAGTGAAGCATATTGTCGCCAATTCCAATTGTAACGCGTAAGATAAACCAGAACCAAAGCGCTTGAAAAACTGGAAACAATGCCATCGATACAAATACTAGTAATCCACCAACAACAATGATCGGTTTAAACCCAAATTTGCGCATTGGTTTTTCCATAAATGGAGAAGCTATTAATACACCAATATACAATCCTGTCGCATGTAATCCGTTCACAGAGGAGGGGACACCATTTTGCTCCAAAATAACAGCGAGTAATGGTAATAGCATTCCTTGAGAAAAACCAGAAATTGTTACAAGTGAAATTAGAATCCAGAATCTGACTTTTGCAGTTACCATCGTATCGCTCCCCTTTAAAAATCCTCGCAAAATTCAATTTAATGGTTTTTAAACAAAAGGTCAATCATCAAGCAAGAATATAATGAATTTTTACGTTATGATAAAAGGAAATTAGGTTAATGCATAATAAAAGAGGTTGTTCAAAAAGTCACCAAATAATAAGCGGCGAATCTCTTCGTTGGCTTGCGTCTAATTTGGCAACTTTTTGAACACGCACTAAAAGGAAAAGGAAGTGACTAGTATGGAATTTTTTATGAAAGATAATGGAATGCGGGTTGAATTTGATTATGGTGAACTATCGATTTCGGGAAATGAAGAATACGGATTCCGTCCTTTTCAACTAATGGTAGCGTCTATCGCTGGTTGTAGTGCGTCTGTTTTTCGGAAAATTTTAGATAAGCAACGAACTGATTATGAGGATTTGCAAATTCGAACGGAAGTAGAACGAAATCCAGACGAAGCAAATCGAATCGAAAGCATTACTTTATACTACACAATTAAAGGGAATCATTTAGATCCAGCCAAAATGCAACGTAACCTGGAATTATCCAGAAAAAATTGTTCCATGGTTCGTTCGGTTGAAGGCAGTATAAATGTAGAGGAACATCTGGAAATAATTGAACTTAGTCGATAAAAATGTATCTTTCAATGGGGGATTGCCGACCGTTAATATAGGATAAATGGCAGGTATAATATTCATGTGTCTGAAAAAACTAAGGTTACGTAAGGTAATGGAAAGGAATGGGACACATGAAACAAAAAAATATTTACCGGATTGGATTCATTGTATTTGTTTTCGTTTTACTTTTCCCATTGAACAGTTTTGCGAAAGAGAAGGAAAAGGCAAAAAATGATTTTGAAGTACCAAGCCATGTACTTAATATTTCAAAAGAAAACACGTTCCCGAATTCAACCGAGGACCAGGAAATCGTGGAAGCAAGTGAATCGACCAAGGAATTGATCGACAAAGTGGATGTTCCAATTGAAAATCCCGATCTTATTAAAATGCTAAACGAAACGACAGTAGATCCCTCATTCGTTGCGATTGGATACCGTGGAATGATTTACTTAGGTCGTTGGCCCGTTAACTACAAATCACTGGATACAACGATTAATTGGGAATATCAACAAATAAACGAAAACGAATTAAATAACCTTGGCGGAGATACGAATCAAAAGATGAATTATATTCAAGAGCAAAAGAAAGAAGTAAAAGGTGCACTTACCAACAAAATTGCCAAGCCAGATGACATCAAGAAAATGATGTTGTTAAAGGCAAAAGATAAAACAGATCTACCATTGTCTTATCAAACTGTTATCGGGAAAAACACCAAAAAGGAAAATTCGTATGCTGTACCGACCGAAAAATTTGGATCATTGAAAGCATACGCACCAGCAGTCAATGAAAAAGGGCAAGTAACGTTTGGTGAAGTGTACATCAAATTGAAAGGCAATAAAAAATCAATCGTCGTAAAAAACGTAACGAAGCAAGGAATTGGCGCTTGGGTACCAATTCAAGACTATATTTCCTTTTCGTTTAATTTAAAATAGCCCTCGTGAAAATCCCTGCTTGAAGCTTTGTACAGGGATTTTCTTTATAATGATTCAAAGTAACACTAAAAAGCCTATCAGAATACTGAAGACGTTCAGACACCCTGAATCGGGTTAGTACTGCATAATTCATGTCTAATAGGAAAAAGTAAGAAAAAACAGGTGGGTTGTTATGCGGAAAATACTTAATTTGTTTACCATCATGGTATTGTTTTTGCTTGTCTTCTCTCAGATGGGTTCTGCCGTTCAAGCTAGTAGTTATGGTTGGGGTTATAAAAAAAATTCGGATCATCAAATACCTGATATTGGAAAGTATCGTGATATGCTTGATAAATACGGAGCCTATTATGCGGATCATTCTGGAGATAAAGTTGTTTACTTAACGTTCGATAACGGTTATGAACAAGGCTATACAGATGATATTCTGGATGTATTGAAGGATGAAGATGTACCGGCAACGTTCTTTGTGACCGGTCATTATGTAAAAAGTGAACCTGAACTTGTGAAGCGAATGGCGAATGAGGGCCATATTATTGGCAACCATTCGTATCATCACCCAGATTTCACCATCTTGACCAAAGATGCGATGAAAAAAGAGCTGGAAGAATTGGAAGCAGCAGTTTCGGATCTTACAAACCAAAAGGACATAAAGTATATGCGGCCACCAAAAGGGTTGTTCAATGAGCAAACATTAAAGTGGGCAAATGACTTAGGGTATATTCATATTTTCTGGTCATTAGCCTTTGCTGATTGGAATACAAATGCGCAAAAAGGCGGGGATTATGCTTTTGAGCAAATTATGCAACAGATGCATCCTGGTGCCGTGGTATTGCTACACACGGTTTCTTCCGATAATGCAGCTGCATTAGCTAAATTGATTACAGAGTTAAAAAAACAAGGTTATCAATTTAGAAGCCTTGATGATTTAGTGTTAAAAGATATGCTACCAACCGGAATATTTGAGCTTTAAAATAAAAGCGTAAACGCCAAATCGGGCGCTTACGCTTTTGTTATTATATATGATTCTTTCTTAAATAAAGATACGGGTTTTCGTTAATAAAGTTTGTATCGGGTATTTCTTGATTTAATCTTTGCAGTACAGTCATTTTATTAATGACGACCGCAAGTCTATCCTCATTAGATTCATGAATATCAAAATTAATCCCGTAATGGAATGTATCCCCTTTTGCTTCGTTTTTCCAAACCAATGTACCGTCAAAATCAAAGTTTTCTCCGAGTAGCCGAATGGAAAACTTCAATTTCATTGGTGAATTAACAGGTAGATTTAAGGACGACAGAATTTTGATTCCGCCAAGGCCGATATCCTTAACCAAAACATCGGCAGAACCGAGATTTACTTTTCGTTTGTTGACCTCTGTAATCGACATTTCACCAAGCACATGCCGCGGGAAAGCAAAGCGATAAAAGCTTCTTCTTTCTTCTTCTGGCTGCTTGGTTACTTTCTGTTTGGTTGGTTTAATATAGCCGGTTTGCAGCATTTGTTCAAATGTATCAATGGGAACAGGCTTTGAAAACAGAAAGCCCTGGACCTCCTTGCATTCCTTCTGTTGCAGGAATTCCAATTGCTCATAGTCCTCTACACCTTCCGCAACTACTTTCATTTCTAATCCTTTTGCTAAATGTAAAACGGATGAAATGATGGCAGCATTACTTTTGTTATCTGCGGCAATTTTTTCTACAAATAGCTTATCAATTTTTAGTGTATCTGCATGAAATTGACGTAAATAATTTAAGGATGCATATCCCGTACCAAAATCATCAATGGCGATTTTGATGCCTAGATCTTTCAAGCCTTGTAACGTTTCGAGTACTTGTAGCTCACTTCGTAATAATGAGCTCTCGGTAATTTCTATTTCCAAATACTTTGCTGGTACATCATACGTCGTTAGCTGTTCTTCAATAAATGCAACTAACCCTGGTCGCATAAAACTAAGTGGTGAGATGTTAATGGAAATAGGGTGCAGTTTGACTCCGTTATCTTTCCAGGTACGCAATTGGGAACAAACCTGCTTCAAAACAAATTCCCCAATATGGTGGACAAGATGATTTTCCTCTGCTAACGGAATGAATTCACCTGGTGAGACAAGTCCCCACTCTTCATGATTCCAGCGAATTAACGCCTCTGCCCCTTGGATAACACCAGACTTTGCATCAACACGTGGTTGGTAATACACTTCGAATTCTTCATTTTCAATTGCTCTTCGCATATCTTTCTCAATGACATACTTTTTATAGGATGAGATATCCCGTGAAAACGAATAGAGCTGATAGTTATTTTTGCCAAGATTTTTCGCATGGTATAAAGCGGCATGAGCATTTTCGATTAGCGAGAGTTTCGTTTCACCATCATCGGGAAAAAAGCTGATTCCAATACTTGTGGTAATGTGTAACCCGTAGCCATTAACTGTTAGTGGTTCCATCATTTTCTTTATTAGAAATTCCGCAAGTTGGAAAAGGCCGTCTTTTGTATTATAATCTTCTATTAATGCTACAAAATCATTACTGCTGATTCGTGCTACATAGCTGTTGTTCGGCAATATTGATAATAATCGACTGGCAATCTGATTTAGTACTTCATCACCAATTTGATAGCCTAATGAATCGTTAATCATTTGGAAACGGTCTAAATCAAGGTAAAACAAAGCAAATTTTTTGTTCGTTCGCTCAGCGCATAAATGGTCGAGTTTCTCATATAGACTGCGTTGGTTCGGTAATCCTGTTAGTGTATCATGTGTTGCAAAATAGTCGAGCTGCTGCTGCATTTCCACTTCAGGTGTGATATCAGCGAACATGCCAAAAACCTTGATAAGCTTCCCGTTTTCATCAAACCATGGTACCGTTTGGTCAAAAATCCATTTCGTTGTACCATCACCACAAATAATACGATATTTGTGCAGCAAAGTTTCCCCATTTTGCAACAGTTTCTGTCTTTCAAGTGCTTCTTTCCGATCATCTGGATGAACAATATTTTGCCAAACATTTGCGGAATTCCGATTATAAAACATTTGAAGCGGATACTGCAAAATATCTTCCATCCTTTTGGAAATGTACGTGACGTTACCTGAATCATAATCCCTTAACCAAATACCGACATTCAAATTGTCAAAAATATGCCGGTAGCTTTTCTGTGTTTCTATCATTTGACTTTCTAAGTGTTTTTGGGTCGTATAATCTTTTATTACCCCAACAAGCTTATATGGATTATTATTTTTCCATATTACTTCCGCCTGTACTTTAATGTATTTTAATTTGTTTGTTTTTCCATGATAGATACGAAAATCAACCGCATAGCTGATTCCTTTTCGGCAAGATTCGTCTACGATTTTCCTCACTTTCACATTATCTTCGGGATGGACAAATGCAAATGGTTTATCCATTGTTGGGATCGTCTTTGATTTATCGAATCCGAAAATGTCATAAAAATAGTCCGAACAAAACAGTTTATCTCCCGTGATATCGTATTCCCAACTGCCGATATTGGCAATTTGCTGAGCATGTGTTAAATGGCGCTCTTTTAAAGCAAGTTCATTCTGCAAACGTTTATGTTTCGTGTTGTCGCGAATAATTATGTAAATGCCCTCAACATCCCCGTTTGTCTTTCTGATTGGGATAAATGTTAATACCGTATTTAATAATTCCCCGTGTTTATTCCGGATTATCACTTCATGTCGTTGTGGCTTTCCTTTTAATGTAGCGTAAAACGCCGATTGAACGGTTGAATAACTGTCTTGATTAATAAAATCTGAGTAATTTATTTTCTCTCTTGAATGATACCCCAAAAATTCATTCAGACTTTTTCGATTTTGAGAAATGATCTTACCATCTAGTGAAAGAACAACAATTAAATCTGGGTGATAATTTGCCAATGATTGATAGTAATCTAGTAAAATATCATTCTCAATAGGTGATGTATTCTCTGTTTTTATATTATTTTGCTTAAAAAGTGAGCGTAAGAAATTGCTGTTTTTCTTCTGGGGAACCTTGGCCATGTTATCACATCCTTATTTGTATAATAAGAAAATATAAATGCATTGTTCTATAACAATAGTATAGTTCAATAGTCATGATATTGGAATACATTTTTGTCGAAAGAGATCGAAATTTATTTTAGTTGAAAAATATATATTTAAAGTTTTCTCAACATTTGCTATAATAAAATATATATCCTAGTAATGGAGTTGATACAGATGAACAGAGAAGACTTGGTTGCTCCAAAGAATTATAATATTGTAATGGAAATGGAGCGTTATGCAACAGATCCAGAACGAAAGGCATTAATTTGGCAAGATGATGCTGGGAATAACGATATAGTTACTTATACCCAATTGATGAAAAATGTAAACCGGATTGGAAACGCTTTCCTGGAGAACGGTTTGAAAAAAGGCGATAAAATTTTAGTTATGATCCCACGATTGATTTCCGCTTATGAAGTTTATTTAGCTGCATTAAAGACGGGAATTATCATAATACCAAGCTCGGAAATGCTTAAAACAAAGGATTTGCAATATCGCATTCGTCATGGGGAAGTCAGTGGAGTTGTAAGCTATTATCCATTTGTTGACCAATACAAAGAGATTAATGAATACAATGAACTAACCCGTTTTGTCGTTGGCGAACCTGTTGAGGGATGGCTCTTTTTGGATCGATTAAAGGACGAGGCATCTGATAAATTGGCAATCGCAGATACGACAAGCGATGACATTGCGTTTTTGCCATATACATCTGGTACGACAGGAAATCCAAAGGGTGTTGTACATACACATGGTTGGGGTTATGCCCATTTAAAAACAGCGTCGGAAAATTGGTTATGCATCAATGATGGTGATACTGTGTGGGCAACAGCTGGGCCAGGCTGGCAAAAGTGGATTTGGAGTCCGTTCTTATCTGTATTAGGATCTGGCGCAACAGGCTTTGTCTACCATGGGAAATTCGATGCCAAAACATATTTATCATTGCTTCAGGACAATGAGATTAATGTCTTATGTTGTACCCCAACGGAATATCGGATCATGGCAAAGGTAGATAACTTATCGGATTACCAACTGCCTGCGCTGCATAGTGCGGTATCTGCTGGTGAACCACTAAACAGAGAAGTGATTGATACATTCCGTAAACACTTTGACATAACGGTTCGCGATGGTTATGGGCAAACAGAAAACACGTTGTTGCTTGGTTTTATGAAAGATATGAAGGTCAAACCAGGTTCAATGGGAAAACCGACACCAGGCAATGAAGTCGAGATAATCGATGAAAATGGTGATCCGGTTGCAGCAGGCGAAGTAGGTGATATTGCGGTTCAACTTGATTGTCCTGCATTATTCCGCGAATACTATAAAGATCCTGAACGTACAAAAATAGCCCAGCGCGGCAATTATTATGTGACGGGTGATCAAGCTTCAAAGGATGAAGATGGCTACTTCTGGTTTGAAGGACGTAGCGATGACATTATTATTAGTTCCGGATATACGATAGGGCCGTTTGAAGTAGAAGATGCATTGGTCAAACATCCATCTGTCCAAGAATGTGCTGTTGTCGCAAGTCCACATGAAGTCCGTGGCAATATTGTCAAAGCATTTGTCGTTCTACGTGCAGGAGTAAAGGATAATCAGGAGTTGGTTAAAGAGTTGCAAGATCATGTCAAGAAGCTAACTGCTCCATATAAATATCCAAGGGAAATTGAATTTATTAAGGAATTACCAAAAACAACGTCAGGGAAGATCAGACGAATCGAATTAAGACAGAAGGAAAAAGCAAAACTGTAATATAGGAAGAAATGGGTGTGGCTTAATTAGCTGCACCTGTTTTTTTGTAAAAAAATTAACCAAACCTCTTGAAAGTCAAAAAAGGTCAGAGTATAATGAAGTTACAAGGTCAAAGATAGTCAAAGTCAATATTGACGAAAGACGATTTGATCAGAGTGGAATGTCAGACGCTTCCGCTTTAGAATTCACAAGGAGGAATGACATGATGAAATGTCAACAATGTGGTATTCAACCAGCAACAATTAATATGTCGATGCAAATAAATAATGAAAAAGTGCAAATGCATTTATGTAATCAATGCTTTCAAGAAATAAAAGGACAAATGATGAATCCAACGAATAACTTCTTCTCTGGTTCAGGTTTTGGTTCCGATCAACAAGGTGATTTTGCACAACATTTTTTCCAAGGAAATGGTGCACAACAAGCCGGAACAAGAACACAAGAAAGACAAGGGAACCAAGGAAATGGATTGCTTGATCAATTAGGAAAAAACGTTTCTAACGCTGCACGCGCAGGCTTGATTGATCCAGTAATCGGCCGTGATAATGAAGTAAAACGTGTGATAGAAACACTTAATAGACGAAATAAAAATAACCCAGTTCTAATTGGTGAACCAGGTGTTGGGAAAACAGCAATCGCAGAAGGCCTAGCTGTGAAAATCGCAGAAGGTAATGTTCCAACAAAATTGATGAACAAAGAAATTTATTTGCTTGATGTAGCATCACTCGTAGCAAACACTGGCATAAGAGGTCAATTTGAAGAACGGATGAAGCAATTAGTTCAAGAATTGCAAACACGTCAAAACGTTATTCTATTCGTTGACGAAATCCATCTATTAGTCGGTGCAGGCACAGCAGAAAGCTCACAAATGGATGCAGGAAACATTCTAAAACCAGCACTTGCACGTGGTGAACTGCAATTAATTGGTGCAACAACACTAAAAGAATACCGCAACATTGAAAAAGACGCAGCGCTCGAACGTCGCCTACAGCCAATAATGGTCAAAGAACCGACAGTCGAACAAGCTATACAAATTTTAAATGGTATCAAAGAGCGTTATGAGAAATTCCATGAAGTAAAATATTCCGATGATGTTATCCGTTCGTTTGTAACGTTATCACAACGGTATATTCAAGACAGATTTTTACCAGATAAAGCAATTGACTTAATGGATGAAGTTGGATCTCGCTTGAATCTTGCTAATGCAGAAAAAGATTCGGATTCCATTGAACAAAAATTAAATGAAGTAGTGCAGGAAAAAGAACAAGCTGCTGAAAAAGAAGACTATGAACGTGCAGCACACTTGCGCTACCAGGAAATACAATTGCAAAAACAACTGGATAAAGCAAAAGATGAAGCACAAGTAATTGATGTAGGATTAGAAGATATTCAATTAATTATTGAAGAAAAAACGGGAATTCCTGTTACGAAACTGCAAAAAGATGAACAAGAACAAATGAAAAACCTTGCAAGCAATCTCTCGCAAAAAGTAATTGGTCAAGAACAAGCAGTTGATAAGGTTGCAAAAGCAATTCGCCGTAGTCGTGCAGGATTAAAATCAAAATACCGTCCAATTGGATCATTTCTATTCGTTGGTCCGACTGGTGTAGGAAAAACAGAGTTAACCAAAGCACTTGCAGAAGAATTGTTTGGCTCTCGTGACGCACTTATTCGTCTGGACATGAGTGAATATATGGAAAAACACGCGGTGTCAAAAATTATCGGTTCCCCTCCAGGCTATGTAGGTCATGAGGAAGCAGGACAATTAACCGAACGTGTTCGTCGAAATCCTTATTCCATCATTTTGCTTGATGAAATTGAAAAAGCACATCCAGATGTACAAAATATGTTCTTGCAAATTATGGAGGATGGTCATTTAACCGACTCACACGGTCGTACGGTAAGTTTTAAAGATACAGTTATTATCATGACAAGTAACGCTGGAACTGGTATAAAAGAAATTAATGTTGGCTTTAATCGATCCGAGCATGAATCTGTATCCATCTTGGAAAATTTGAGCGCTTATTTCAAACCAGAATTCTTAAACCGGTTTGACTCAATTATTTCATTTAATGAATTAAGTGAAGCTAATTTATTGGAAATTGTTGATTTGATGCTTAACGATTTAACACAAAATATGGAAGAGAACAATTTGAATATTACAATTTCTGATGCAGCAAAACATGAATTGGTTCGACTTGGTTATGATCGACGCTTTGGTGCAAGACCATTACGTCGGGTTATCCAAGATAAAGTAGAAGATCAATTAACAGACTTGCTATTGGAAAACAATGATATAACGGCAATAAATGTTGATATGGTTGAGAACAAAATAACAGTAAAACAAGCGTAAGTTTCATTAAATCCTGTCCCAAAATTTCGGGGCAGGATTTTTTTGTTGGTAGATACTGTTTGAATAAAATTGTTTCTAAAAGATTGGGACTGCGATTACTCGCCCCATCGAAAACATTTGTTGTTTTTACACAATATCCATAAAATGTGCACTAATTACCGCTACGGAAATACACTTCGCTTTCCGGGGGCGGCTGTCGAGCCTCCTCGTGCTGGGTGCTCATCGCGTTGCAAGTAATTTCGGTGAAGTATCGCTCCTCGCAACTCGAAGCTTACTAGGTGGAAGTTTCGCTCGTCGCACTGCGAGGTCTCACCGATGCCTTTCCTCCCCCAGGAGTCTCCGTATATTTCCTTCTCTGGTATAATAGTACGTTGCTATATCCAACATTTATTGCTGGATCAAATAACAATAATTATTATTCATTTTTTAATATAGTTGATTGGAGTGAAGGGCAGTCGACTCCTGCGGGAACAGCACGTGTCTGAAGACCCCACAGGACAAGGGAAGCTTCGGCAGCAATACATCGCACGCAGAAAAAGTGGTTTTCTTCCGAGGAGGCTGAAGCAGTGCCCGCGGAAAGCGACTGCCCGGAACGGAAATCAACGGAGCACTTACTTCGTATTAATTTCGGAGCGGTAGAAGTGAAACACCAATCAATAAAACACTACGTCACAGTTTATATCAACTGCGAAATTAAAAAACAACAAACATTACGAAAAGATCCTTAGGTAAAAAATAATTCACCTGCATCATTCATAATACATGCCGAATTTGAAAAAACTAAGAGAACTAAAGCAATTGTAAAAAGGATGTTTCATATGCGGACGTTTACACTAATAGGGCTTGTCCTATTTTTTCTTTTTCCTAAAGATATTATTTATGGAGAAACGATGGATCAAATGAAGGTACATTTTATTGATGTAGGTCAAGGGGACAGCATTTTTATTCAAACACCAAACGAAAAAACAATTCTTATTGATGCTGGCCCACCAAAAGCTGGAAAGAAAGTGGTTAGCTTTCTGAAAGAACATCATGTGGAAAAGCTTGACCTGTTAATTGCAACTCACCCGGATATTGATCATATTGGAGGAATGCCAGCAGTAATGAAGTCATTCAAGGTTAAGAAAATAATTGACTCAGGCAAATTGCATACAACAAAAACCTATGCACGCTATATCAGCGCAATTAAAAACAATCAAATACCGGTAGAAATTGCCAAGCTAAACGATACGATCACCATTGATCCACTTGTGAACATACAGATTTTAAATGCATATGAAGAAAATAAAAATAATAACCAATCGTCCATTGTTTTAAAGGTGAGTTTTCAAGAAATCGATTTTTTACTTATGGGTGACTCTGAGCGGGAACAAGAAAAACGCTTAATTCAGACGGAAGATATCCAGTCGGAAATTTATAAAGTTGGGCATCATGGTTCTAACACGAGTACGTCTTATAAATTTGTGGATCTTATCAAACCAAAAGTAGCGATTATTACGTACAGTAAACAAAATGATTATGGTCATCCAGTTGATCGGGTAATTCGCAATCTACAAAAGGTTAATGCAAACATTTATTCTACGGCAGTATTTGGCGATATTACCATTTCAACGGATGGAGATGGTTATTTTATCATGACAGAAAAAACACCGATTGATGGATTGACGGAAAAGGCAGGGTGAATAGGCTAGAGGCAGTGTGGTTTCAGAAAAAGAAACTACACTGCTTATTTATTTAGGATAGGCTAGATGACTAAATAACAGAAAATAAAAATAATTAGTTTACAAAATTAAACAATAGTGATATCATTTTAATATAGGTATAATATATTGGGAGGGTTTGCTATGCAGGAAAAAAATGCTTGGTCGATGAATGGGTTTTTGGGAATAATCGTAATTGCTGCACTTATTGCCGGAGCCGTTTTTAGCTTGATTAACCAGCAATTTGTTATTGGTGGAATTTGTCTTGTTGTTGCGATTACACTTGGTAGTGGTATTACATTGGTACAGCCGAATCAATCAGTTGTCGTTATTTTTTTAGGAAAATACATGGGGACGATCCGCCGGGAAGGGATTGTGATTACGGTTCCTTTTTCCATCAGAAGGACAATTTCATTGAGGGTGCGAAATTTTAATAGTAAGCGGTTGAAGGTTAACGATGTCAATGGAAATCCAATTGAAATTGCTGCTGTAATTGTATTTAAGGTGGTTGATGCGGCAAAAGCTGTGTTTGATGTTGATCGTTATGAACAGTTTGTGGAGATTCAGAGTGAAACTGCGATACGAGCGGTTGCAACGAAATATCCGTATGATACATTTGAAGATGTTGAATTGACGTTAAGAGGAAACGCTGATGTCGTGTCCAATCAACTGGCAACGGAGTTACAGGAACGATTAAACGTTGCGGGTGTAGAAGTAATTGAAACGCGTTTGACACATCTTGCCTATTCAACTGAAATTGCTCAAGCGATGCTACAGCGGCAACAAGCAAGTGCTATCATATCTGCCCGCCGGCAAATCGTTGAAGGTGCAGTCGGAATGGTGCAGGATGCCATTGAACGGATTGAAAAAGAAGGAATTGTTGATTTAGACGAGGAACGAAGAGTGGCCATGATTAATAATTTACTTGTTTCGATTGTGTCCGATCATGGTGCACAACCAGTTATAAATACTGGATCATTGTATCAATAAAACAGCCAACGTTTTAAACTTAGTAAAAGAGGGATTCTATGGCAAAGAAGAAGAATTTCCCATTACGTATAGACCCGAAGTTGTACGATATTTTGCAAAGATGGGCAAAAGATGAATTCCGTAGCGTCAATAGTCACGTGGAATTTTTGTTACGCGATGCAGCAAAGAAAGCTGGCAGGCTTCCTAAAAAGGAAGATAAAAAAATTGGCGAAGATTAAAAAGTTAAATTTAAAGTTTTGCACATTATTAGTAGACATTCCCTTTTGAGGTGCAAATAAGAAAAAATCATAACTAATCGAATAGAAATTAGCAATAAAAGTAGCAGGAGGATTCACAATACTGGGAATTCGTTTCTGCTATTTTTATTGTCATTTTTGGATTATATATTAGTAATACTTTGGAAGTTAATGATAATTTTATTGCATGTCAGTGCGTAGTAATATAAAAATATTTTAGAAAACTATTGACAAATATGCCTCTCAGTTATATGGTTAGTTACATAAGTAATTAACCGATTAACCGAGGTGGGTATCATGAAAAATACGTTGGATGAAAACAGGCCAATTTTCCTGCAGATAAAGGAACAACTAGAAGATTCGGTTATCAATGGGACCATTAAACCTGGTGAACGGGTACCATCAACGAATGAATTCGCAAGTTTTTACAAGATAAATCCGGCAACCGCAGCAAAAGGAATAAATGAACTCGTTCATGAAAATATTTTATTTAAAAAAAGAGGTGTTGGAATGTTTGTGACAGACGATGCCAAAGAAATTTTAATTGAAAAACGAAAGGAACATTTTTATGAAAAGTTCATTCAACCATTAAGGAGTGAAGCAAAAAAATTACAATTAAGTGATCAAGATTTACTAGAAATGATTAAACGGGGGGGAACAAATAATGCGAATTGACGTACGAAGTGTAACAAAGAAATATAAAGACACATTAGCTCTTGACACGATTTCATTTTCATTAGATGAACCAAAAATCTATGGGCTACTGGGACGTAATGGAGCGGGAAAAACAACCTTTATGGAAATATTATCTGGTCATATTTTGGCGACAAGCGGTGAAATTTTGATCGATGGGGAAAAGCCGTTTGATAATCAGCGGTTAACAGAATCCATTTGTTTAATTAAAGAAGGTAACAACTTTAAACGTGATTTAAAGGTTAAAAATGTACTACGGATGTATTCGTTATTTTATCCGACGTGGGACCAAGAGCTGGCCGATGAACTAATGGATGTTTATAAGTTAAAACGTAATGCTCGAGTGAAGGCGCTATCAAAAGGGATGGCATCAGCCCTGGGGATTATCGTTGGTTTAGCGTGTAAAGCACCGATCACCATTTTTGATGAACCATATATCGGTTTGGATGCGGCAGCAAGAAGGAAATTTTATGAGATCCTGTTGGAAGAGTATGAACAGGAAAAACGTACGATCATCTTTTCTACGCATTTAATTGATGAAGTAAGTTTGCTGTTTGAAGAAGTATTGATCATTCAAGATGGCAAGCTTGTATTGAAGGAAGAAGCGGAGGTTTTACGCAATAATACGTGCGCTGTTTCTGGGAGTATAGAAGAAGTGGAAGCTTTTATTAGTAATAAGCAGGTTATTAGTAAAAAGGAACTTGCAGGGATGATGACGGCATATGTCTATGGGAGTAGGCGACAGGCGGAGTCAGCTGGTTTATCGGTTGAAGGGGTGCCAATTCAGGAATTAATGATTTACTTGACAGAAAGCAAGAAGGGGGCCTGAATATGGGAAGACAAGTGAACGGGTTGCTTTATTTTTTCATTACGGATGTCAGACATTCTTTATTTATCTTTTGGACCATTTTGATTAGCACATTAATTATTAGTATTGTTGGAGCATACCTTTTAATGAATGTTGATGAAGGAAGAATGGTTTTTACCTTATCAATGGCGATTTATATTTACTGTGGAATATTTGGTTTTATTACAGTGAAACAGGGGATACCGTTTTCGATTAAGATGGGTGCAACAAGAAAGAATTTGTTTGTGAGTATAGGAATTTTCTTTCTGGGATTGGCACTAGTAAAAGCAATACTAGCAAATACCATTCACTCACTTGTTATATGGATGTCGGATGGGGTAGGTATTGACACATTCCGCTTTATCCATCCGGCACAATTAATGACGGATACATGGTTAACACGTGTTATGATTGATACCACTGTCATGTTTTTCATCTTGGCATTCATGTTTACAATTGGGTTATTATTCTATAAATATGGTTTACTAGGTGGAGGGGCTGTTGTTGGTGCACTTGTTATTACACTATTATTTGGTGTAGCATATGGTTGGATTATCGACTTTTTCAGCGGTATACTCGAATCACTAACGATGACATTCTTTGTTGAGCTATTGCTAATTGGTTTGATACTATATGGAATTTCATGGATCATGCTGCGAAAAATAACAATTGAAGTGGCACGGTAGGAACAAAAAGCGCGAGCGAACCGATGTTGGACTATGGGAACGGAGGTGAAGAAGGTCTCGCCGCAACTTTAGCGCTGGAGCTGGACGTGGCTCACCCTGTCCGTGAACAAAATAGGCTCAAATTTATATTATCTTACTAGTTAGAAAAGGGATGACACGTTCATTCCTTTTCTCCATCTCATAATCGTTCATATTCGTCAATCATTGTAGCGAATAAAAGGTGCAATGATTTTTGTTTTTTCATTGGTAGCTTTTTTAGTCGATGAATTTGTTCCTTTAAAAGTGGATGCATCATTAAGTACTCAACCAGCTCCATCACCTCAACATCGAATGGTCGGGCTTTGGAACTATATACTCGTTTAAAGTCTTTTAGCAGATCCTCCCGTAATGTGTAATTACCAACGATGTGATCAATCGTTACATCAAATACCACGCTAAGTTCAATCAGTGATGGTACGTCAGGGGTAACCACATTGTTCTCCCATTTTGCGATAACAGAACGTGAGGTTGATAGCTTTTCCGCAAGCTCTTTTTGTGTCCACTCATTCTGTTCACGTAAAAATTTAATATTGTAGGCAATCTGCTCCAAATTCATGATTATCACACTCTAACAAATAAAATTAGGATATAAACAGGACCTTATAGCTATCCTTAAGATACTTTCAATCCTATCATGACAAACAGGAGAGAAATGCTTATTGTTGTTCTTATCGTGAACATATAGTAATATGTTCCTAAATAGAACGTGCGGAGGGAGCAAAGTGCTATGGTTAATTGTTTGATTTTATATCATCATACCATCACGAGCTTAACAAAATGTTTCATCTTACGTGCAATGTTTAACAGCGAGGATTTTGAAATTCATGTATCGGGAAACAACACGGTTAGTATTTATTTGTGGAATGTAGAGCATGTTGCAGTCTGGCAAGCTGCAATGGATTTTGAATCGACTAATATTATGACGGGGTACGGGTATGGCAAGCTAAAGAAAGATGCCGAAAAAGCTGCTATGAAAGTTTTATTAAAACGAATTGCCCAGGAGGAAAAAGGTTTTCACGTGAAAGAGGAAACCGAAACATATAGGATTAAACTAGCATATTAAGTATAAAGTTATTCACAGAGTTATCAACAAACAGGAGACCAGTTTCTAACATATAGGTGGAATTATCAACATTATCAACAGGGCGTAGATAAGTTATTAACAGGGGGGCTTTTCCTGTGGATAAAAAAGGAACCCGGATTGATTATCTCCGGGTTCCTTTTTGGGAAAATTGGTTATACACTTTATCAGCGCTTTTAAATTCCCGCTGATAAAGCACCTCTTGCGTCTTCGAAAGAAATTTTTCTTCTTGATGATTATGCTTTGGGTTCTTTTTCATAAATATCCCTCGCTTTGTTCTTAGCATTTGCCTGTTAAGGGAGATTTATACATACAACAATTAGGAAACTTCCTCATCACTAGATGTAGAGTCAGCATTGGCAAATTGTTGATAGGCCAAGTAATGTTCTTTTGTGATAACAAACAGATCATAAATTTCTTCTTGTGGATTAATCTGTTGATAAACAGCTGTGTAAAGTGTGTTTCCTAGCACTGTATAAGGCAATTTTAAAACTGCTTTCAGAGAACGAGTATTTGTTTTTCTTACTTTCATAAAAATAGCTTCGATTGGATAATCAAAAAAAAGTTCCGCAAAAAATTGCTCCTTGGCTAGTTTGTTATATCCTTTTCCGAAATAAGGTTTGCCGATCCAGGTGGCCAAAAACCCGTGATTGTCCTGGATTTCAAATAAATTTATTGTACCAATCGGTTGCCCGAATTCATCTAAAATGGTTCGGGAAATCAATTCTCCATTTTCTTCTGCTTCTATTGTCTGTTTTGTAATGAAATAATATTCATCACTTGTTGTTGCTTTTTGTCTTACATAGGGAAATACTTCCGGGTGCACAAGTAATTCGAATAATCCAGGTACTTCGTGTAAATCACGCATTTTCAGCATAAAAAATACCCTCCTTATTTACAGGTGGGTATCCTTAAGTTAAAAGGGAATCAGTAGCACGGACCACCCACGAATTTTTAGTTAGCGTTCAACAAAAATCCGGGGTGGGAATCGAACCCACTAGAACCAGTATGTACTGGTGGCGCACCATTTGCCTTCCCTATTTAATTCTATTCTGCTTTTATTTTACACTGGATTTGTATAAATGAAAATAACTTTTTTGAGCCAAAATGCGACGATGTTATGTTGCTATTTCTGAAAGATTTGCTTTAACTGCACTCCGAAAGAAGTCTCCCTCCTCAAGGAATGTGAAGGGCTATAGCCCAATGAGTAGGTGGGAGATGAATTTCGGTTGGCTTAGCCAAATGCTTTGTATTCAAACTGCCAATTGTTATGATGACTGATTTGTGTCAATTCCTTAAGACCAACTTGCTTATAGCTTTTGTTTGGCATGGTGATATAATCTCCATCAATAGACTTGACATAAGCACCACTTGTTCCAGTAAAGCCTGTAATGTAACCGGTTTTCTCATATAACCTTACTTTGTCATTCAAATAAAATCCCTTGAGATATTTCTTGTTCTTTTCATTTCTTTTACTCGTGATGTTTTTAGATTTACGTCCCTTCCTTGCTGTCGCTTCGTGTAATGAACGTTTCTTTTTGCGGAATTGCTTGATTTTGAACGTTGTCTCGGCGTTTTCCTTGATGGATGAAATACCACTGATGGCAATCGCATCATTTGCATGCGTTTTTTCCAATTCTAATGCTTTACGTTTCGGTGTTGTCACTGAACCGTATGTAATTCTTGCATGAGGATACTTGGTAAATACCCTCTTACGAACAATATTCATGAATGGACCTTCTTTGTACTGTGCCAATCTTTTCCCTTCTACCATCCATTTCCAAAGAATGTTTCCCCGCTGATGGTTGTCATGTGTATGGCAGTCTGTACAAACGGTAATCAGGTTGTCTGCCCGATTGGAACCTCCGTGTGTACGGTATATAATGTGATGTGTATTCAAAACTTTGCCTTTCTTTTTGCACACTTGGCAAGTATAGTGATCTCTTGCCAATACAAAGTAGCGCACATCATGGTAGCCATACGTCTGACCTTCTTGATAGGCCACACCTTGAATAGCTGGATCAATCATTTTTTGCACATCGAATTTACCGACCTCCATTGTCAACTCAGGATTTGGCACAAGGTCACAAAACTTGTCAATCCAAAAGAAAGTGTTTTCCACCCGGCTTTGTATACTCGGCGGCAACCATCTTTCTCCTCGGGCACGATTTTGAAAACGCGGCTGACGATAACGTGTTTTCCTGTTTCTTCTGGAACGTCTGTAGGTTCTTCTGGTATCAATGGCAGATTTGACATCCTGGCGAAGCTCCACTTCCCCTTTGACTAGCACCTTGTCTTTGCTCGTAATGGCGATGCCGACATATTTCGTTCCTAAATCAATGCCAATCTTCACTTCCTGTGTGTAACTATTGGTTTCATACAATAATTGAATTCCAAATGGATTGCGGGAAACAATTTTTGCCTTCTTTTCTTTGAGCAGCAATCTTGCTTTTCTTGGTTTGCATGGCATTAAAGGTTGTCCATGCTTATTGATAACGAACACAACCATTGTGTTCCTCCTCTCAGAGTGGTTACCCTTCGCCAATGTTGGTAAGGCTTTGCGGTAATACCGCCAAATTCCGGTTGACCGTTCCTACCCAATCAGAACTATTACAGTGCCGGCACAGAGCAATGGACTAGGGTATCATCCTTGGGTGTGATAACCAAACCAACGTAGTCAATGAAGACTTAGGCTAGACAACTAAAGCTTTTTCAAGCCCCCACTTCAATCAGGCCGAAAGGCCGATAAGTGGTGGGTAGTTGACTGCATGCTCTACATCAGGATATGCAAACGAAAAATTGTTTGCCTCCGCTTTTTTTGGTAAAACATATTGTCCTTTTGTGATTAATTGGCTCATTTCTCCGATGCCAATCCGCATTAATGGAGATGGGGCAGGAAGCCAATGAGGTCGCTTTAACACATGTGCTAATATTTTAGTGAAATCCTTGTTTCGCTTTGGATTCGGTGCCGTTACATTTATTGGTCCTGAGATTCGTTCGTTTTGTAAACAGAAAAGAATGAGTTGAACGACATCTTCCACGTGTACCCAGGAAACCCACTGCTCTCCGTTGCTAATTTTCCCGCCGGCGAATAATTTAACAGGTAACCCCATATATGGGAGTGCCCCAGCTTCACCTAAAATAACACCAAAACGGGTATAGACAGTGCGGATTCCCATGTCTTCTGCTTGACTAGCTGTTTTTTCCCATTCCATCACAACATGGGCTAAAAAGTCGTCGCCAGGTTCAGTTGACTCTTCCGTAAAAATCATATCTTCTGACGTACCGTAAAACCCAATGGCAGACCCGCTAATGAACACGGACGGCTTTTGGAACAATTGCTTCATCCAATCAATCAGCAATTGTGTTGTGTTAAGCCTGCTTGTTTCGATCGCTTGCTTTTTCTTTTTTGACCAATAGCCAAAAAGTGATTCGCCAGCCAGATTAATTACAGCGTGGATAACGGGAAGGTTGCTGACGTTATGGTTGTATCCAATAAATGTATAGCTAGATGTATGTTTTTCAGGAAAACGTGTAAGTATGTAAACGTGATGATCTTGTTTCATTAATACTGTTGTCAGGTGTTGTCCAACAAAGCCGGTCCCACCGGTTAACAATACATTCAACTTGCTCACTCCTAGAGTAAATGATGTTATTTTTAAGATATGAATAAATGATAGTAACGATACCAAGTTATGTTAGGCATTTTGTGTATTTAATGGGCACTTGCACTTTTATTCTGTTAAAATTTAAAAAAGGGGGATGACGATGACTAAAAAGATTACCCGAATCACGACACAAAAAAAACAGAAGCATCGTTACAATATTTATTTGGAAATGGATAAGGGTGAAGCATATGGCTTTAGTGTGGACGAAGCTGTGCTGATTGAGTACCGATTACATAAAGGACTCGAATTAGATGAATCCATGATTGCCACACTTGTCAAAAAAGATACGTTACAGAAGTCATATACCCTTGCGATCAACTATTTAAGCTACCGAATGCGTACAAAAAAGGAAATTTACGATTATTTAGTAAAAAAAGAAGTAGAAGCAGAGCATATAACCAAAATTATGGAACGTCTGCAAAATGAAAATTTAATCGATGATCAACAGTTTGCGAATGCTTTTGTCCAAACACGCATCAATACATCGAATAAAGGACCGATGTTAGTAAAAAAAGAACTGCAGGAAAAAGGTGTTTCAGCAGTTATTGCTAGTCAAGCTGTTGAACATTACACCTATGCTATCCAATATGAAAAAGCACAAAAATGGGTGGAAAAGAAATTAAACCATAATAGCAAGCACTCCTTTCGCAAGCAGCTTCAACAAGTACAAGCAACATTAATGCAAAAAGGCTTTCAACAGGATGTTATTAAGGAAGCGCTAGCTGATGTCGATGATGAAAAGGATAACGATGCGGAATGGGACGCACTCGTTCATCATGGCGAAAAATTGATTCGGAAACATCAAGCGAAATTAATGGGTTATGAATTGCAGCAAAAAGTAAAAGAAGCACTTTATCGGAAAGGATTTTCCCTAGAACTGATCAATCAATTTTTAGATGAACATGTTACAGATAAATGACCGACCGAGAATCTTTAATATCATTCTCGGTCAACTAATTCATCCCGCCACAACGAATAGAAAAATCCCACTTTATTTATCCACAAAAATTTCCTTCCGACCGTCATCTTCCTGAAAGATTTGTTCCGCAACTACTTCTGGCCCTTTTAAGCCGGAAGCATCTTTTACATGGGTCGAATTGTCCCAAAATGGTGTGTTCATTCCGCCCATATAGACTGCAGTAATGCTGTATGGTTCATTTTCCCACTCTTTTTGCAAGCTTTCGGTAAACCCTCTGACAGCAAATTTGCTAGCACAATAGATTGATTCATTAACTTTTCCCCGAAGTCCAGCCGTTGAGATGATCGTCAAGATTCGACCTTTGCTTTCCATGATCAGAGGCAAGGCGGCTTGTACGGTTAGGATGCTTCCTTTAACATTTGTATCTAGTGTTTCATCAATATGGTTGATCGAATAGTCTTTTACCGGCCCAAAGATTCCGATTCCTGCGTTGTTAATAAAAACGTCAAGTTCACCGATTTGTTGAAAGGCAATCCCAACAGATGCTTCTTGACGTACATCACATAAAACAATTGCGGCCTGACCGCCTGATTCTTCTATCTCGTGCTGGACAATATGTAATTTATTATCTGTTCGTCCAAGTAAAAACACTTTATAACCATTTTTTGCATATTCAAGTGCAAGTGCTTTGCCAAGTCCGCTTCCTGCACCAGTTATCGCAACATTTGGCATGATTATTCTCTCCCTTATTCAAAAAGTGATCACGATCATTTCCATTGTCCTAAACTATTGGTAAAATGTAAATAGGCAGATGAAGGGAGAATGAGGAATGGATTACCGATATAGTGATTTTACAGTTGAACAGCTGCGTCAGGAAATTGGCCGATTGAAAGAAAAGGCACAAAAAGCAGAGCAGCTTGGAAATATTAGTGAAGTGGCAATAAATGAACGTAAGATGCAGGTAGCAATGGCATATACATTGAATCCAGAAGATTTTCATGCGAACGACATACATGAAATGAACGGAGACCCCGGGCATAAATTTAAAATTAATTATATAAATGGTGTGTTTGCATGGGGTCATCGGGTCAATTTACTTGATGAAACATACGAAAAAGAAGAAGCTGTACCCATTTCAATTTTGGGAGATAAAGTGGAATAAAAGCGCAAGCGCCCGTTAAGCAACGTACGGAGGTGAGAGAAGTCTCGCTAGTCGTTGGGCGCTGGAGCTGGACGTGGCTCGTCCTACCCAAGAACAAATTGAATCCTAAATTCCATATTTTAAAAGAAGGGTCTGACCTCTGCTAGTAGGTCAGACCTCAGTCTTTTAAACCGGATTATCGCCAATGAAAAGTTTATTTTGTAGTTTTTGTTCGGAATAAATCCAACCGGTGTACGAACTCAAGATCCGGAAGTTATCATCAACGTGTACGACTGCAACAAATGGGTAATGGCCCTTTGATCGATAACGTAAATCAATAAACCGTACCTCGGTAAAATCGTCAAACGTATTTATTTCCCAGCGATAAACGGGTGAGAAAGATAAAAAGGCAGCAACGTTTTTATTGGCTTGAGCAAGATTCATCAATTTTGTATTTGGTAATGGAATTTTATTGAACTCATCCACAATTTGAATATGACCATTTTCAACAGATCCAACATAAAATTTATCTGTAGTTGTAATTGCTACACGCCAAATGTTTTGTTTAATTGTTGGCGATGTCGCAATTTGTTCAACGCCGGAAAAAGAATCATTTATTTTTCTTACAATTTCTCTTTTATCGAGATACCGTTTAATATAATATAAGAAGATTACTGTATAAATAATTAACCATGTATAGCCTGGATTTGCGCCAAGTATCCATGCTATAATTCCAGCGATGTGTAGTAGAAAAATGTATGGATCAAATGTGTTGATAAACCCATGCGCGACCCATCGATTGGTGAATGGGCGATAAGCCTGGGTCCCATAGGCATTAAAAATATCGGTTAGCACATGGATAGAGACAGCTAAAAATGTCCATATCCACAAATGAAATAAATTTGTTTGCGGAACAAAAGCATGAATGATCCCGGCTATTAAAATGCCCCACATTAAAATGGCTGGAACCGAATGCGTTGCACCGCGATGGTTACGAATATATACAGCGTTGTTTTTCATTTTCAAAATGGTGTCAAAATCGGGTGCATGGGAACCTACAATCGTGCCAATAAAGACGGCATGAAATAACGTAGGATCTTGCTGCACAACGGGGTCAAGTGTTGCAATTCCCCCAAGTGCAATTCCCATCACGATATGGGTACCAGTATCCATAGAACTAGTTCCTCCTTAGGACTGTTTCGGGATGTAGAAAGGTAATCGTTACAAGCACTATAGAGGTTGTTTAAAAAGTCACCAAATAATAAGCGGCGAATTTCTTCGTTGGCTATTGACGTGACGTTCTTAGTCGACCTTGCTTCTAATTTGGCAACTTTTTGAACACGCACTATTATTAGCTGTATTGGTTTGTATTTTATGAACGAAGTTGTCGAAAATGTGTAGACGCTTCAATGTTTTACGCAATAATTGTACCATAAAGGATGAAGTATTTTGATAGATGAAAAGTTACGAAATTTCGACATTTCCACATTTCAACAGGATTTAATCGATTGGTATGAAACGAACAAACGTGATCTTCCATGGCGAAGAACACAGGATCCATATAAAATTTGGGTATCGGAAATCATGCTCCAACAAACAAAAGTCGATACAGTTATTCCTTATTTTCACCGATTTATTGAAAAATATCCAACCCCACAAGATTTAGCAGAAGCTGATGAACAGGATGTTTTAAAAACGTGGGAAGGTCTAGGTTATTATTCCCGTGCACGCAATTTACAAAACGCTGTCAGAGAAGTTGTTGCTGAATATGGTGGAAAAGTTCCGGAAAACAAAGCGCAATTAGGTTCTTTAAAAGGTGTCGGCCCTTATACGCAGGGTGCCATTCTTTCCATCGCTTATGATCAGCCTGAGCCTGCAGTGGATGGTAATGTGATGCGCGTATTTGCTAGGGTTCTGAAAATAGAAGAGGATATTGCCAGGCCTCAAACAAAGAAAATCGTTGAGAAATATGTTCATCAGCTCATTTCTACTGATAATCCTTCATCATTTAATCAAGGCATTATGGAATTGGGTGCGCTTGTCTGTACACCGAAAAATCCAGCTTGCCTACTTTGTCCAGTAAGAGAGCATTGCAGAGCATTTGATGAAGGATTAGAAGAAGATTTGCCAATTAAAACAAAAGGGAAAAAGCAAAAGACAATCCCATATGTCGCCTTATTAATAAAAAATAATAAAAATCAATATATAATTGAGAAGAGGTCGGAAAATGGACTGTTAGCCAATTTATGGCAATTCCCAATGGCACCAATTGGAGAAATAGGGATGGAACATATCGAAAATTGGGTTCATGGGGAATATGGCATCGACCTTCGTATTGGTGAGTACAAAGGTAAATTGAAACATGTATTTTCCCATTTGATTTGGCAATTAGAAATTTATAACGCAACAACTATTCAGGAGGAAACAACCGATGAACGAATAAGTTTTGTTGATCAGAAAGACATAACCTTATACCCGTTTCCTGTCTCCCACCAAAAGATGTTGAAGTATATAACGGATTAGAAATTAACGTATTGCAGCATTTTGCGGTAGGTTAAATTTACCAATATATTCTTTTGGATAACTTTTTGCTATGTGGAGATGTTAAGTAGTGCGGAGGTGATATAGATGGCTAAAAAACCTAATCAACAGGCTTCTGGTACAAACGTGCAGAAAGTAAAACAGCAAAATCAACAAGCAGCACAAGGCCAGGGTCAATACGGTACTGAATTTGCATCTGAAACAAACGCACAAGAGGTTAGAAAACAAAATCAAAAATCTCAACAAAATAAGAAGTAACTTTTACCTACCCCGATTTTTGCAAAAAGAGTTTCCTGCTAAGGAAGCTCTTTTTGTCGTTTTAGGCTTGTTACGTTATAATAGAAAAAAGAAGCAAAGTTAGGAAGGGAAGATATAATGGCTGGTCCCAATACAGGTTCAAAAATTCAAATACATAGTTATAAGCATAACGGACAATTACATCGCGTATGGGAAAACAGTCTCGTTTTAAAAGGAACGGAGTCGCTCGTGATCGTGGCGAATGATAAAACACAAGTACTCGAGAGCGATGGTCGAACATGGGTGACAAGAGAACCGGCCATATGTTATTTTCATGCCAAATTCTGGTTCAATATAATCGGCATGCTTCGTAATGATGGCATATATTATTATTGCAATATTGGATCCCCATTTGTATATGATGACGAGGCATTAAAATATATTGACTATGACTTAGATGTGAAGGTGTATCCTGATATGACATTCGATATATTGGATGAGGATGAATATGCTGAACATAAAGAACAAATGAATTATTCTCTCGTTATCGATCATATATTACATCAACATTTGGAATATTTGCTAAGCTGGATTAGGCAACGAAAAGGTCCTTTTTCTCCGGGATTTGTTGATCAGTGGTATGAGATGTATTTGACTTACAGGTGAAAAATAACTCAAGCGCTTAAGCCGTTTAGTTGCCACTCAGCCAAATACACCTTATAATTCAATACATGAAGAAACATGACTTTCGCTCATAAGGCATTAGCTTTAGGCAAACAATAGGTAATATAGATGAATGATCCTTGTTACAAAAAGTAGCAAGGCTTTTCTATTCATGGGAAGTAAAACGAGGTTGATAACGTTATGAACAGTATTAAGCAATACATGCAATTTGTTAAACCATATAAGTGGAAAATAATCTGGACCGTATTGATTGGTATACTCAAATTTGCTATTCCATTGTTATTGCCGCTCATTTTAAAATATGTCATTGATAACATTATTGGCGCCAATGACATGAGTGATTCGGCAAAAATCAACAGGCTCTTCTGGGTAATGGGAATCGCGTTTGTCGTTTTCCTTGTCTTGCGTCCGCCAATTGAATATATTCGACAGTATTT
The DNA here is from genome assembly GCF_054048505.1 of Virgibacillus sp. FSP13. Taxonomy (NCBI): domain Bacteria; kingdom Bacillati; phylum Bacillota; class Bacilli; order Caryophanales; family Bacillaceae; genus Virgibacillus; species Virgibacillus sp. FSP13. The sequence goes on along the minus strand of NZ_JBSVKG010000006.1, from coordinate 13,584 downwards.
GGCGCAATGGGTTGGGAACAAAATCCTTTACGACATAAGGGATCGGCTGTTTGATCACATCCAAAAACTTAGCCTAAGATTTTATTCTCAGACAAAAACCGGCGAAATTATTTCCCGGGTAATACATGATGTCGAACAATCGAAAATTTTCGTGATAACTGGGTTAATGAATATATGGCTCGATTTGATTACGATACTTATTGCCATTGGTATCATGCTGACAATGGATATTCCGTTGACAATTGTTGCAATCATTCTCTTCCCTCTGTTTGGTTTTTCAATAAAATATTTTTATGGGAAATTACGTCGATTAACCCGTGAACGCTCACAAGCATTGGCCGAAGTACAGGGACATTTGCATGAAAGGGTACAAGGAATTCCGGTAACAAGGAGTTTTGCTTTAGAAGGTTATGAACAAGAACAATTTGATAAACGAAATGTGAACTTTTTAGATCGGGCGATTAACCATACCGATTGGAACGCAAAAACATTTGCCGTTACAAATACAATCACAGATTTAGCGCCTTTACTTGTTATATCTTTTGCTGGGTATCAAGTAATTAACGGTAATCTGACGATGGGTACAATGGTTGCGTTTGTCGGGTACATGGAACGGGTTTACAGCCCATTGCGTCGGTTGGTCAATTCCTCGACAACGTTGACACAATCAATTGCTTCCATCGACAGGGTATTTGAATTTTTAAATGAAAAATATGATATAAAAGACAAAGCAGATGCTCAAACATTGAATTCTGTCGAAGGGAAAATAGATATTGAGCATGTTTCTTTTCAGTATGAATCAGAGGAGCATTATGTATTAAAAGATGTATCATTACACGTTAAGAAAGGTGAAACGATCGCATTTGTTGGTATGAGTGGAGGCGGAAAGTCAACGTTAATCAGCTTAATTCCACGATTTTATGATGTAACAGAAGGCTCGATCAAAGTGGATGGAGCGGATGTTCGCGATGTAAAAGCTCGTTCATTACGTGACAATATCGGTATGGTTCTACAAGATAATACATTATTTAGTGAATCGATTGCTATGAATATCCGAATGGGAAATCCAGATGCAACTGATGAAGAAGTGAAGACAGCGGCAAAAGCAGCGAATGCAGACGTGTTTATTCGCGATTTACCACAAGGCTATGACACATTAGTAGGTGAACGTGGTGTTAAATTATCCGGTGGGCAAAAGCAACGCATCGCAATCGCCCGTGTATTTTTAAAAAACCCACCAATCCTGATTTTTGATGAAGCAACTTCAGCACTTGATTTAGAAAGTGAACACACCATTCAGGAAGCGGTTGAGAAATTAGCATCTGAACGGACAACATTTATTGTTGCACATCGACTAGCAACTATAACCCATGCTGATCGCATTGTTGTTATTGAAAACGGTGAAATCAGCGAGATGGGATCACATGAAGAATTGATGCAACGTCAAGGAAGTTATTACGATTTGTATCAAGTGCAAAACTTAGATCAGCCAGATTATATTGGTACAAAATGATGAGGTTTAATAAAAGCTCCCCCCTAATTTTTAAAGTGGAACCCATGTCAAGGACACTTTATTTTGTTGGGTGGAGTTTTTTGTTTCTTTTTGGTGTGTGTGGGTATCGGTGTGGGCAAGGGGGATCGGCGGGAGAGCAGAAACATCGTTCCGAGAGCGAGGAACATCGGCGGGAGAGCAGAAACATCGTCCCGAGAGCAGGAACATCGGCGGGAGAGCGAAAACATCGTCCCGAGAACAATAAAAAAGTGCACCCCTCTAATTGGGGCGCACCAACCAATATCAACATCACTTACTAGCCATTTCAGCAAATGCCTTGCCGACAGCTTCAACAGTCAAATCAATATCTTCTTCTGTATGCTCAGTAGTTAAAAACCATGCCTCATATTTTGATGGTGCAAGATTGATACCTTGATTTAGCATCAATTTAAAAAATCGTGCGAATGCATCGCCATCACTAGCTTCTGCATCAGCATAATTTTTAACTTTTCCATCACCAAAATAAACGGTCATTGCACCACATAAGCGGTTGACAGAAATTGGAATTCCAGCTTCGGAGGCTTTTTCTAAAATTCCTGCTTCCAGTCGTGCGCCTAGATGATCTAATTTGTCATAAACGCCTACTTCCCCTAAAACCTCCAAGCAAGCAATTCCTGATGCCATTGATGCAGGATTTCCGGCCATTGTTCCTGCTTGATATGCAGGTCCGAGTGGTGCGACTTGTTCCATGATTTCCTGACGTCCACCATATGCACCAATTGGTAAACCACCACCGATAATTTTCCCCATTGCGGTCATATCTGGTTCAATACCGTATACTTGTTGGGCACTTCCATATGTAAATCTAAATGCCGTAATAACTTCATCGTAAATAACGAGTCCACCGGCGTCATGTGTGATCTCATTGACAGCCTGCAAAAACCCTTCCTCTGGTTCAACAATCCCGAAGTTGCCAACGATTGGCTCAACTAAAACAGCGGCAATCTCGTTTCCCCATTTTTTGATAGCTTCTCGAAATGCATCAAGGTCGTTAAATGGTACTGTAATGACATCAGCAGCTACAGCTTTTGGTATCCCGGCCGAGTCTGGTGTGCCAAGTGTTGCCGGACCAGATCCAGCTTGAACTAATACGGAATCAAAATGGCCATGATAAGAGCCAGCAAATTTTATTACTTTTGTACGGTTTGTATAAGCCCGTGCGACTCGGACCGTTGTCATGACAGCTTCGGTACCGGAATTAACAAAGCGTACCTTATCCAATGAAGGGATTGCCGATTTCAACATCTTAGCAAATTTATTTTCCAAGGCGGTTGGGGTACCATACAATGTTCCATTTGTTGCCGCGTATGAGATTGCCTCCGCAATGTGTGGATGTGCATGCCCTGTAATAATTGGTCCATATGCAGCTAAATAATCAATATATTTGTTACCATCGACATCCCAAAAGTATGCACCTTTAGCATGTTCCATGTAGACTGGTGCACCACCACCAACAGCCTTATAAGCACGCGATGGCGAATTGACACCACCAACAATATGTTCAAGTGCCTCTTCATGTAACTGTGTTGATTTTGTAAAATCCATAAAATATAAATCCTCCTGAAGAAAAAATTTCGTTGGACAAGGGGGACATGGGGACAGGTTCCTTGTCCCAACGAGAATCCCCCGTCCCTCAAGGCGAAAGGAGTGGGACACTTAACCTGTCCCCATGTCCCGGGACGGGAACTGACTATGTCCCGCCGCCGCGCCCTTGTCCTACGGTGTTCATTTTACATGACCTTTTTCAATTTGGCTGTGTAGACGTTTCGGATGATAATAAAGTTTATTAGGTGGACAACGAAAAAGAATAAGATAATGATTATGCTTGGGAATAGGACGGAGGCTGCCATCATGTTTTGCAAGGCTTTAAAGGCGAAACCAGCATGGACGACAGCAACTAGAAATGGGATAAAAAATAAAAAGCCGAGTTGTCGTGTGGCAATTTTCCGCATTTCTTTGTCGGTAAGTCCGATCCTGTAAAGCGAATGATAATAGTGTAAATCGTTGTCGATGCCCTGGTACATGCGAAAATATAAAATAGATCCCGCAGCTAAAAAGAATAGGACACTTATAAATATACCAAAAAAGAACAAATAAGCCATCCCATCTTTCATCGTTGTATAGTAATCCGCTTGTGAATCTGGATAAACCTCCTCAGCATCCAACTCTAATAAAATTTGGTTCGTCTCCGGAATGTACGAAACCCAATTTGGGATGTTCATGGAATACATATTGATTATCTCACTTCCGTCACCAGTTTGCATGAATTGGTCAAACCGCTTGTCAGATACAACGATATTAAATGTACTATAGATAGTAGCATTCAGATAAGATTTGGCAGGTTTAACCGACAATGGAACGGATTTATTTTTGGTTGCTACCGTCAACTTAGAAGGCAGACTCCACCTGTTAGTACTAAAAATGTAATCGGGAATTAGTATAGTTGCTTCCTCATTAGTCACCTGAAAAGGAACATCTTTTTCATGAAGTCTGGCAATTGCTTGGTAATCCGATAAGGCAAAAATCCGAACATGTACATCATTCCAATAATCATCATCTGATTGTAATATTCCTTGTATCGATTGGGCTTGTTGATCGTTGAAGGCTATTTCTTTTTTCTTGAACGCATTGTTGATAAAAGCTACTTCCTGCTGAAATGCATCTGTGTTCTGCTCTCCTTTACTGACTACCGACACATCTTCTGGAATAAACCGCTCTGCTTCAGCTTCAACACTATGAAATAAGCCAAAAAGAACCCCTGAGGCTGTAAGGGCAACCGCACTTAGCGTTGTCACCATGAATAATAACCGAGCATTATCTTTTAATTTGTAAGCCAAGTCAGCAACAGTAAGTAAATTCAATCTCCTAAAATAAAATCCCTTTTTCCGCTTTAAGGTCGTAATAAATGCAATGCTAAACTGGCTAAATAGCAGATATGTTCCTAAAACAACGAAGAACAGAATAGGTAGCATATAAATAAAAATTGTAAACACAGTGGAAATATATGCAAGGTAATAGCCTGTACCAACAAGTCCAACTCCTAATATGCTTAATACCCACGAAAATTTTGGTGCCTTTTTTGGACCTTTTGACCCGCGAAAAACATCCATAATGGAATTGGTACGTAATGTCCATACAACAGCCAGTGAGTTAAGTTCAAACATGATAAAAAATAATACTGCCGTCAAACCGATTGCTCTTAACGATAAATAAAAGGGTAAAATTTGGTCGATTCCTAATACTTGTGAAAAAATCATTAAAAATAATTTCGTTAACAAAGCTCCAAGTAATAAGCCAGTAGCAATGGAAGCAACACCGATAATTGTATTTTCCAGCATGAGCATTCGATTTAGCTGTGACTTACTAATGCCAAGTGTTGTCAAGAGGCCATATTCTTTTTTTCTAGATTTAATGAATGTACCTGTAGAAAACAATACGAACAAGAAGGAAAATCCATAAATAAGCATTTCGGATAATATAATTGCTTGCTGAATGATATAACGGATTTCGATCTCTTGGATGTCGGGATGGAACACGACAACGGCATACATGAAGAAAACGGTCACAGCAAATGTACAGCTTAAAAAATAGCTTAAATATTGCCTCGTATTTCGCTTCACATTGTTAAAAGCGAATTGTCTGAAGGTCATCCGTATTTCCTCCTAATAATGACTGCACATTCAAAATGTCCTGGAAAAATGTCTGACGGTTTTCACCACGGTGGATTTCGTTAAATAATTTTCCATCTTTAATAAAAATAACCCGCTCTGCAAAACTTGCTGCAAAGGGATCGTGGGTTACCATCACAGTCGTTGTATGATGTTTTTGCTTCAGTGTGGACAATGCCTCCATCACCTGCAGTGACGATTTTGAATCAAGATTTCCTGTTGGCTCATCAGCGAAAATAACGGTTGGGTCATGAATCATTGCCCGGGCAATCGCCGCCCGCTGCATTTGCCCACCAGATACTTCATATGTTCGTTTGTTCAAAATACTGTCGATGCCAAGCTGTTTAGAAATCGCGGTAAGCTTTTTTTTCATCACATTTACTTTTTCTCCCAAAAGCGTTAAAGGTAATACAATATTTTCGCCAACTGTTAAGGTTTCAAGCAAGTTATAGTCTTGAAAAATAAATCCCATTTCTTGACGGCGAAACGTTGCCAATTTATTTTTCGACAATGACAAGATATTTTTACCATTGATTATCACGCTTCCAGCAGTTGGGCGATCGATCGTGGCCAACAGGTTTAATAAAGTCGTTTTTCCACTTCCGGATGGGCCCATAATCGCAAGAAATTCTCCTTTTTCCACGGTCAATTTAAATTGATTTAACGCTTTATGTTGCACACCGCGTTTTGAACCATATACCTTCGATAGGTTTTCTGCTACAAGTACGTCCATTTTCATACCTCCCTGAGGACAATAATGCTATTCATAGTTTACCGTAAATCTGCTCATATAACCTATTGCTTTTTCTTTCATGTAAAAAAAGAAACCTTGCAAAATTGTAAGGTTTCTATCGTCCAACTCCTGTTCAACATATAAAAGCTAGTTCACTTCCGCATTTCCAACCGTGTTCTCAAATGTAATCGTAACCGTTGTGCCGACATTTTTTTTCGAAGTGATCGTGATTGTATGTCCAAGTGCTTCACATATTTCCTTTGATAAATACAAGCCCATTCCCGTTGATTCGCGAAATGTTCGACCATTCATCCCAGTAAAAAACGGTTCGAATACGCGTTTGATATCCTGTGATGGAATACCATGCCCGCGATCACGAACGTGTAATGCGAGATTTTTACCGTTGACTTCAGCTGTAAAATAGATTTTTTCCGAGGTATCATGTGAATATTTGATCGCATTGGAAATAAGCTGATCCAGAACAAACCTGAGCCATTTCTGATCGGTTGCAACAATAAGCGTTTCATCAATTGATAACTCTGGGAAGACCTGATTACGGATAAAGCTGGATTTGAATTCTTGGATCGCATCTTTAACCAATGTTCGAAGTGCAAGTTTTTCCACATGAAAATCACGATCAAACTTTTGCAGACGCGACTGATATAATGCTAAATCAAGCCCTTGTCTTAATCGCTCGGTTTCTTCCTGCATACTTTGCAAGAATTCCTCGGGCAAGTGCAATTTTTCTTTTTGTAGCGTTAAATCCATTACTGACACTGGTGTTTTCATTTGGTGAACCCATTGCTGGATGAAATCAAACCCTTGTTGTTTGTGTGCCTCAAGTGCTTCTACTTGTTGGCGATAGCTGATGTATTGCTGTTCGTGTTGTTCTTTCACATGTTCGAGCAAATGATTAGGTGGATCGGGGAACCAGGAATGATCCAGCTGCTCGGTATCCTCATTTGATAGCTCGGTATAAAAATCACGAAATTTATGATACCGAAAACCAAGAAAGATCAGCAAGAAGCAGGTTGGTAACAAAAACATGTAAACGATCATGCTGGAACCCATTGATACATCAAGGCCTACTAGCGTTAATTGGGCTGTTAAAATAACTAATGCAAGCTGCGAATAAAAGAACAAAATAAATGGTACTTGATCACGCAAAAAATGCTTCATTCTGTTTCTCCCCATGTATTTATCATTTTATAACCAGCACCTCGAACCGTTTGAATGCTATCCTGAATGCCAATATCAGCAAGCTTTTTGCGCAAACGAGTAATATTGACAGATAATGTGTTGTCATCCACAAATTGTTCATCGTCCCAAAGCTTTTCCAATAAATAGGTTCGTGACAATACATGATTTAATTGATCGATGAATGCCTTTACGAGTACGAACTCATTTTTCGTCAGCTGAGTGGATTGTTCCTGATACTCGATTTCCATTGCGGTTAAGTGTAAGTGGAACCCATCTATTTCTTGAAAATCCGCTTGCCTGGAAATCGCATATTCTCCGTAAATACGGCGGATAATGCCTTTGATTTTTGCCTGGACAACGTCGAAATTAAATGGCTTTGTTATATAATCATCTCCACCATTTTCAATTGCCATTACCTGATCCATGCCACTATCACGGGCTGACACAAAGATGATGGGGCAATTTGAAATGCTACGGATTTGCCTGCACCAGTAAAAGCCATCATAGCGTGGCAGGTTAATATCGAGTAAAACAAGGTGTGGATCGAGTTGCTTAAATTCATCGACAATCGCCTCAAACTGCTTGGCAATGGTAACTTGATATTCATATTTTTCTAAGTAATCTTGTAAAAGTGCAGCGATTTTTGGGTCATCTTCGACTAAATATATACGTTTCATGCCAACCATTCCTCTCTACGTCATATCCTATCGTATTACACTAGAAAAATAAATGACAAACTAGTCTGTGGATAAGCATATGAATAGAATAAAGTATGAAAATAGAAGGGGAATAGATGGGTACGTTATCATGGATTGCTATAATCGTTATTTGTTTGATTGTCATTGCCAGTTTAGTTGGATTTATTCGTGGTGGGAGATTCCGTTTCCAAGTAGAAATGCGGGAAAGTCGTTTCTCAGCGGAAATTTTTTATACATTGCTCGTTATTTACAGCATTGTCATTATTGGCTTCGGGCTGATTTACTTTATACTATCGCTTCATCACATTACCCTAGTTGAAAATGGTGAACTAAAGGAAGTCAGCATATTCGGTACGTTAATTCACTCTTTTTACTTTAGTGGGGTAACATTATTGACGATTGGTTATGGTGATATTACGCCGATTGGCATTGGAAGACTCATTGCGCTTATTGAGGCATTGATTGGCTATGTACTGCCAACTGCTTTTGTTTTGAAATTGGTGCAAAATTCACATGAGGGACGTAAAGATTAGCCTGATGTTTGGTGGAATGATATAGTGAAAACAGAATATATTGTATGGAGGGTTTTATATGACAGTTGAAGTTGGAAAAGCGGCACCAGATTTCACACTACCAAATCAAGACGGTGAACAAGTAAGTTTGACAGATTTTAAAGGCAAGCATGTTGTCCTATATTTTTATCCAAAAGACATGACACCAGGCTGTACAACAGAAGCATGCGATTTCCGTGATCAGCACGAAAGTTTTGGAGAATTGGATGCAGTTATTATCGGAGTTAGTCCAGATCCTATTGACCGTCATCAGAAATTTATCGATAAACACGATCTGCCATTCCTATTATTAGCGGATGAGGATCATAAAGTAGCAGAGGAATATGGAGTTTGGAAGCTAAAGAAAAACTTCGGTAAAGAATATTATGGAATTGAGCGCTCAACCTTCATAATCGACAAAGAAGGAAAACTGCAAAAAGAATACCGTAAAGTACAAGTCAAAGGACACGTTGAAGAAGCACTAACATTCATCCGCGAAAATTTATAAGTGGGACATGGGGACAGGTTAGGTGTCCCAGTCCTCGCGCCTTGCAAATTAAGAGATTCTCAACGGGACAAGGGACCTGTCCCCATGTCCCGTTTAGGAAATTGTCAGGAGGAAGCAAAATTGATGATCCTTTTTTCTGCAAAACTATCTAGTAAACATCAAACAAAACTAGCACAACATTTTCCAGATCAACATTTTCGATTCCATGAAAATATGAATGAGGCGAAAAATGATTTGGCTGAAGCGGAAGTTCTTGTAACATTTGGGGACGATCTGACAGTAGAGCTACTTGCGAAGGCGAGAAATTTAAAATGGATAATGGTTCTGTCAGCAGGGATGGATCAGATGCCACTTGCTGCAATTGGCAAGCGAAACATCTTAGTGACCAATGCACGCGGAATCCATAAAACCCCAATGTCAGAGTATGTTATCGCCATGCTCCTGCAAGTTTACCGTCAGGCGAAAACCTTAATACACAACGAAGAAAATCATCATTGGGATAAAGGGGTACATATGCAAGAACTAACCGGAAAGACAATGCTAATCGCTGGTGCGGGTGCAATTGGACAGGAAGTAGCGAGGCTTGCGAAGGCCTTTCAAATGAAAACAATTGGCATTTCCAGAAGCGGCAAATCGGTCGACTTTTTTGATGAAAATCACTCGACAGCAGAATTGACAACATTACTTCCGGAAGCAGATATTGTTGTATCTGTTCTACCAAGCACACCAGAAACAAAGCAATTTTATACGTATGAACATTTCCAACTTTTGCCAAATCATGCAGTCTTTTTAAATATGGGACGTGGGAGTGCTGTAGATGGTGATGTGTTGTTACAAGCCGTACGCGAAGGTGAAATTACCCATGCCATTTTAGATGTATTTGAAATAGAACCACTTCCAGAAGATCATCCATTTTGGCAAGAAGAAAGCATTACCGTTACACCACATTTGTCAGGTGTTTCCAAACAGTATATAACACGTGCATTAGAAATTTTTGGCCATAATCTGAAAACCTATCAAAAAGGGGAAACAAATTTTATCAATTCAATTGACGTAACCAGGGGGTATTGAGATGCGTATTTATACAAGATCAGGGGATAAAGGATCAACATCGCTCATATATGGCAAGCGTGTTCCGAAGAATGATTTACGTGTGGAAGCATACGGTACTTGTGATGAGGCAAATTCGATGATTGGCCTTGCTTTAAGCTTTTTGGAAAATGAAAAATGGGAAGAAAAAGAAGCATTTCTGAAAGTTATGCATCGTGTGCAGACAATTTTGTTCCATGTCGGTGCAGAGCTAGCAACACCAAACGATAAAGAAGTAAAGTGGAAGTTGAAACAAGCGTATATCCAGGAATTAGAGGATCAAATTGATACATGGGATAAAAATTTGAAAATGCTACACAACTTTATTCTGCCATCTGGTCATCGTGCTTCAAGTGCATTGCATACGGCACGCACAATTACAAGACGAGCAGAACGGACTGCAGTTGGTTTAGGTGATGAACTGCCGAATCCACTTGTCGTATCTTATTTGAATCGCTTATCAGATTTTTTATTTGTTGCAGCGCGGTATGTAAATCAGAGCTTGGGTGGCGAGGAAATACCACTGCAAGCAGACGTTTAAACAATGGTAAACGAGCAGTACGTTCTGGAATAGGAATGTGCTGCTCGTTTTTGGTTAAATTAGTGATGACAATGTTATAATGAAACATTTTTCATAATATATATAGAAGAGAATGTTTTAGTGGTAGGCTGCACTTGGATGTTTATGGAAAATGCATTTTTAAAAAAACTGTTCCCATCGCTATTTAGAAGGTAGTGTATCGATGCAAGTTGAAATCCGTGCAGATTTTGCTTGCACTTAAATCCTTAAAACGCCGCTACTTCATTCTCTGTGGTATAGGATGTGACATATGAAGTCGATCTTGCTGTTCATTTGCTAGCTTTTTTGAACACGCACTTGTATTGACAGAACATTGTTAGAGCAGGTACACTAATTATAAGAATTACAATTTAATAATGATATTATAATTATATTGTTAGAGGTTGTACTAAATATATGAAAGCGAGGTGCATGACGATGTCTGAACAAAAATTACGTGAAGCAATCGACACGCTAAAAGAATCAGGCGTACGGATTACACCACAGCGTCATGCGGTTCTTGAGTATCTTCTAAATTCCATGATCCACCCAACAGCGGACGACATATATAAAGCACTCGAAGGGAAGTTCCCGAATATGAGTGTCGCTACTGTATATAATAATTTACGGGTGCTACGTGAAATAGGGTTGGTTCGTGAGTTAACATATGGTGATTCCTCAAGCCGATTTGATTGTAATACATCGAAACATTATCATGTTATCTGTGAAAACTGTGGCAAAATTGTTGATTTCCACTATCCTAGTTTGGATGAAGTGGAAGCACTGGCAGAACAGGTGACAGGATTTAAGGTTAGTCATCACCGAATGGAAGTTTACGGAAAGTGTGAAGACTGCCAAAAGGTAGCTACACAAAAACATTAACACAATATGATCCCATAAAAAATCCAGGTGCTAAAGCGGTTAGCATCTGGATTTTTTATGATTGATTACGGGGACGAGTAGGGCGCGTAAAAACCAACAGGAATTGCTTGAACATCAACTGGAACATTTGATACTTTACCTCAAAAAATAAATCCACCAGAACGGCGGATTATTTTTTACCAGGTTTATTCTTCTCTTTTAATTCTTTCCGATAATGTCTTGAATTATATTTTTCATCAAACTCTTTACCTTCTAAGTCCTTGTCGAGTGTAAGTGGTTGTTTACAGTGCATGCATGCATCAACTCGTCCAAGCATTTTTGTCGGCTTTTCGCAGTTTGGACAAATAATTGGAACAGCGCGCGTTGATAGCATTCCAATCCAAAAGTAAACGACACAGCTAAAGACAACAAAGAGCACACCTACAATGAAAAAGACGGACATCAGCCAAGGGATTTTTTTAGTTAAAATGCCACCATACATTAAGGCAATGCCGGCAAAGATTAAGATCAAAGCAAACGAACGAATTTTATTTATTTTACTAGAATAGACTAATTGTTGTGCCATATCTATCCTCCTTCTATATCACATAAGCTAGTATAGCATATTTCAACGTATATTTCGTTCCTAAAAGAGTGTGTTCAAAAAGTCGGTAAATTAGAAATAAGCTAATGAAGGAAATTTATCTAGGCTCATAGTGGGGTGAATTGATGCGCAAAAAGTCCTTTATTCTTGATAACCGAACGTAAATTTCCATTTTCCTTCTGTGTAAAAAAGGATATTACAGTTTTTTAGCGAATTATATTAGTATACATGTATTGGAGGAATCAAGATGGAAGATTTGCTGAGACCCATTTATCAGGAACGAGCTAGTGATGCAAATACACTTGGCGTTTTATTAATTGAAAAGATGAAACCAAATAGCCCAATTACAGATAATTTTGATGTCATTTTACTTATTGTTGTGAAGGATGCTATTCAACCGTGGCATGTGAAGCATTATGAATTCGACGGTAAAACAGCTGCTATGCATATTGTTACCAAAGAACTGCTTATGAAATGGATCGATACAAGCGGATACCGAAAAGCGATCGCTTGGCTTATCTATGGGAAGGTTATTTTTGATCGCAATGAATTTATCGCTAATTTCAAGGAACAGTTGAGAGAATTTCCGCATGAAAAGCGAAATCTGCGCAAGGCAATCGAATTTGGAAAACTAGTTCGAAGCTATACTGATGCGAAAGATTTATATGAATCTGCGCAATATAAGGATGCATATAGTCGGATAGTCCATTCCTTGCACTATCTTGCCCGATTAGCTGTAATTGAAAAAGGATATCACCCCGAGGTAACGGTTTGGAGCCAGGTAAAACAAATCGATTTGGAAGTGTATAAATTATATGATGAATTAATCGGTAGCAATGAAGAACTAAAGAAACGTGTCCAATTAATGATTCTGGCTACAGATTTTGTAATAAGTAGCCGTGCAGAAGTATCTGCCAAACATTTATTAGATATTATTCGCTCAAAAGATGATGCATGGACATATGGCGAATTAAAATCTGATCCACTTGTATCGCCATATGCACTCGATTTAACAGCAATGATTGCATATTTGATCGAAAAGGAAATTATCCAAACGGAGTTAACAGAAACAAAAGGTGTAGGCGTTTATCATCGTAAATATACTGCCAAATCTGTATGATAGAAAAACAGATTATGTTTGTCTCAAGTAGTACATTTTATTAATTTGGGAATGGTTCCTCAACAAGGATCCCACCTTTAAATTTCATTAACAGATGGATTGACCACTTGTTGAGGAAATCTCCCTCCATATGGGTCCAGTTATATAGGAAATAATAGATGGATAGATTTTTTTTACTTTTACTTTGTAATCCTGGTTATTTTAATAAGCGATGTGTCTATTTAGGTTTCGAACAGAGTTTCTCATTAAAAAATCGGGTTTTAATATCAAACGAAAAATTTATTTTGTAAATTCCATTGACTTTATAAACTGTGCATGGTAAAGTTAATTCCGTCGTCAAAAAGGAACACAACTTAGGGCGACACGGAATATAAAAAAATAAAATTTCTTGTTGACATGTTAACGGGGAATATGGTATTCTAATAAAGTCGCTGTTAAAAG
>NZ_JBSVKG010000005.1:0-174585 GCF_054048505.1 Virgibacillus sp. FSP13 | reverse complement strand
AAACAAAAGCACGAGCTTCATGCTTGTACAGTCATGCATTACAATAAAAATGCCCTTTCATCCAAGCGGACAAAAGGGCATGAAAAGTCGCATATATGAAAAATCAAATAGCTAACCATTCAACGTTCATTTGCACCTTTTTAGCCTCACTGGACTGAATTAAAGGGAATCTATTGTTGATTATAATAGCATAATGAGGTGGAGAGTGCAAGGGACGGGACGTGGGGACAGGTTAGCTGTCCCGGTTGAAATCCCTTATAATACGGGGTTTTTGACTGGGACAAGGGACCTGTCCCCATGTCCCGCTCCCCATGTCCCACTTACTTATCTCCGCCTGTTTTTTGTTGTGCGTTAAATGTCCATTCTAAATTAAGTGAGTCTCCTTGGAATTGATTTTGTTCTTCACCATTGTCTTTGAATTTAAACTTAACGACTAGATCGTCCGTCTCCCCTGTTTGAAGCCCTTTTTCACCAAATGTTGGGTAGAAAATGTGCTCATTTGCGGCTTCGGGTGTCATTTCTTTTAACTGATCAAGTGTTGTCTGATAAATGACTTCATCCATTTTGTCTGCATTATATAGGAATTCCACTACGATGTGTTTTCCAAAATCCTCCGTGTTGTCACCTTTCGCATCAATCACACTGTAATCGGTCTCCAAAAGTACTTTTTCTATATCCAATGAACCACTGTTTTTAAATTCAAAATCACGAATTACCGAATCTCCTGGTTTCAGTTCTCCTACATCAATTATTGTTGAAGGATCGACTGAGAGATCTAGAGTACCAGCAGCAAAAGTGTTATTGGATGTTTCGCTTGAACTGAAATATGCATATGTACCTCCAGCTATTAGTGATAATCCGAGTGTAGCTGTCAGAACGCCCATTCCAAGTTGTTTTTTTAAACCCATTTAAAATTCCCCCTTCAATTTTTACGTGCAACATTATTTCGTGTTTATTTCTTTCTTACCATGACCATATTCGAGTGTACGTAATGCTTGCCAGATCGTAATGACGGAATAACAAACTAGTAAAACACCTGGCAAAATTAAGAACAATGCTGCTCCTTCTTTTGAATTTGCCGCATTCATGACATAACCAACATAAGGGACCGTAAATCCATTATAAGTTCCAACAATATTTTCCGGGCTTACTGGTTCCATGTCAGCTCCGTCATTTGCATCGCCTTTTGTAATATATTTCTCCCCGTCCTCACTCATCCCGACAATTCTGTGTGTAACAAGAATACCTTCATCTGTTCGGAAAGTGATAACATCATTTTTGTGAAAATCGATCACATCATCAGTAGTTTTTATCGCTATTATTGATCCTGTTTTTATTTCCGGCTCCATTGAACCAGAAAGTACAGCCTTTAATTGATAACCGAATAAATTTACCTCTCCGCCCGAAGCCTTTGTTGCAATGACTAGAAATAGGGTTAGAAGCAGTACAATAAAAATGAAAGTTGTTATAACATGATTCATCACTTTAAAAATACCTTTTTTACTCATACGTTCATCACTCCGGTGCACCTGTTATTTCCAATGCTTTTGATTCATTGTTTACGTCAAAATTCTGTTTTGTCGAACGCACTTTCCTGTCTTTTCCCTTCTTTTCCCCACTGTCCAATTTTTCATCGAGACTAGATGATTCATGCTCTGGGTACGATCGGTTACTTTCCGCTGATTCAGCTGGCCTCTGCTTATCTTCAACTTCAGAGTCCGAACTTGATCCAGGTTCTTTTTCTTCATCATGGTTTTGATCATGGCTTTGAACGTGGTTTTGGTCTGGATTTTGATCCCGGTTTTGGTTCTGGCTTTGATCCGTATTTTGATCCTCGCTCTGGTCCTGGGTTTGATCTTCCTTTTGATCCTGGCTCTGATCCCGGTTTTGATCCTGACCTTCAGCGTTGTTTTCATCCTGTTTATGGCCATACTTTTCATCCGTATCATCACCATTTTCCCGGTCAATGTTATCTGAATCGGTTTGCAGATCCCCCTGGTTCCCCTTACTATCCTGCTTATTTTCCTGTTTCTTTTTTTCCACAAACGTACTTGCATTGGAAAGATTACCGCCAATTGTTTCCGTATCTGTAAAATATGCCGTTGTTGGTGATGTCGCCTGTGATACGATGAAAAATAGTAGATATAGCATGACGGTTGATTTATACAAGATACGTCTTTTAACGTGTTGATGCTTTTTTCCTTGTGTGTCTTTCAAGTGTCATACTCCTTCCAGCATCAGGGTAAATAACTCCCTACGACAGATCACCACTGCCACAGGGGTTTGTTATGAACACGATTCTGGTTTTTATTGCCACTTTTTAATCAAATTAGTTGCATGTGTTTCAAGCGTTTTGGCCGCTTTCTTATCTATCAGCTTATTGTCCTGCTGAAGCTGAAGCAGTTGTTTAAAGCCGTTCATATGTTTAACAGCCTTTTCCAGATCGCCTTTGTCTGCATAATGACCCACTGCAATTAATTGCATCTGTAACATATGTGCTGCATTTTGATGAAAAATTTGCCCATTTTCCTTGAATTGTTTAACAAGCGTCTGCATATGATCCACGCTTGATTCTTCTATTTGGTCTTCCTTCTCAATCATGATTTTCTTTTTCGTAACATGTCCGCCGAAATCAACGACTTTAAATTCGAATTCGTTTTCGCCATTTTCTAGCTCTAATTCAATGTCATCAATCGTCTTGTCAAAGCCATTCATGCCATATGGTTCCGAGATGTCATGTTTATAGACTTCACTTCCATTGACATACAACCGAATGTCGTCAAAATTGTCTGTGACTGTTGCTGCAACCTTGAGGGTATCAGCATTCGTTTTCTCATCAGCTTTCACGCTCAATTCTGGCTGTTCGGTATCGATAAAATATCTGCGACCAATTTCCGCCTCATTGCCAGCTTTGTCTACCGCTTTAATATGGTGGAAAATGTAGCCGTCCTTATCATGCTTTACTGTTAAAGAAAAGTCATATCGATCCTCTTTTTTGTTGTAAACAAGTTTTGCTTTTTCACCATCTACAGAAACTTCTTCTATGCCAGATTTATCTGTTACATATCCCGAAAATTCTACTTCTCTAGTTGTTTCTACACCAAGGAATTCTGGTGTTAACAAATGAATATCCGGCATTGTCGTGTCTGTTGCTTCTACTGCTTCTTGTTTTGTTTTATTTCCGGCATAATCAACCGCCACAACGGTCAGTGTTTGCTCCGGTTTCAATTTTTTAATTAGTTGATGCGCTGTTTCTCCGTCAACATACGGTTCATCAAGGATAGATTTGCCATCGATCCGTACATCCCAGTATGCAAGGCCGATTCCGTCTGGATTATCTTCTGCATCCACCTTGATTTTCTGAGTATCTTGATCAAATTCTACATCTACCTCTGGCGCCGATGTATCTAGTACGACTGGAATTTCGAGTGATTGCCAATCCGCATTGTCAAAGTCAATTACCGCCTCGACCTGTAAATAATATTTTCCTTCAGGTGCTTCTTTACCATCGATTTTCCCATCCCATATCCTTGATGAAGATAGGGAATACATCGGTCCTTGTCCACCATCATAGTAATTTTTTGCCACATACGATTCTGTCGTAATGGTGCGGATCTTTTCCTTATTTTTGTTCAGTACGTTAAATTTCACTTCTTTCGCATTTCTTAAGAACGATAAGACGGCGAGTGCATCATCCTGAACACCATCTCCATTTGGTGAGAAGGCAATTTTTTCGGGATCTATTTCACCTGTTTGCAAATCTTCTCCTAGGAAATCAAATTGTTCTTCGCCTGCTTCCTTTTTTCCTTCCGATGTAACGACACCAGTCATTTCGTAATAAGAATCATCATCCCACATCGGTTTGTCCATGACCGGCGCATCATCCCACTCGCCTTTAAAGCCGACATATGGTACAGAAACTTTTGGATTTATATCCGCTGGGTCTGTTAAGGTAACAAATCCTTCTAACCAGTACCCATTTTTAAAATAGTCAGTTAATTCGTGATCCACGTCACTTACATCGATTGAAACTGTAACAGTTGTTTCACCGTTTGCAGGAACTTCTATTTGATCGACCGCCTCCCCGTTAACCGTTGCGACGCCGTCAAGTTCCATTGCAGCGAATTGGTTCGGTAAAACTAATGTGTCGTCACCATTTTGGACAGGCTGATCTGTCTGGGCATTTGCTGCTACATCATATGTGACTGTTTCATCTGTTACGTTTTCTGCCGTCAGTTCAAATGTCACTTGATTATTAGTTATTTGCTTTAACGCTACTTTCGCTTCATTTGTCTTTGATTCTGTAACGATTATAGGAGTTGACAATGCAGCATGGAGTTGCATTAATCCAGCACCTTGACGACGTGGCGAGACATATTCCCCGTCTAATTCAACAGGTTTTGACGTGTTCATCATCATTTTTTTTGCCATGGTAACCCGAGCAGCATTTTCCATTCCAAATTTTTCATCCACCCGTTCCAAGACGAGTGCCCCGCCCCCAGATACATGTGGTGCGGCCATCGATGTACCACTCATCAGTCCATATTTATCATCATTCAATGTGGATAAAATTTGTCCACCTGGTGCTGTTATCTCCGGTTTAAAATCCAAATCCGGTGTAAGTCCCCATGATGTAAAGGCACTCATTTTTCCAGCATCTGGATTGTCAATCGTTGCTGATTCACCTGCAAATTTCACGGTAACTTCTTTTCCATCCCTCAGAGCTGCCGCAAGCTTGTCCCCATCATTTTTCAACATAAACAGTTGGGGAATATCAATTGCGTCATCTGTCGCCATGTTCACGATACCATCTGTATTGTTGTAAATAATTACCCCTTCAGCTCCTGCTTTCTGCGCATGAAGGGTCTTATCGGTAAAGGCAATTTCACCGCGCTGAATCAGTGCATATTTTCCTTTTACATCTTTTCCCGCAAAATCTTCCGGCGTGCCGAGTCCTGCCTCAACAACCTCGAATGATGTCTTCACATAATCCGATGGCTTGGTGTTTCCTGCTGACAGGAATGGTGCACTATCTTTTTTCCCATCAATCGTATACTCCACTGCATCTACTTCCATTTTCGTATTTTCAAAGGAAGCTACTTGCAAGGAATCTTTCGCCACGCCTGGAGAACCACTTACACCATAGTCCGGATTGGATGTTAGCGGATAATAGAAACCCTCCGCAAACATGTTTGAGTTCCCAGCAGAGATCGATACAAGTACACCATTATCAACAGCCCGTTTCACTGCTTGCTGTTCAGGGGAGTCCTCATCCACATATCCAGAAGGCGAACCGAGACTCAAGTTCAGTACATCTACACCTAGTTTAATAGAATCATCAATCGCTTTAATATAAATATCGCCATAGGTTGATCCCATTTCCGGGTCATTTCCAAAAACCTTTAATGCTAACAGTTGTGCTTCCGGGGCAATCCCCATAATACCGCCATTTTCCTCATCCCCATTTGCACCAACTATGCCCGATACATGCATCCCGTGCATTGATGCTCCAGCGGCATTATCAATTATGTCATCATTTTCATCCATATAATTATAGCCATAAGGAACCTTTTCCGTATAAAATTTCCCAGGCAATCCCTGATCTTCTATGGTTTGCTCAACAGATTTTTTGGTGTGTGCTGGCTTTGTGTCATCGGAAAGTACCATGTCACGGTGTGTCGGATCAATCCCAGTATCGATAATCCCAACCGTCATTCCTTCTCCTTTATAGCCATAGTCACGCCAAGTTTGCTGTGCCTCTACCAATTCTTTGCTGTATTTCATCTGCGGTTTTACTTGTGGTCGTTTATATTCATTAACGATATGTACCGTTTTTACATTAGGAATCTCCTTAATTCGGTCAATATTCCCTTGCTTCACCTCAGCGCTAAAACCGTTCACAACCGCTGTGAACGCTTGCAGGTACGTTGCCTCCACTTTTTTGGTTTTCATTTTGTCTTTTACTGTTTTTTGTTCCGCCTTAGCTGCTTGTTCAAGCTGATCCTTTTTCGTTTCAGTCAAACTGTGGTACGTAACACCTTTTTTTGTCGCCTTTTCAATTGGTGCTTCCTCTTCCATTTCGACTATTACACGAACTTCTTTGTTAGGATCTTTTGTTTCCTTTAACTTTTTAGAATCAGGATTGCCTTTCTTTTCCGTTTTCTGTTGAAGTGTTTTCCCCGTAATTTCAGCTGCACTTACAGAGAAGTAATTACTAAAAGCCAGCAAAACTACTAAAACAAATACCGCCATTCGTTTTGGCATATGTCTCCCCCTTGTTTTCTTATTTACTCGTCCCACGCTACCTCCTTTTGTTATTCATCTCTATGTGTCCTAATTTTCTGTTATATACAACGATAATATATGTGTGAATAAATATACTAGTGTAAATAGTCTTAAATATAGTAGAAAAATAGAATCTTATATGAGTAAAAAGTCCGTTGTTAGGGGTGGGACATGGGGGGGTTGGGACATGGGGACAGGTTTCTTGTCCCAGTCAAAAACCCCAAGTTATAAGGGATTTCAGCCGGGACAGTTAACCTGTCCCCATGTCCCACTTTCCATTAAATGGCGTAACAGCGTCCGTTACATGTGAAGGTAAGTGCTGGTACATCTTTTGTTATTTTTTTCGTTTGATAGCCTTTTTTCTGTAGATAGCTTAATAATTTTGGTAGATGGCGTATCGTCTCTGGTTGATCATGCATGAGTACAACTGGAGTTTCTCCTAGTTGCTCAACCTTCTCAATTTCTTGAATGGTCTTGTTTACAAATCGACCATCCCCTAATTCCCAATCTCTGCTGTCGACATTCCAATCCCATATATGAAACCCGTTTTGATATAGTAAATACCGCATATCCTCTGTTAAATACGGTACACTGCCATAAGGAAGTCGCACAAGTTGGGTGTGATTGCCTGTAACTTCTTCTACTATACGTTGATCTTCTGTCATCTCTTTCAATGGCGCTGTTTGGGAACTGTATATTTGTTCAACACTATGGGATATACCATGCAGCCCTAACCCTAATCCCAATTCCGCCATTCGTTTCACAACTTCCGGATTGTTTTCTATTCTAGGTCCAATCATAAAGAAAGTCGCTTGGGCGTTATAGTGTTCAAGCACATCTAGCAATTGACTTGTATGCGTCGTCGGCCCATCATCGAATGTTAAATAGATAGCCTTGCTTTTTTGGTCTTTTGTGCGTTGGTGTTCCCGTTTCTCTGCTATTTTTTCCTGATGTTTTTGCAACTTTTTTTCTATTTCTTTCTCGTGAATAGATTGATTAAGTTTGGAATCGGTAAACGTTTTTGGACCAATCGCAGACATTGATTGTTCCGCTGATTTAGATGGAATTGATTCCACTGTTTGGTCAGCTTTTTTCGCATGGTTTATTAACCCAACAAGAAAAAATAAAGATAATACCGAGAGAACCAATACCAGCATTTTTCCCCTATGATTTAAGTGTCTTCTTTTTTTCATAATAATTTCCCCCAGATGTTGTAAAAATCAATGTTGTTTTGGATAAAGAAAAATAAAATATGTACAAGAGTAATCCCCCAGACCAGGAAAAGTGGGGGATAAAGTTTATTCTTTCATTAAAACCTAGCTATTCAATATATTCATCCCCTACTAAATCATTTGAAATCTCCTCCGTTGGGATAACAAATTCTACTGCTCCCATATAACCAGGTGCAACTTCATATTCATCAAACGCAATTACCAATTTATGGTCTTTATTAATATAAAAGCTTTGATTAGCAGCTATCTGATCAAATAGAGCATCCTCTGGTAATTCTTCTATACCCGAATTGCCAACCCAATATATTTTATTCGGATCTTTTTTCATTTGATTTCTCATTTGATCTTTAATGATTTCGCTGATTGTGTCAATATACTGGTCGTTTTTAAATAAAATTGGTAAAGTCAGCACAATTTGCTTTTGCTTGTCGATCGTGTCGTATGTAACAGTCGTATAGGAAGATGCTTCTGTTTCTACGACAATTCGTTTGATTGAAAAGATAAGATCATCATCTGTCACCACTTCATAGCCAGAATCAACACCTAAATGGCCCTCACCCTTTTCTTCCATATCCTTCATCCTTTTAGAAAACGTTTCATATAATTGTTGACTTTCATCCAAATATTTTTGGTTAAGGCTATTTTCGAGGTCTTTATCTTCCAAATTATTAACCTGTGGAACCTTTATATCTGCGTCGTAATTATCTTCATTCACCTGGATCTCCATGACCGTTAATACCTCTATGATAGGTCCAACAACTGGTATTGAAGATAAACTCTTCGCGAATGTTGGGCTCGTATTTATACTTACCATAAAAATCATCACCGCGGCAGCTAAGCCAATTACCCATTTAGGATTAGGACGGAGCGGTTTTTTTCTTTTTCGTTTTATTGCTTTTTGTACCACCTTATCCAGATCTTTTGGAATCGGTGTATCCTCATACTCCTTTTTCAACTCTTCTAATTTTTTATTCACTACATCCAGCCTCCAAAGTCATATCATGATTCAGTACTTTTCATCCATTTCCACACGCAGCAGTTCAAGCGCTCTATATAATCGAGTTTTTATCGTGTTTTTATTTTCATTCAAAACTTCCGCTACTTCATCAATCTTCAGGTCCTCAAAAAACCGTAATATAATAACATTTTTAAATTTGATTGGCAGTTGATCCAACGATCGTTTTAAATCTAAATCTTGATAACTATCATTTTGACCAGAAAGATAATATTCCAATGATTCCTCATCGATCAACGACATTTTCTTCTTCCGCAAAAAATCCAAAGAAGAATGCACAACTATTTTATAAAACCAACTTTTCACGGATTGGGCATCCCTCAAAGACTCTCTTTTCAAAATTGCCTTTTCAATCGATTCTTGAACAATATCCAGTGCATCCGCAGCATTCTTTACATAACTAAACGCCAACCGATAAAAATTTTCCTGATTCTCTATGATAAATGCAATAACCTTATCCTCTGATCTGTTTTTCTTCATGAAGAGAGAGCTCCTTTAATCCAATACTACCTCCCAGGTGTCACATCTAATAGACGCATAGCCTAGAAGAAAAGTTGTATAATTGCAAAGGAAAATTCCACGGGACATGGGGACAGGTCCCTCGTCCCAGTTAAAAACCCCGTGCTTTGGGGGATTCCAACCGGGACAGTTAACCTGTCCCCATGTCCCGCTCTTTGACGTTTTGTTTAGTAGGAAGGAAGTTGGAGTTTTCCGTAATCAACGGGAGGAAGGCTTTGGAAAGGAATATATAATACTCGAACATGAAAAATTCCGTTTCTAGTAATGTGACGTTGCTGAGGTCAGTATTGCTAATGTCATTCTATTTCAGTACAAAATATTAGGCTTGTCCGTGTAATAGTTATAATTATAAGAAATCTTGCACTTTCGCTTATTATACATTTTTTCACCCACAATAAATTCGACATCTACTATTGCATTTTCAAATAAAAAATCATTAGTTAATATATTTGTTCCCAAGGCTTTGAGTGGGATGACTTTAACTCAACCAAACGCAAATCGATTTTCTAGTAAATATATAGGCTGGAGCCTAAATTAGCTCCTTCTATTAAAGAAGGAGCTATACTTATACACCATTTTATACGTCAAGGTAATAAATTTCTCCAATTCACCTGAAAGCCCATAACTTGTAAAATTTCTCGGAAACTGACAGACGAGAAATCACTTTCATATTTAGCAAAAAGATTCTCTAATTTTCTAACCAAAGCTTTATGGTCTTTTTTTGATATAACCATTTTTAAGAAGCAAACAATCGTAAAAAAGTTGCCATTATTTAAATCAGTTATAGATATGTTTAGAATTCGGGAAATATTTGAACTTTTAGATGGTTTATGTATATTAAAGTTATATAATCGCTCCTCGTGTGCACACACATTTCTAAAATGATTTACTGTTTTTAGTATTTCTTCTAACATCCCAGAAGTAAATTGAATCGACGTATTATAATCACGGTTAAAATCAATAGCTAAATCTTTTGCAATTGTATTTTGTAACTTTGGAGAGAGACATTTATAGAAGTAGTTCACATTACCCATAGTAAAATATCCAATTAAAACCCAAAGTGGAACACCATCATGTTTATCCAAATAATGCCTTATCGATGTTTTTTTCTTACCTCTTGTAGATATAATATTTGAAATCGTTGCTATTAAATTCAGGACATCTTTTAATAGTTTGGGATCGCGTGAATAATTTTTCATAACAAGGTATGCATGAGGTTCTTTATATTTTTCCGAGAAGCGATAAGATATTTTTGATTTAATATTGCTTTCAAAGATTAAGAGATATTCTAGCAATGTATTTCTAAGATCCCTGTCAAAACTAAATAATTTATAAATTTCATCAAAGGTAGCACCATTTTTGTACTTATCTGGATTCTGATACTCTCCGTTTTCATTTACTTCAAGGAAGAGATCTTTATAGCCATTAACCAAGGAGTAATAATTTTCTCTTTCTAAAATCCTCATTGCCTTAGAGCCATTTGGTATGGTAAGTCCTCTGGTACGTAAGATAGTAAGTTGTTGCCGATGGGGTTTAAATGGTTTCATTATTTTCACTCCATAAAAATAGCCCAGTCCTCGTAAGGAACATGGGCCTGATCACTTAGGATCATTATATTCTATTCCTAGATGCTAGTCAATATACATATTTTTTTAAGTTTACCGATTTTCCTCTTATAAAAAGGAATTTACAGATAGTCCTCTATAATTAATCAAGGTTTTTTCGATTTTGGCCTGACCAAGTTAATTTTCCCGTCACAAATAAACGTCCAAGAAAGCACGTTTTTTAAAGCTATTCAGTTACCCTATTCATAGATCCAATACAAGCTGTCGGAAACTTTTTGGCTTTTCTATGTATTTGAAATGCTGGATGCCTTGCCTATCCTTTTCCAGTATCGCTTTCATTCCTGCCGAAAAACGATAAAGGAACATTTTGATCTGATCCTTGTCTTTAATAGCCTTTGCTTGTTCAATGACAGTATAAAAAAATCCATTTTGCTTTTCAATTTTCAAAGTCATAAATGTAATCGTAATCGATAACAGCACAAACATCCTTTTCAACCTTGTTAAAGTGCGCATTCGATTGTCTTCTAGTTGAAATTCTTGCTTTTGAACCCGAAACATTTCTTCGATGCGCCATCTGGTAATATAAGCTTTTAAAATGGAAAGTACTTCGGCCTTTTTCTTTACCTGCTTATTTGTCAGAAGCACCATGGGTTCTTTACCGTACCCATACACGACCACCATCGTAAGTTTTTTACCCTTAAGGCAAGGGATTTCAACCGCGATATGAGAGACTTTCAAATCGTACACGGACCCTTTTATTTCGGATCGGAAATTGATTTTTCCTTTCCTTCTTACAGCTAATTGATGTACCGTTAGTTTCTTATTTTGGTATAATAAATGCCGGTTTTTCTTTAATCGTATGATAAAGTCATCCTCTTGTCACAGAACCTTTTTCATGACTTCTATATTGTCATATTCACGATCCATGACGAACGTCACTTTCCTTCCCTCCAACAGTCGATCCACATGACGGAACCCTTTATACGTTTCTTCATTCTCACTGATGAATCCTTCTTCACTAGAAGAATACAGATGAGAATAAACGGAAATTGGATGTTTTGTCTTAGGGGCGACGGCAATCATGTTCGTCGTCCAATATCCATTTCCTATATTCCCTGTAGATCCGTCTCGCACCTTGCCAAGTGCTTCCATTTTACTGGCCGTAGATTTCACAACCTCGGAATTATCAACCAGAATGAGAGGATCTTCCTCTTTCAAGTATGGTTTGATAATTGCCTCATAATTTTCCAGCAACTTGTCCTCTTCATGAAATTCATCCATGCGACTGGATAACCGTTTAATTGTTTGAATTAGGTCTATGGGTTCATCGAGGGCGCGTGCGATGTTAGACAGTAAAACGGTTTTACCTTTGACCAAACCAAATAAAATATCCATGATAAAATTTCTATTTGGTTTTTGCATCCCTTTACCTAATTTGGAAGCAAAATTAAAAATGGAACGTTTTGTGGTATAAATAGCTTGCCTAAATGTGTTATCATTTGTCATAGAAAGAGTCTCCTTTTTGTGTTTTGTTTTTGTTTTGATCAACTTAAATTTTAACACATTCAAGAGGGCTCTTTCCTTTAATTTTCAATAAATTAAGATTGATTTAGTCCAAAAATGATCAAAATAGGCATCAAAAAGTCCGGTTTATCACCGGACTTTTTCAATGCCTATTTTTTTAAATAAGTCAATCTTTATTTTTGGGTAAACTCAAATATGCTAGATAATGTAAGGGGCTAATACTTGATCCTCCAAGCGTAACTGTTTCTGTTTCTCCAGATCGTGTACTGTCTCCTTCAATTCGTTTAACCGATCATTTAGCTGCACCATTTCTTCACTAGTGACTTCATGCTCAAGCGTATATAGAGCAATTTCCTTCATTTCATGGAGTATTAAATTAATTTCATCTAGAATAAGCATTTGCTCCCTAGTCCACTGAAGTTGTTGCTCTAAGAATTTCTTTTGATTATGATTGTCCATGTTCATTTTGTCCATCCTCTTTACGGGTTTGTTTATTTATGTGTGCTTCCATAATACTTCATTCATGAACCGGAATCTCAATACATAAGCCCATTTTCGTCAGGATAGTTCCTAACTTTTGAAAATCACGTCCCCGATAGTCCACTGGCATAATTGGCACAAAAGTATAATTGCTCAAGTTATTAAAGTATTGGATTTTCCTATTTGCTCTTTCTGTATACCCCTTGTATCTGGAGCTTTCATAAAGACCAAAGTATTCGATAATAAACTTATTCTCTCCTTGATAAACAATCCAGTCAGGAATGTAGGTTTCTTTGTTTACACTATTTGTAAAACGTCTTCCTTCCCGAATAATCTTGGCTCCTTTCAAAGTCTCAAGCAGAAAATTATGAATCTCTAACTCCTCTTTAGAATCACATACTTGTCCATCTCTGCCAATAAGTAAATCAAATTCTGCAGCTTCAAATGTGTACTCTGGATATGCTTCCATGATCCACAAATAAAATTTACTTTCATAATGACGGTCGACTATACTGACAAACCTGGGTAACTTTTTAAGAAAGTACGCTCTTGTTAATCTAGGTAACTCTTTTCTCCCAATATTATTATTGGAGCAAAACGTTCTCATTGCTTCAATACGGTGTTCTTTATTTTTCCAATATTTATTCGGTACCCTTTTAAATTGCATTATATTAAATTTGCCTGGATATATTGTATTAATTAATTCCATCGGGGACCCGTTGAATTCTTGTAGCAAACCATCTAATCCATTACTCTTAAAAAATCCCTTTGTAAAATATATCGGAATTTCACTCATATGTATTTTATTCTTCAAAATTAAATCTTCAATCGTGCTTCTTACTATATTAATATTTTTCCAGTGCCCATTTGGTGTAGGAAAATCTTTAATACTAAATATTTCAGGATATAGGGAAAGAATGAATTTTGATGGTGAACCATTATGGCGTTTTAAAGCCGTACCCAATTTGTGCTTTATCAACATACCCTGCGTAACTTTCATCGGAGCATCACGCGACTCAATATTCTCTTCCAGAAGCATTTCATTAAATTTCCTCAATATAGTATTCCTATCGTTCCAATAACGTTGAGGAACACTTTTGTAATCTTGCTCCTTAAAATTACCTTGGTATATAGCATCGATTAATTTGAATGGAGAATGATTAAATTGTTTTAATGGTGCAGAAAAACCCTTCCTGACAAGCCAATCATATGTAACCACCTTTGGAATATCAGATGTTTTAATACCTTCTCTATCCAGACACTGCTCTAAACGAATCTTGATATTTTCAAGGTTATCCCAATGCCCTTTTGGCACCCTTGTAAAATCAAATTCTGTATATTTTCCCGGATATACGAAGTTAATTAATTTACGGATTGACTTAAAACGATTTAAGGCTCCCCACAAATTGTACGTTGCAATAACACTTCTTGTGATTTTTGGGATTTGCTTACTTTCCAGCTTAAGAATTATTTCTAGTACATATCGAACTAGAATGACAACATTTTTGCCTTCTCCCCAAGTGCCTCTAGGTAGCACCTTTTTCTTTCCGGATAAAACTTGTCTATATGTAGTTACTATTTTTTGCTTTTTTAATTGATCATGAGACATGGTATTGTAACGTTCAAAATCGCCCATTAATATCGCCCCTCTTGATTATACCACACAATAGGAACAATTGTTCTAGTAAAATAAAAATTATTCTTATATTTTCTCAAAACTCTGATGGGAACAGGAACATTAGTAAACACAGAAATGACTTAATCAAAAACTATCTATCAGACTTGAATCGTGCTGAGGGAACTATTGATGTATTTCGCAATTGAAATTTGAGCCATTTCGCAACTAATTTTGAGCCACCTAAAATTAGAGGTATTCACAAACTTAGATAAAATATTTTATTACTGCGTAGGATTGACATGGAGCCTCTACGGGCATGACTTCTTTGCGAAAGCGTGCGGATGGGAAGGATTCCGCACCCCCATCAGGGTATCATGCCCGCCTCTCCATATAAATC
Organism: Virgibacillus sp. FSP13; assembly: GCF_054048505.1. Taxonomy (NCBI): domain Bacteria; kingdom Bacillati; phylum Bacillota; class Bacilli; order Caryophanales; family Bacillaceae; genus Virgibacillus; species Virgibacillus sp. FSP13. Next base: position 159,950 of record NZ_JBSVKG010000005.1, on the reverse strand, counting down.
CAATTGAGTTATGAGGAAAATAAAATTCACAAACTTATGGTGGCTCAATTTCAAGTTGTCATGTGGCTCAAATTTCAATTGCTATATACAATTGAAAAATTAGAAGAGCAAATTAATGAACTAATTGAACGAAATAGGTTATCCACTTAAAACGATTCCGGGCGTCAATATAATTTTAGCTGCAACACTCAATTTCCATATTGGTGATATTAATCGGTTTTCTAAAATTTTCCAGATAGCAAAAATTGCTAGGATTTCAACCGTTGAAAATAGCTCGGGAGAATCGAAGCAATATACAGATAAACTTGGGGACGGAGAGTTAAATAGGAGTTGGAGGACAATCTAAGGAGTGCTTCAACAGAAGTTAAAAGACAAGATATATCGACCCAAACCTCTGAGAAGAAAGATGATCGAAAAAGAGAACGGGAAAATACGTCCATTAGGGATCCCCACGGTTGAAGACCGCATAGTGCAGGCGGCTATACGAAACATCCTAGAACCTATATTCGAGGAAGACTTTCTACCAAGTAGTTATGGATTTCGACCGAATATAAGTGCTCATATGGCACTAGATAAGGTAACAGAACATCTACGTAACGGATATGAATACGTCATTGATGCTGACCTACAATCCTACTTTGATACAATCCCGCACGATAAGCTGGAAGGACAAATACGTAAACGAGTGGTGGACGGGTCCGTTATTCGGTTGATCAACCAATTTTTGAAGGCAGGTGTAATGGAAGGGTAGTTATACGAAGACACGCCTCAAGGTGGTGTCTTAAGTCCACTCTTATCAAATATCTATTTACACCAGCTTGATCAATTAATGACAAAACGAGGACACCACATTGTCCGATTCGCTGATGATTTTATCATACTGTGTAAAAGTCAAAAAGGCGCAGACCGTGTGATGAAGAGTGTAACGAAGTATTTGGAAATGGATTTGGGACTAACCGTACATCCAACAAAAACTAGAGTGGTACATGCAAGGTATGAACCATTTACATTTTTAGGATATGAGTTTATTGGGGATATACGCAGGATAGACCCAAAGAAGGAAGCGAAATTCAAGAAACGAATTAAAGAAATTACGAGACGTAATCAAACGGTAGAAATCCAAACCCTTATTGTGGAAAAATTGAACCCATATATTAGAGGTTGGGCAAACTATTTCCGACATGGAAATGTGAAGACCAAGTTCAAGGCATGGGATAAATGGATTAGAAGAAGGTTACGAATGATACAACTGAGAAGCTGGCGATACGTGAAAAACCTTCACCGAGAATTAAGGAAAAAGGGATGGAAAGAAGAAAACTTGCGAGGTATTCGCATGTTTGCATGGAGAAGTTCATTAAGCCCCATGGTGCATGCAGCCTTGGATAATGAGTTCTTCGCCAAAGCAAATCTCGTAAGTTTAACATCTGTTTATGATGAACTTTATCTCTAGAAGGGATACCATCGGGAGGGGCCGCATGCGAAGATCCGCACGTGTGGTTCTGTGAGAGGCATAGTCAGTAATGGCTATGCCTACTCGATTATACTAAACTAAAACGGTTCACAAGATAAAGCGAGCTACAATCCAATATTAATCTGAGATTTATCAAGCTAACTTTTTATTAACTTAGAATTTAAATACTGACCGGTTAACGATAACAGGGTATCCACTTAAAGGTATTCCGGGTGTTGATACAGTGTTAGCTGCCACTTTCGTTGCTAATATTGGTGATATTAATCGTTTCTCGAAAAGTAGTAAATTAGCTAGAATTTCTGGTATTGCCCCACTTGAAAATAGTTCAGGTGAAAGTACTAACCAGTATGCTAATAAACTTGGGAATAGGGAATTAAATAAAGCATTTTATTCACTAGCTTTAACCCAAATTAGAAAAGAAATCAATCCTATTATGTATGAATACTATCAGAAGAAAATCAAAGAAGGGCGAAAGAAGAAACAAGCAATGGTGTATGTGGAGCGGAGGTTAGTGAATATTGTCTTTAGTATTATGAAGAAGAAAGAGCCTTATGTACAGCCTGAACCAAAAATTGAAGAAAAAAGTGCATGAAATCCAGCGCTAGGACATCATTTCCTAGAGTTTGGCTTCACATTTCTAATGGACAACAGGATGCAACTGTTTTTCAAGAGAGTGGACTTCTTGTTTCAATTTATTCAGTTGATCATTCAACACTTCAATTTCTATCGATGTAAGCTCATATTGAAGTGAGTATTCCGCTATTCTTTTCATTTCATGAAGCCTTATCTCTATTGCTTCTAGGATACGGTCTTGCTGCTTACACCATTGGAGTTGCTCTTCAAGAAAATTTTTGTGATTTTGTTTATCCTTATCCATATAATTCCTTTCAAGTTATCATCAAATTATCTAATACTGTTTAATATTGTTTTAACTATGAATTTCATCGATCCAGCACTCAAACTTTAACTCTTTAAAGCAGTTGGGGGAGGCACCAAAATTTGGCTATCTTCCTTTGATTTGGGATCTACCCAAGGGACACACAATGCTTTTCTTTTTATTAATGAAACGCACGAACCGTCCCCGTGTTTCCATTGTTAGCATTAGAGGCAACTGACTTATTTTTTCATTTCGTACTTTACACTTGATACATTATCAATATTTCCTAAGTTATATATAATGTCAGTTATATCACCCAATTCTAAAGTAAGTGAGTCTCCTTCAACGGGGTGACGTGTAATAATCCTATATTCCTTTTGTGATTTAAAAAATTCTCTCTTGTAGAAAAAAGCATTTGTAATATCTTCCTCATATATTTCATGTTTTAGTGGAAAACCAGAATATTCATTAAAGTATTTTACATAACCATGCAATGAAGCAATATCTTTATCAGATAACCTTTGTGAAACTCTTGAAAAAAAGGCTTCTTCATCAGTTATTAATATTGGCACCCTATTTGGAAACTCTCCTTTTAGTTCTTCAATCAACTTTTCCTTTAATTTTATCGTGTTCTCACTTTCATCTATCATAAAATCCTCATAAGTAAATCCTGTAAAACAAGTTAATTGGAACTGTCTTGCTGCTTCATATCTTTCAGTAAAATAAGCTCTTTCAACATTTAATTTAATTCTTTTCCCGTTAGGTAACTTTAAGTAAATATCCTCTCTCGATGGATTAAAGGATCTAAACATAGCTCCCTCGTACTTATCCCCAATTCCCTTTTCTCCTTGTTCATTTTCAAGGTCAATAAAATAACCCGTATTCTTAAAAAATAATTTCCCCTTCATAAAATCTTTCACATGTTCAGGTCTAAAAAACTTTATAAGCATATTATCACTCCAACATAAAAAAATAAATAATAGAAAGAAACTCTAGCAAAACTAGAGTCCTTTCCAAATAATCTAAAATTAACGAAGAAGTTGTAATACTCCTTGTGGTTGTTGGTTGGCTTGCTTTGCCACTATGTCTTTCGATCATAGAATAGACTATATCTTCACCCACCATTATGTGTGGGGCTAGGCACTTCGAACAGTTTATGCTGTCCTACGAGATTCATGGTCATAGCTTTTGCCTTAGACCGTGTTCTCTAGTCGTTGGACCTTCTCCAGAGTTTCCTCACAGGAGCTTGGCTGCTGATTATCCATTGCTTTATCTTCATCATTTTCAGACCTTCACGCATACCGTTTCCAATTACGTTGTGGTTGATGAAGCTTTAGGAAGTTCCAGCAATTCACCTAGTTATCCTCTAGCTCGTTACCAAGCTAGACGCCCTTTCAACATTACCGTAAGAGTTGTAAAACACCCTGTGGTAATTGCTGAGATTGAGCCAACATTGCTTGTGCTGCTTGACTAAGAATTGAGTTCTTAGTTTGGTTCATCATTTCTTTCGCCATCGTGCGAACATTTACTTTCATAAATGACCAGACTATATCTTCACCCTCTAGTGATCTAGTAGGGGTCGGGAACTTCGGATTCACAATGCTGATGTACATTGTTTCACCTATGGATTTCATCACCATAGTTTTCGCCTTAGATGGTTTATCCTAGTCGTTGAACCTTCTCCAGAATTTCCTCACAGGAGCTTGGCTGCTGATTGCCCAATCTTTTCTTTTTTCAAACCATCACGCTTGTCGTTTCCAACTACGTTGTGGTAAGAAAAGCTTTCAGGGGTTTCCAGCAATTCACCCGATTATACTCTCTAGCCGTTACCAGCTAGGACGACTGTGCTTGTTACTGCTTATGCAGCAGCTAAAGCATAATCTACGTCACGGATACGAGATTCCGCAGCAGTTAGGTTTTCTCCTGATGTACCTAAGTTATTAATTGTATGATCTAGTCGATTTTGATATGCACCTAATTTAGAACGCTCAGCTGATACGCTATTAATTGCTTCATCAAGAATTGTAATCGCTGCTGAAGCACTTTCATGGCTTGTAACATCCAATGCAGCTTCAACACTGGCATTATTGGTACCATCAGTTACAGTGTTACTGCTTGTAAATCCTGTATCCCCTGCATTACCAGTAATACCAAGTGCTTTTGCTCGCATATCACCAATGTCTAGGGTTAGGCTTTGATTTTCATTTGCACCAATTTGTAAATTAACACCACCAGTTGTAGTTGATACACCGCTTACTGATGTTTCAATACTATTACCTGTTGTACCAGCAACTGCAGCTTCTAGATTAATAGTTGCTGATCCTCTTGAATCGCCACCAGCCAGGTTAACATCTCTACTAGATAATCCAGAGAAAGCATCTCTTACAGCATCAGCAACATCTGCATCTGCTAATCCGTTAATATCTACTGCAACATCTGCACTCATTTTTGTTGCTGCGTCTGAAGCATTTGAATAATTATTGGAAGTACTGTCAAAGAATGCAACCGTCTTGTTTCCAATTGTTAATTTTTCGCCTTCAGCGGCACTACTGATTGTGAATGAACCCGTAGCAGCAGTAGCGGAAGAAGTACCAGCAGCAGCCCCTCCTGATAATGTAACTGAGTCTGCATCACTAACAGTACCACTACCAGATATTGAAAACTCTGAATCTAACCCATCTGCTTGTAATGCAGCGTTGATCGCTGATTCATCCATTGCGTTATTAGAATCTAATGTAATTGTTAAAGTTCCACCTGAATATGAAGCACCAGCACTAGCTCCCGATGATGCTGAAATCTCAACATCAATATTACCTGCCGTGCCATCATAAGTACCATCAGATACGGCTGAAATTGTAATACCGCTTGATGCAATTTCTCCTGATGCTTGAGTTGCAGGGGTTGTACCTGCATCAGTTCCACTTAGCAATGTTGCGTTTGCTGCTGTGGATGAAGGTGTTGAAAGACTAGTTGTAGCAACTTTATCCCCGTTAATTAATTTTTGAGTATTGAACTCCGTAGTGTTACCAATACGGTTGACTTCCGAAGTTAATTGATTCATCTCTTTTTGAATTTCTTTACGATCATCAGTAGTATTCGTATCGTTTGCTGCTTGAGTAGCTAGTTCACGCATACGCTGTAGAATACTGTGTGTTTCGTTTAATGCACCTTCAGCAGTTTGAATCATTGAAATCAAATATGTTATCGCAATGGTTTTTTATCCGTTGCTTCTTTATGTTTCCATAAAGTTCAGGTCATATCTTCATCCATGTAGGATGCCCCGCGCTCGTGGGTGGGTTATCGGTACGGATCCTCACCACCTGACCGTCACACCTTCCTAACTACTGATCTCCGATTCATTAGACTTGGCTCGGTATTGCCCACCATCCGCTTTTTAGCTGGTTTGGGGTTCCACCGAATTCACGGAATTTTCATCTAAACATTACTGCTTAGAGCGGCATTTCTAGTTTACCGTCTTGAGCATTCGTTTGTGCTTGCTCCAAACCACGAATTTGCCCACGCATTTTTTCGGAAATTGCTAGACCAGCTGCATCATCGGCAGCACTATTAATACGAAGACCTGACGATAGTTTTTGCATTGAATTTTGTTGTGCACTGTTTGCTGCCCCCAACTGACGATACGTGTTAAGTGCCGCAATATTGTGATTAATTCTCATAATTAATCTACCTCCATGTTTTTGTTTTTTTAAGCAAGCCACATCCATTTGCCTTGCTTTTATATAATATCTCTAACTAGTAGAGTTATTACCCTTGTACACCTCACCACGCACAATGTTAAATGCTTGTGGTGCGTTGATTCGTAGTTGCAGATAGTTACTTAACTTTGCATCTGCTTTTACTACTTCAATCTCAATTTCTCTTCCATGTTCATCGGTGATGTATAGCTTTTCACCGGGTTTTCTTCCTAACGTTAACGCCATGGCAGATCATCCTCCTTGATGATTCATTATATATATCGGCTGGATTTATTCGTTGTTTAATACTTTTTATAAATTTTTTAGCAAAGTTTGTTACAATAGCACTACAAATGTTGAAAGGATGAACAAATTCATGTCTTTTCGGGAAAAAGTGGAACCTTATATAGTAAGTGATGATAAATTTTTAAGAGATTTTGTGTTGGATGCGATTGAGAGTAGTCATTTGGGGTCAGAGCACACCTTTTTTCTTGCATTAGAGGCGCTAGACAAGTTGCCTGCGAATGCCAGGACGAATCCGATCATACCGCATACTAGGAATTGCCCTGTTACGGAAAATGTTTTAATAGAAGTAATCAAGCGCATGCGAAAGAGAGATGCAAATTTAGCTTGGTATGCGTCTATTTTGGAAAATTGCCCAACGAAGCTTCTTGAAAAATATAAAGATCAACTGGAGGAGTTTTTCAATAGCGAGGCACTGCATTATACTATCCGGTTGCTTTCGCTTGATACTGAATCCTTATTTGAAGAGGCTGCTGGAGTGATGCATGCCATCGATAGGGAAGGGTTTAACAGTAATGTTTTCAACTTCGGGAAACGTGTTTTTCGGGAATTGATCAAACGTGGTGAGTACAATGAGGGGAACTTCTGGGAAATCGAAAATGTGATTAGGAATGAAACTTTAAATGAGTATGTCTCCATGGATGGAATTTACAATGTTTTTCTTGCAGGTGAGCAGCGTGTAACTTCCCTCATTCCAAATCTTGCTGGTCTTTTACCAAGAGTGGAAGAGGACATGTTATTGGAAGAAGTAACAGCCGCGTTGATCAAAATCGGTACGGAAGATGTGTTGCATGAGGTAGACAAATATCTTCAACATGAGGATACAGCAATTGCAGCAGCAGAAATCATCGGCGCTATTAAGCACCCGGCTGCGGAGCAAATTCTGCTAGATCATTTTGAAAAAACAACAGACCTAACAACCAAAACACTCATTGCTGAAGCTTTATGCCTGCAGCTTTCTGTTGCCTCCATTCCAAAAGTTGAGAGCCTGATTGAGGAAGGCTATAATAATAGAATGCTTGACCTTGTGGAAGTGTTGTATGCGAATTGTATGGTCAATGGTGTCGATCATCCGAAACTTGAACAATGTGAGCAGCAACTCCTTGAAGCGGATGCTTATTGGGAGAACTATAAGAAGGAAATGATTAAAAAAGAAGCAAAAGAGAAAGGGATCGGACGGAATGACCCTTGTCTTTGTGGGAGTGGTAGGAAGTTTAAGAAGTGTTGTGGGGATTGAGGTTTCGTCTTTCCAAGCTTTTTTTAGAAAGTGTAGATGGGCTATACACCTTGACTGGACAGAAAAGCAGTAAACAAGACATCCCAGGACATCCATGATAATTTTCATCTAGTCCACTCCCTTAAATTTAGTAGTATAATAATCTTAGCGCGGTCGACAAAATCGAACAAACGAACAAAATATGAATTTAACGATAAGAGTGGCCTAATAAGTTGCATTAGAAAAAATTACTCTCAAATCCCTTTACTACACTTCCTCAATTTACTCATTATTAATTATCGTATCATAATCAACAATTCTTCATGAATATATGTTATAATAATTAAAAATATAGGAAGAGTTAGAAAAAAATGATAGTAAAAGTATCCTCTGGAAATAAGGTTAATATATGTTTTAAAGAATTAAGAAAAGGTGATATTCGAAATTACGGTTTATACAAGAAAAATGGTTGGTTTAAATGGGGCGATGTGTTCGCTAGCAGGGAAAATAAACTGTTTGGGATGTTCATTGCTGGGAATAATGAAATTCAAGGGATAATTGCAATTCAGGAACATTGGGAAAATCAGCTTATTCATATTGAACTTATGGAGACGGCACCTCAAAATAAAAGTTCCAATCCAAACCAAGTATACGCAGGTATAGGCAAAAACCTTTTATGTTTTGCAATTGACTTAAGTTTTCAATGTAATTACGATGGCTATATTGGTTTGTTTGCTAAAAAAAATAAAAATGAGGAATATTATCGTAAACTTGGAGCGATTCAATCAATGTATAGCATACCACCGTATTATTACTTTCCGACAGATAAATCTGCAAAATTAATTAAAAATTATTTGCCAGGAGGTGTTCGCTGGTGTCACGGCTGAAAGAATTTGCTTTTGAATCAACAACAACAGGAATTCGAGCATCTAGGCGAGGTGTAAACCTAATGAACAGCAAAAAGAAATTTATTGATGACATGGATGAAGCTTTTCCAAGTGGTATTTTCACAACTCCTAACGGCAAAGTTCCTAACTTACGATTTCGTGATATGCATGAGTGGTGTCAAGAAAATGGCAAAAATCCGGAAACACTGACGAAAGAAGAGCTTGAGCAATTTAGAGTTAAATAATGTGGAAATACTGGCTTTATTAACGAAAATGCTCAATAAAAGAAGTAACTACCCATTACGGTTGTTACTTCTTTTATTGTTTAAATGGGACATGGGGAAATGGGACATGGGGACAGGTTTCTTGTCCCAAGCGCAAACCCTTACCCCCGTTGAATAAGCCAGTGGGACACCTAACCTGTCCCCATGTCCCACCAAACTTAAAATTTACATACTTTTATAAGTAAATGGGGAGAAATGTTTATGTTCAAATCTTTAACAAACTTTTTCGATCGAATGGTTCAGCGCTTCTTACCTGATGCGTTTCTATTTGCGATCATTTTAACGTTCGTCGTTTTTGTATTAGGTATTACTTTTACGGATAGCTCGGCCGTTCAAATGGTCGAACATTGGGGAACCGGGTTTTGGGATTTATTGGCGTTTGCTATGCAGATGTCACTCATCGTTGTGACTGGTTACATACTTGCAAATACACCATTCGTGAAAAAAATATTATCGAAAATCAGTACATTGGCAAACACTCCAGGACAGGCAATTTTACTTGTAACGTTTGTCGCTGCAATCGCTTGTCTTATCAACTATGGGTTTGGACTTGTTGTCGGTGCACTGCTTGCGGTCCATGTAGTAAAACGCGTGCCAAATGTTGATTACAGGTTATTGGTGGCCAGTGCATATAGTGGTTTTTTACTGTGGCATGGAGGGTTTTCTGGATCCATCCCATTAACCATTGCGACTCCTGGGCATTTTTTAGAAGATACAATGGGAACGATTCCTGTTACGGAAACACTTTTTAGTAGCGCTAATATTTTTATTGTCGTTGTTTTACTGATTACACTTCCATTATTAAACTGGTATTTAATGAAGACAAGGGATCCGCTTGATGGAAATTCGGCCTCTGCCATAGCGACTACCGCTGAGCCTGAGCTTCATGAGGAAGTACAAGCAAAAGCAGACATGACACCGGCTGACAAGATAGAAAACAGTCGGATCATATCATTAATCATTGGTATATTAGGGCTTGCATTTATTGTTTATCATTTTGTCGAAAACGGATTTGATTTAAATATTAATATCGTGAACTTCATCATGCTTTTCCTTGGCATACTGTTGCACAAAACGCCACGACGCTATTTAAACACAGTAAATGGAGCGGTTAAAAATGTTGGCGGCATCATCATTCAATTTCCCTTTTATGCTGGGATTATGGGAATGATGGTTGCATCTGGCTTATCACAGCAAATGTCCATGTGGTTCGTCGATATTTCAACTGAATTTACACTGCCATTGTTCTCATTTATTAGTGCTGGTATCGTTAACTTCTTTGTACCTTCTGGCGGCGGACAGTGGGCGGTTCAAGGTCCGATCATGATCCCAGCAGCATTGGAAATTGGTGCAGACACCGCCAAAACAGCCATGGCCGTAGCATGGGGGGATGCATGGACAAATATGATTCAACCTTTCTGGGCACTCCCGCTGTTGGCGATTGCAGGGTTAAAAGTACGAGACATCATGGGATTCTGTGTGATGATTCTACTATGGAGCTTTATCCCAATTGCTATTGGGTTGTTGTTTTTTTAATGGAAAGAGAAGAAAATCCCGTCTTGTTTGGGCGGGGTTTTTTTGTTTTAATGTAGGACATAATCATCATATATAGGAACCAAAAAAACATGAAACCCAACCCCAACCCAATCCGTACAATAACTGGGACATGGGGACAGGTTTCTTGTCCCACACGAGATTGGCGATGTGGCGCGTTTGGCGGCTGGGACACCTAACCTGTCCCCATGTCCCACTCTCCCCATGTCCCATTCAAGTATTTTTAGAAAGGTGAAGTTATTATGTATGATAATATCAAGGAACCGGATAGGCGGATTGCGAGGGATGCGATTAGTGTTTGGCGGTTGGCTAATTTGCTCGGGCATTTGCTTGTCCTTATTGTTATCGCTGTTTTACTTGTGCTTGATTATAAACTAGATTGGTATAATTGGGTTTCCTATGTTTTATGGATTTGCTTAGGTGTAGACTGGATCTCCGCTATCTGGTCGGTTGGGATCGAGCCAGTTCTCATTCAGAAATATTGGCGCTACGGCATTGATGAGGAGTTTGTCAAATTACGGCATGGCAGATGGATTGCCCATCATCAGCTTATTCCGATGACAAAGGTGCAATATGTCGGACTGAAGCAAGGGCCGCTTTTTCGTAGATTTGACCTGTATACACTCTCCATTGGTACGATGGGCTCGAAACACGATATTCCGGCAATCCCAAAGGAAGAGGCCTTGGCACTGCGAGATGAAATCGCCACTCTTGCTAAAGTGAAGGAAGTGGAAGACTGATGCAGAACGGAAAACGCATGCACCCGATGGCAATGATTGCTGCTTATATCAAAACGGTAAAAGAGGTCTTTTTCCTGTTTATTTTATTATTTATCGTGAATATCGCTTCCGAGGCCTGGTGGGTGGAAATTGGCAGGGTCCTGTTCATCGCTTATCTCGTTTATCGCCTGTTTGCGGTCGTACTGGAATGGATGAGGACCCGCTATGTACTGGGTGAAGAAGCAGTTGAACTTGATCAAGGTGTTTTCACAAGGAAGCACCGAAGCATCCCCTATCAGCGTGTGCAAAATGTGCAGTCGAAAACACCTTTTTATTTGCAACCATTTGGATTGACATCACTTACACTGGAAACAGGAGCTGAAGGCGATGAGTCCTCCCTCACGTTTGCTGCTTTGAAAGTGGAAGAAGCAAAACGCATTGAGGAAACGTTGGACGCATATCGAAATAGGACAACACAGATGGAAACGGTGGAATACGAGGTTGATGAACAAGCAGAAGTCAGCCAAGATGTACCCATTCATCATGAAAAAACGATCCATTTTAAGCCAACGAGAAAGGACATTTTAAAAGCTTCCGTACTTTCGTTTAGCTACGTATTATTGATCCCAGTGTTATTGTCGATTTTTCAAAATATCGATGAAGTATATGATGTTTCCACGATGGCGGAAGATGCATATGATTTTCTCGTTAGCTCTTGGTATCTCATCTTAGGGGTCGTTGTGGTATTCATCCTGATCGCTGTTTCATTTGGTTTGATTCGAACATATTTAAAATACGGAAAATACGAGATTTCCTCCGACGATGAGCGAATCTATATTCGAAGCGGTGTGCTGAATGAACAGTATTTTTCCATCCGCAAACAAAATGTTCAGGCGGTCAAAATCGAGCAGTCACTTTTAAAACGGATGCTGAAGCTGGCAGAAGTGAAGCTAGTTAGTGCAGGCAGCCTGGATTTTTCCGGAGAAGAAATTAACTCCCTATACCCATTTTTACCGGCAGATCGTGCGTATACGTTGATTGAGGAATTGCTGCCAGGGTTTGAAGTAAAAACCGACATGGAACGCTTGCCGAGAAAATCACTCGTTGCGCGCTTCATCCGCATTCCATGGGTTTGGCTGATCGGGACAGGATTATTAATCTTTTTCAAACCGGAGTTGTGGTTTTTATCCTTGGTGTTATTGGCGCTGACAATTTTCTATCGAATCATGGATTATAACGTCACACGATTTTTGACCCACGGGAAATTCATCCAGTTCCGGTCAGGCGGTTTTTCCGCTACGACATTCATCACAACAAGGAACAAAGTGATCGAATTCGAATTAAAACAATCACGATTGAAAAAACGGTTTGGCCTAGCAACGATAGAAACAACCAACCGCGCCAAACCAGTACACGTCCAGACACTAGCAGACATCACATCCGACATGGCAGAAGAAGCCTTTGTGTGGTATAGCGAGCGAGAAGGACAATAAAGTGGGACAAGGGGACAGGTTTGTTGTCCCAGTCTTGATTGACGGAGTGGCGCGGGTTGGAGGCTGGGACGCAGGGACAGGTTTGTTGTCCCAGCCTGATATCCCATAGTAGCGCTGGTTAGAGCGTGGGACAAGGAACCTGTCCCCACGTCCCAGTCCCTCAGACCAAATAAAAGCCGATTCCCATAATGACATAGGCGGCTAATAAAATCAGGCCGTCAAACCAGTTTGAATCTCCGTCAATGGAAAGCATGATCATCAATAATACTGCTGTCACCATACTGATTAATTCTGGCCACGTAAAAATTAGCGGCATCGATGTGGTGAAAAATAAGGAAAGCAAGACAAGAACCGGAAGCACAAACATCGCCACTTGAAGTGTTGACCCGACGGCAATTTCGACAGCCGTATCCATTTTATCCTTATAAGCCATCATGACTGCGGATGCGTGTTCTGCGGCATTTCCCACGATTGCAACAATGATCACACCGATAAATAATTCCGTCCAACCGAATGTATCCCCAACCACACCGAACGTATCAACTAAATTTTCCGAGACATAGGCAACCGCAATGGTCGCAATCGCAAGCACGATTATTGCTTTCAATTTGCTCCATTCAGGTTCCTCTTCCTGTTCGGTTTGCTTTGAATTTTCATCGCTCTGATAAACGCCACGATGGGTCACGAGCTTAAACACTAATGCCGCGATATATAACAAGATTAAAATAATTGAAATCCCGATACTGAGCGCCATCGTAGCTTGATCATCCATCTTATGAGTAAATACTTCGGGAATAACAAATGCGACAATGACAGCAAACATCAGAAGTCCTGCATTATGCCGTGCTTCATTAACGTCAAAAGACTGGCGTTTATATTTTAAACCACCAACAAAAAAGGAAAGTCCCGCAACAAGCAATAAATTTCCGATTACCGAACCGGTTAACGAAGCCAAAACAATACTAATCAGGCCTGCTTTCAGGGAGAAAATAGAAATAATAAGTTCCACTGCATTGCCGAACGTAGCATTAAGCAGACCGCCGATCCTAGGCCCCATCACAATTGCCAAACTCTCCGTCGCCCTGCCAATAAAACTGGCCAAAGCGATAATCGTCAAACAATATATGATAAACATGAGCACAGCGGACCAATCAAGCAAAGACCCAATAACCGAAACTGGTACACCAATAAACACAAGAATAGTAAAAACTTTATTCATCCTACCAATACCGCCTTTTTATTCCAGTTGCAAATAGTGTACCCGTATTATTTGATTTTATTTGGGACACGGGGACAGGTTTGTTGTCCCAGCCCGGTTTGGCGGAGTGGCGCGGGATGGAGGTTGGGACGAGGGACCTGTCCCCATGTCCCAGCATGTTTCAAACGATTGTACGTAGATAAAAACAGGTTTAGTATAATGTGAGAGGTGAATTGAATGGGAAAACGCAAGAAAAATAAAGCAAAAGCGCCAAGGCATAAACGACTTAACCGTAAAGGACGACTTCAGGCCGCCAAACATTGGATTCCCAAGTATGTTGGGAAAAACCTTGTAAAAGGCTACGGCAAACATTTTGGAGTAGACAAACTATGTGCTGTTGCTGAACTAGAAATGTTAGGTTATACATTTAGCGAAAACTATAAGCAACAATTAAAAGACGAACAAATTCAGAAGCAACGTGCCGCAGAAAAACGAAAAGCAGCCAAAGAAATGGAAAACACCTTTTGGGACGATGATAGTGATGAGACATTCGCCTTCATTGCCGGTTATACAGAAGGCGGTGCTCCGTACGGTATCACATGGGAGGAATGGGAGCAGCAAGAAGATTACCAAGAAGATAGCCAGGAAAATCCGAGACTTAGAAATGCACCAATTGAGATCGATATCGATGATGAGGATTTACCTTTTTGAGGAAGCATAAAGGGGTTTTATAAGGTTTTATAAACATGAAGAAATCAAAAGCTGAGCGTAAGCGTGATCGCGAAATACTGGGCATGTACCACAAATATTTAACCGAAAAAGAGCTGGACCCCCTGTATGAGCATTTTAAACATTGGAAATCAGGAAAATTGCCATATGATGATCTAACCGAGTTAATCCATAAATTTCATAAAAAAAACCAGGAAATATGGAAAGTATTTAATTTCACAGATAAATTCGATAAAGAATATTTAATCTTCCGCGCGAAGAAAGAATTAAATATGTTTAATGAAACAGATAAACAAAATGAAGTTTATCAGAGGTGGATGGACTTGGAATCTGGGACGTGGGGACAGGTTTGTTGTCCCAGTCTGGTTTAGCGGAGTGGCGCGGGTTGGAGGGTGGGACAACTAACCTGTCCCCATGTCCCCCGGAACCCGCTTCCCGCCTATTTTGTTAGGACGATAAGTTGGTCTCCTTCGTCGATTTGGAATTTTTCTTTTAGTGTTACGAAGTCGATGTTGTCGTTCTTTTTCTTGATGCAAAGCGCCACTCCGTCTGTTTGCAGTTCTTCTTTTTTCAATGTCTTTTTCTCGTTGATGTCAATGGTTTTCAGTTTGTAATCGGTGTTTATTTTTCGGTTGAGTTCCTTAAATGTCTCCCCTTTTCCAAAAAGCAAGTTCGCTTTGAGTGCAGGTGGAAGCCCGCTATGATCTAAATCTTTTCCCGTACCCGAATCAACAGTCAGCGCAAATGTATTGTTATACCCGAATTCTGGTACGTAAGACTGACAGATAAGTGCATTATAGGCAGCATCTCCTGTCATTGCCAGAATGTTGTTATATGGGGTTAGGTCGACCTCGAATTCCGCATGTTCTAACAGGATTTCACCTTGATAGGTCTCAATTCCAAGTTCTCTCGCCCGGAAAAGTCGTTCACCCGATGTGTCGCTAAGAAGAACCGGCGTGCCCATTTCTTTCAAATGATTGGCAAGTGCAATCGCGAAACTGCTTGCGCCTACAAGGAGTATTCCAGGTGGCTCATCACTAGCCAGTCCAAGTTTTTTTGCTACTGGGCCAATAGAAAATCCATGTGCGCAAACCGTTATGAATACAAGCGCGAATGTCAAAGCCGTCAGAATGGAAGCATCTGCATACCCATCGTCCATGAGTAGTGAGGTAAAATAACCAGACACAGTTAAAGCAACGATCCCTCTCGGCGCAATCCAGCTAATCAGGGTTTTTTCCGCTAACCGTAATTCCGTCCCGATTGTTGAAATCCATATGGAAAGCGGGCGGATGATGAAAAGCATGATCAGGACGAAGAAAATGATCGACCACGTAAATATTTGTCCAAGTGTTTCTCTTGTCAAGGAAGCGGCCAGCAAAATAAACACTGTCGATGTCAAAATCACCGAGATATTTTCCACAATGTGCCCAATACTGCCAATCGATGATACATATTTTTTGCTTCGGGCCACTGTCAATCCCATAATGGTCACGGCGAGCATGCCCGTTTCATGCATCAGACTTTCGGCAATCGCAAAACTGAGCAAAACGAATGAAAGCAAAATGGCTGATTTGAGATATTCCGGGAACCAGCCTTTGCTCACGGAAATACTCACAATCATTCCAACAATAAACCCGATAACCATTGCTAGAAGGGCACCGAGTAAGAATTGAAATAAATCAGTACCAGTAAAGGCATCACTGCTGATAACTTTGAAAATTTCATATGAAAATAATGCGAGCAGTGGCCCAATTGGATCGATAATAATTCCTTCCCATTTTAGCACCGCAGCTACTCGTGGTTTTAATTTTGCCTGGCGGAGCAACGGAATGATAACGGTTGGACCTGTCACGACAAAAAGTCCACCAATCATAAAAGCAATCTCTAGTTGCAGCCCTGCAATATAATGAGCCGCAAGCGATCCACCAATCCACGTAATAAAAAGACCAATTGTTATAATCCTTAATACTGATTTGGAAACGTCCTTGATTTCACGGACGTCAAGACTAGAGCTGCCTTCAAACAAAATCACCGCAACAGCAAGCGAAATTAGCGGACTATATATATCCCCCAAAGCCTGTTCCGGGTTAATCAATCCAGCTACCGGACCAATAATAAGCCCAGCAACTGACATAATCACGATTGAAGGCCATTGAATCCTCCAAGCCAACCACTGCGAAAAAATCCCAAGCGCAATGATAACCACAATACTCATTAAAGCCGTATTCATGTTGTTCACCCTCTTTAATGGGTAAGTTTATAGAAAAGTCATTTCAACGTCAACTAGTGGGACATGGGGACAGGTTCGTTGTCCCAGTTTGATTTGGCGGAGTGGTGCGGGTTTGAGAGTGGGACGCAGGGACAGGTTCGTTGTCCCACTAATTTTTCCCGGAGTGGCGCGGGATTAAGGGCGGGACAAGGGACCTGTCCCCATGTCCCCCGCCTGTCCCCCATGTCCCGGCCTCTTAATCAGACGATACGAGCGCCATTGCACCTCTTACTCCTTGTTCATCATGGAGCTTTGGCGCAACGATAAACGTATCCACGTTGTCAATTCCGACATAGTCATTTACCAAATCCAGCACTTTTTCCCGAATGAGTGGGTATAATTGCTTTTGTTTCATGACTCCGCCACCCAAAATAATTCGCTCCGGTGACAGGACAAGGACATAATTCATGATTGCTTGTGCCAGATAATAGGCCTCCAGTTCCCATACGTTTCGATCTGCAGCCAATTGTGTACCCTTTTTCCCGTACCGTTTTTCAATCGCTGGACCTGAGGCAAGTCCTTCCAAGCAATTCCCATGATATGGACAGCATCCCGAAAATGAATCATCCTTGTGCTGCGGTATTAGGATGTGTCCCATTTCTGGATGACTTTTTCCGACGTATGTTTCCCCGTCTTGAACATATCCCGCACCGATACCCGTCCCGACGGTGATATACATGCAGCTGTTCACATCTTTTCCAGCACCATATTTGTACTCAGCAAGTGCCGCTGCATTCACATCTGTATCAATATAAACGGGCACCTTCAAATCCGATTTTAATTTCGTAAGTACATCATACTGTTTCCATTTTGTTTTAGGTGTATTTAAAATCGTCCCATATGTAGCACTCTTTTTATCCAAATCAACTGGTCCAAAGCAGCCTATTCCAATTGCTTCCACTTTATGCGCATGAAAAAATCGCTTAACTTCCTGGAATGTTTCCGCTGGTTCTTCAGTCGGAAAACTTGTTTTTGCAACGATCTCTCCCGACTCTTCGCCAACAGCACAGACAAATTTCGTTCCACCAGCTTCTATTCCGCCTATGAGCATCATGTTTCCCCCTTTTTATCTTCCGCGGGACGAGGTGTGGGACACGGGGTCAGGTTTCTTGTCCCACTGATTTTTCCCGGAGTGGCGCGGGATTATGGGTGGGACAAGGGACCTGTCCCCACGTCCCACCTTCCCGCGTCCCACCCACGTCAATCCGCTAAAATGTGTATAAATTCTTCATATGTTTTTGCTTTCACTAAATGTTGTACAATCTCAGGCTGATCAATTATATTTCCAAGCATATCATACATGGACTGCAAATCCTCCATGCTATCTTTTTTGACACACAGCAAACAAATGAATTGGACTGGTTTATTATTCCACATGATTGCCTTTTCCAATGTACAAACTGCTAGAAAAGTTTGGTTAGATTTAGGCGTAATTGGATGTGGAACAGCAACTAAATTGCCAAAAGATGTTGGGGCGACTTTTTCCCTTTCATAAACCGCTTCAAGCAACGTGGAATCTACCAAGCCTTTATCCAATAACTCTGTTTGAAAAAACTGTAAAACCGCTTCCTTTGAATCAAATTGTCTCCGTAAAAACATCAGCTCTTTTTGAAAATAGCTAGGTGAACCTTGATTCTGATCGACTACGACCCTTTCGATTTTTTCCAAATCATGTTCACCCAAAATCGCATTTACTTCCACAACTGGTACAGAAAGCTCGTGTTCAATAGGGATGGAACTGACAATAAAATCGACATCCTGCAACTGGTAATTTATGAGCTGATAATATTCAGTTGTTCCTACTACATCAAGACTTTTGCCGAAGTAGTTTTTTAATTTATAAAAGATCAATTGTGCCGTTCCTAAACCAGAGGCGCAAACAATCAGGCATCGTTTTGGACCAGAATCCATTTTCCTCCTTTCTATCGCTGCACCAATATGAAGTGCAAGATATCCTACTTCATTTTCATTTATTTCAATCCCAGTTTCATCCTTGATGGCTAGTCCTGCTAAAATACCTGCCTCAAATGCCAATGGATAGTTCGTTTTAATATCAGCAAGCATCGGGTTACGTACATTCATGCCATATTTATACCGATTGATAGCAGGTTTTAGGTGCAAACTTAAGCCGATCTTTAATTCTTTATCGTCTTTTATTCCCAAGTTTAATTCCGCTTCTATTTTATCAAGCGCCAAATTCACCAAATGGACAATTTCCTCATCCATTACTTGTTTAACAAGCTTGTCCCCCGTATTTGTTTTCGTTAGTAGTTTGGTTCCTAATAAATGGATGGCAATATAGGCAACCTCAGACTGTGGGAACGCAACATTAAACGTATGCTCCACCTTTTGAACAATTTCTGTTGCAACCAGATATTCCTTTTGTTGTAAAATATCTTTTAAATCAGTGTCATGCAATGTGACGTGATAGCCGCTTTTAATACGTTTATAAGCGATAGCTATATGAATAAGCAAGTTATTCATGGCAATATCGGATAAAATGATCTGATGATGTTGGATTTCCTCCATAATAATATCGGAAATACGAGTCAAATCTTCTGGGGCAAACGATGATAAATGAGAACCAAATACTTGTTTATCCCGTCTACAGCGGTGATCAAACAAATATTCTGCCAAACAAAAACGTAGCTTCAATTCATTTCCAATTGCTTTCAAACCATAATTCGGCCGAGATTCAAGATGTATACCATATTCAGCAAAAATCGCTTTCACCTGTTTTAAATAATTTTGAATTGTTGATTTGCTGACATACAGTTCATCTGCTAAATCATCCAATTTCACATAATCCCCACTTAATAATAGACGTTTAATTAAAAATGCTGTACGTGCTTCCTGAGATTCGGGAACAAATGAATGATCCGTCATTTCGTCCGTTGAGATAGTCTGGAGGTACGCACGAAATAATGTTTCATCCGTTATTTCCAATTTATATCCCTTTCCGCGCACTGAATCAATCAAGGCACCATTGTTGGATAGAAATGAATCCAGTTGTTTCACATCCGCTCTTGTCGTCCTGGGTGTGACCTGGTTCAAGTTTGCTAAATATCCTCCTGTTATGGGGATTTTCGCGGCCATTAATTCTTGTAGAATGATTCGTAATCTGGAGTTTAACATATCGATTTTTCTCCTTATAAACAGCTTGAAATTTTTGCTCTTTTTGCGTAATACTTGTTTTCAAAGTTTGTTGCTTTTGAGCTTAGATGGAAAACATTTCAGAAGCACTGAGCAGCAATTTTCGGCTGCGGTTTAAATAAACAATAAAAAACCCAGCATTCATCTCATAAGTTTTCATTTACGTGTAAAAAAGTCCTGATCGAAAAATCAGAACTTCCTTCATGATCGTATTATCTCGCATGGGTAAAAAATTGCGGCAAATAATCTTGATGCGCTTCTAGCATTTCATCCAACAGCTTCTTCGCAATCGTATCAGATGGAACTAAAGGGTTAATCGTCATAGCAAGTAATGCCTTATGATAATCACCAGTCACCGCTGCTTCGGTACTAACGCGTTCAAATGATTTAATTTGCTGCACAAGCCCTCTGACTGGAACCGGCAGATCCCCAACACTAATTGGTTTTGGCCCTTCTTTTGTAATCACACAGCTAATTTCCACTGCAGAATCGTTCGGTATACTAGCAATTGCACCATTGTTTCTCGTATTAACCGGTTGAATATCATGTTTATCATTATAAATGGAATTAATTAGACTGCAGGCAGCATCACTGTAATATGCTCCACCTCTTTCTTCCAATTGTGGTGGTTTAATTGCCAGGTTCGGATCGCGATACAATTGAAATAAATCCTTTTCCAATTGTTGCACTACTTGAGCACGCGTCCCTTTTTCTGCATCGTCTTTTTGTTCCTCTTCAAGCATTTTACTAGTTTGATAATAATAACGATGATACGGACATGGCAACACTCCTAATCCCTTAATGAAATCTGGTTCCCAGCCCAAATCAACGATATTTTTCATCGTCATTCCAGCACCATTACAAAGCATCTCTAGGACTTTTTTTGTTACAATTTTTCCATCCACGTATACTTCCAAACCATAAACCATATGATTCAACCCGGCAAAATCGATTTGTACCCGACTTGAATCAATATCAAGCATTTCTGTGACACCCATCCGCATCCCGATCGGTACATTACACAAACCTACCGTTCTCGTAATGTTACTATAGCGCAATACTGCTTCCGTTACCATGCCTGCTGGATTCGAAAAATTAATGAGCCATGCATTTGGGCAAAGCTGCTCAATATCTTTACAAATATCCAATATAACGGGAATAGTTCGCAGTCCTTTAAACAATCCACCTGGCCCATTGGTTTCTTGTCCAATCACACCATATTTTAATGGTATTGCTTCATCTTTGGCACGCGCAGCTAATTGGCCCACGCGAATCTGAGTTGTTACAAAATCAGCACCAGGTAATGCCTCTTTGCGATCCAAAGTTAGATGAATATCAATCGGAACGCCGGCTTTTTCGACCATTCGTTTTGCCAGCGCACCAATCGTTTCTAATTTTTCCTTTCCTTCAGGGATATCGACAAGCCATAATTCACGAATTGGCAATTCATCATACCGATTAATGAATCCCTCAATCAACTCTGGCGTATAACTTGATCCCCCACCAATCGTTACAATCTTTAAACCTTCCATTTCGCTCACCCCGTAATCATTTGGTGACTTTTTGAACAACCTCTAAAATCCATTATTCTCTGAAACTTTTTTAATCCAATGTGCACTTTTCTTCGGTGTCCGTTGTTTCGTCTCAATATCAACAGAAAAGAAACCATAACGATTTTTATACGCATTCATCCATGACCAGTTATCCATGAATGACCACAAATGGTACCCCTTAGCATTGCACCCTTCTTGAATTGCTTGATGCAGCCATTTCAAATGCTCGGCAATGAATTCAATCCGGTAATCATCTTGAATCTCACCGTCTTCGATAAATCGCTCCTCATCCTGGACACCCATTCCATTTTCAGAAATAAATGATTCAATGTTTCCGTAGTTTTCCTTTAAATTAATCATAATGTCATAGATGCCTTTTTCATAGATTTCCCAGCCACGATATTTATTCATTTTCCGACCAGGCATTTCGTAATTATCAAAGAACCAATCAGGCATAAATGGTCCATATGGGTTTGGCAAATGTTCTTTCGCTTTTACCCGACGTGGTTGGTAATAGTTAACCCCGAGTATGTCTGCAGTATTTGCCTTTAACAAGTCACGATCCCCTGCTTGGGAAACCGGCAGTTGACCATGTTCTGCCAAAATGTCGATCAATTCTTGTGGATACTCGCCAAGTACAGCTGGATCTAAAAAGCTGCGATTGAAAAATAAATCGGCAATCCTTGATGCTCTTAAGTCTGCTGGATTCTGACTACGTGGATAGGATGGAGTCAGATTCAGGATAATCCCAATTTTTCCATCGTTAATCGTAAACGTGCGGAATGCTTCTACTGCTTTGGCATGGGCAATCATCGTATGGTAAGCTACTTGTGCTGCTCGACTACCATCCACAACATTTGGATAATGAAAGTCGTATAAATAGCCACCTTCGACAGGTACGATTGGTTCATTAAAAGTAAACCACTTTGCCACGCGATCACCAAATAAGCGGAAACATGCTTTTGCATAGTCAACATATGCTTCTACCACTTCTCTATTTTCCCAGCCACCTTCATTTTGCAGTTCCAATGGCATATCGAAATGGAACAGGTTCACAAATGGTTCAATATCATTGGCAATTAATTCGTTGATGACATTGTTGTAAAAGGTTACCGCTTCTTGGTTTACTTCACCCCTGCCACCAGGAATCAACCTTGCCCAAGAAATGGATAACCGAAATGTATTGTGGCCAATTTCTTTCATTAATTGGATATCCTCTTTGTATTTATGGTAGAAGTCAGACGTTGTTTCCGGTCCGACATTTTCAAAGAAGCGATTTGGCTCTGTTTCGTACCAGTGATCCCAAATGTTTTTACCCTTTCCGCCTTCATTTGCGGCTCCTTCTATTTGTGTCGCGGATGTTGCACTTCCCCACCAGAAACCCTCTGGAAACTTGTAGTTAATTGTCATGAAAGCCCCTCCTTTTTTAAAAAATTGTTACGATTATTTATTACGATAAAGTTCCACAATTTCAACAGCCAAATCCCGTACTGTCATTGACGTCATCAAATGGTCCTGTGAATGAACAAGCAGCACATTAACCGAATTTTCCTCGCCATTTGCTTCCCGGTGCAGAAGTTTTGTCTGATAGTCATGTGCCTTTCCTAACTCTATTCCAGCTTCTTCAATTAGATGATCCGCTTGATCGAAATTGCCTTCTTTTGCCTCCTGAATTGCTTCCATTGCATTGGATTTACCATTCCCGGCAAATAAAATAATTTGAAAAGCGATTTCCGTCATATTTTCCACGATTTACTCACTCCTGATGTTTTCTAATTTAAGCGGATACAGCTCCGAATCATCGGAACTATATCCACAAGTCTAGGAATCTATTTTTCAGCTTTTTTTTCGGATTCATAATAGTTTTTGTCCAATAATTTCAAGAATGGCCACCAGATCAATATAACGATAACGAGGTTAAAGGCTTGTAACACACCGCCTTGCCATGCATTACCCGTTGCCAGGAACCCATTCAAAATTGGTGGCGTTGTCCACGGAACAATAATTCCTGCTGGTGGCGGAACCAGTCCAGTCGCCATCGCAACATAGGTGATGATGGTTATAATAACTGGTGCTAGCAACCATGGAATGATTACCAATGGATTCATAATAATTGGCAATCCAAAAATGATTGGTTCGTTTACATTAAAGATACCAGCAGGTCCACCTAATTTACCTAATTCTTTCAGTTGCCTGCTTCGACCGATTAAGAAAATCAGAATAACAACAGCTAACGTCATCCCTGATCCACCCATGCCAACTAGGAAAGAGTCAACAAATTGCTTGGTAATAATATTTGGCAGTTCCGAACCTGCCTGGAAAGCTTCTAAGTTCTGATCATTTAATGAATACCAAATTGGGTCAAATACCGAGTTCACAATAATTTGGCCGTGCAAACCAAAGAACCAGAAAATCTGAATCAATAATACGGCTACGATTGTTGCAGGTAATCCACTACCCAAAACTGTCAGTGGTTCTTGAATGACGGTATAAATGAAGTTTTGTACCGTATCAAATGGTGTATAACTAAAGATAATTCGAACGATTAAAAATACAGCAAGTGTTAACGTGATTGGAATTAAGGAACTAAATGATTTCGAAACTGCCCCCGGAACACCAGATGGCATTTTAATCGTCCAATCCTTTTGCACAAAGAATCGGTATAGTTCTGCAGAAACGAAAGCAGTGAATATCCCCAAGAACATTCCTTCCGCACCTAAGCTTGATGTTGGAATAACACCAGACACATCTTCCAGTACTTGTGGTGTTAAAATAAGGAATGCTGCTAATGCGACAACACCACCATAAATAGCTTCGAGCCCATAATGTTCAGTTAATTTATACCCAATACCAACAATAACAAAGATCCCCATAATGCTTAATGTCGCTGCCGATGCAGGCCCTAATGCATCCTGATACGTTGCGAAAGCCTCTTCCCCGATAAACTCATCAAGGAAAGGAAAATTAGCAATAACAACAAAGATAGAACCAAATATAATCAACGGCAAGGCAACCATAAATCCATCCCGAAGTGCCGTTAAATAGCGATTATTGTTTAATTTATCGGCTATTGGCAACAAGATATTTTCCAGGAATTCCATGAACTTATTCATATCTTCTCCCCCTGTTCCTGATTATTCGCCTATTAACTCCAAGGCTTTTTCTAACACGGATTTTCCGTCTACTCTGCCATACGCTACTGGGTCAATGACATCCAAAGGAATACCCGCTTCCTCCGCATTTTTCGACAATTTCTTTTTCATAAACCGCATTTGCGGGCCAATTAAAAGCACATCTGCCTTCTCCATTTCCTTCGCGGCCTTGTCCTGCGCAACCGCCCAAACGGTTACTTCAATCCCCTTTTCTTCAGCAGCTTCCTTCATTTTGGAAACTAATAAACTAGTTGACATTCCTGATGAACATGCTAATAAAATATTTTTCATTTATAATTCCTCCTGAGGTTGAATTGATAACTTTTACTGTACTATTAGTATAAATTAAAAGCGTTTTCATCTACACACATTGTTTTTCCGGTTCATAAAGGAAATAGTTAAACGCTTACATTTTAGGTAGGGACATGGGGACAGGTTTGTTGTCCCAGTCTAGTTTCGCGGAGTGGCGCGGGATTGAGAGTGGGACGCGGGGACAGGTTTGTTGTCCCATTGATTTTTCCTGGAGTGGTGCGGGATCGAGGGTGGGACGAGGGACCTGTCCCCATGTCCCGCTAAAAAAGGATCTATTAACGGTTGAAAAACGTCGCTAATAGATCCCTTTTTTATTACTCTGTTATGTCAATCACGTATGGGAAACAACTATTGTTGCGTGCCCGTGAAGCTCATATTCCTCAATTGTGGAAGGTAAAATAAAATGATCCCCTTTTCCGACATCAAAGGTTTTTCCGTCAATGACGATAGTTGCGTTTCCATCAATCACACTAACTTGTAAAAAGTCTTGATCCAGCTTTCGAACAGCTGTCCCATTTAACTCCCAACGGTACACACTGAAATACTGCGCTTCCACCAGCTGCTTGATGGTTAACTCATTAACATGTTCTTCGCGTTGATCAACAGCCGTTTGTTGATGTGGGACAGTTGTTACTTCTTTTGCCTGTTCCAAGTGCAATTCCCGCTTCTGACCAGTCGCGCCAACTCGATCATAATCATACACACGATAGGTGATATCAGAACTTTGCTGTGTTTCTAAAATGACAATGCCCTTACCAATAGCGTGGATCGTACCGCTTGGAACATAAATGAAGTCACCAGCCTTAACGCTGACATGCTTCAACAGCTTGTCCCATTCTTCGTTATCCATCATCCGTTCCAACTCTTCCTTTGTGTTGGCGTGGTGTCCCAACACAATTTCGGCACCCGGCTCAGCGCTAAGCACATACCAACATTCCGTTTTTCCATACGGTTGTCCTTCCACTTCTTGAGCAAACGTATCGTCCGGATGTACCTGTACAGATAAATCATCATTTGCATCCAAAATTTTTATCAGCAATGGATACGCCTCGTTATGATCATCCTGTTTATTAAATAATTCTCCATGTTCCTTCCAGGCATCCGCTAATGTTTTCCCTGCTAAAGGACCATTCGTAATCGTGCTTGGACCGTTCGGATGTGCAGATATAACCCAAGCCTCACCCGTTTTATCATAAGGAATATTGTACCCATATAACGTATGGAGTTTCTGTCCACCCCAAATACGTTCATGAAAAGTTGACTCTAAAAAAATAGGCTCCTGATACATCTCTCTTTCCCTCCAATAAAAATCTTTTTCGATCTAGTCTATCAAGTTTGGGACGTGGGGACAGGTTTATTGTCCCAGTCCAATTTGCCGGAGTGACGCGGGATTGGAGGTGGGACAAGGGACCTGTCCCCATGTCCCACATTCCCGACATAGGCATGATATAATGAAACCATCACAACCCCTAAACAAAGTGAGGCTAAATTATGACGGAGACTGCTTTATATATGTTACACGATTTGAACGACATACCAAACTATCCGCTTCCAGGTGGCTTTCAATTCCGCCTGTATAATCGGGAAGATGATCATGAAACATGGGCAAAAATTGCAACTGCAACGAATGAATTTTCAAGCAAACATAATGCTTTACAACGTTTCAATCATGAATTCAGTACCTACCCGGCCGACGTGAAAAGACGCATCATCTTCCTTGAAACAATCGATGGACAAACAATCGGAACAGCGACTGCTTGGTTTGGTGAATGGAACAAAGAGACGATCGGCCGATTACATTGGATTGAAATCATACCTGAATTTCAAGGTAAAAAACTCGGGAGACCATTAATAGCCGAAGCAATGAAATTCCTTTCCAAGTATCATCAAAAAGCTTACTTAAAAACACAAGCATCTAGTCAAGCCGCCATCCACATTTACTGTCAATTTGGCTTCAAGCCCGTTTACAACACAGAAGCGGAGCAGGCTACTTGGGATCATGTTTTCGAGATATTGAAAAAGAGAGCGTAACTGCTCTCTTTTTCCACATCCCCGGCCAAATTTCAGTCCATTACACAACCAACCTTACTGAATCATACCCAACAGTTCGTATGCTTCTTCCTTAGTCGTTACGTTCAACAGCTTTTCCCTGAATGTCTCGTCCATCAATTTGCGGGAAAGCATTTGTAAGATTTTCAGATGGGCATCCTTAGCACTCTCTTCTGGCACAGCAATCATGAAGATTAATCGCGCATCTACCATCCATGCTTTTCCAGTCGACTCCATCACGGTTAATTCCAAATACAACAGATGGGCGTT
This sequence comes from Virgibacillus sp. FSP13, assembly GCF_054048505.1. Lineage (NCBI taxonomy): Bacteria > Bacillati > Bacillota > Bacilli > Caryophanales > Bacillaceae > Virgibacillus > Virgibacillus sp. FSP13. The sequence goes on along the minus strand of NZ_JBSVKG010000005.1, from coordinate 132,766 downwards.
TGACAGCGGAAGATTTACCATGTGGAATGGCAATATTCATACCTAGACCTGTTGTACTTTCCTGTTCCCGTGCTAAAATAGCCTGCTTAAATGTTTCGCTTGAGCTTATTCTGTCCGCAGCTTCCAATTTCTGAATGAGTTCATTGATAACAGCTTCCTGCGTTATTCCGGATAATTTAGTCTCCATTAAATCCATATTCATGATATCAGTTGGTTTGTTTATTTCAACATTCACCGCTTCAGATGCTTCGGATGCACCATATTCCGTAACCCCTTGTTCAGCCTTTGCATCCTCATCATCTTCCTCAAGGTCAACAGTTTGAATATCGTCTACATGAATATCCTTTTTCAATAGATTAACCAAGAACGCCCAATGCCGATGACTACCCTTGATTGCTGTCTTGTCCTTCTGATCATAATGAAGGTATGAATGAGCATGCTTTCAAATCCACCAGCGATAAAAATCACCCCGTATTGAGTCTGTAAATCCTTTAGAACCTTTCTCACCGTTGTGATTTCATAGGGTGGAAATAAATCAAGCACATAATTCCTCTCGGTGACAGAAGACATGAGCTCCGATAAATGTGCCAAGGCATTTCGCTTTTTAAGTTCGGAACCTGTTACAATACTACCAATCCTCTGTTTGGAAACAAGCGAAAGTTCAAACTCCTGCATCCACTCGGAAATTTTCTGCAAATCCTTCTTGATCGTTGCCTTAATTGTAAAATGCTGTTCTGCCAACCATTTGGGCGTAATCGGTTTATCACGAATCAACAACGATAGGCGATTTTAATGATACGTTCTTCCTCTGATTTAGAATTTGTCTGAAAGAGGCTTTGAAATATTTGAGCCCGTTCATCCTCATCTATTTCCAAGTTCAATCCCACTCTAGGTTTACGCACAAGATTTGCACTTGGATAGGTTCGCAAAAATGTTTCAATCAGATTAAGATCATTCCTCACCGTTTTTTCCAAACAATGAAGATCCTCAGCAAGACTATCAATATGTAAAAAAATCTCAGAATTCATTAACAAAACACGCAACAAATCCTTTTGCCTACCATTCATCTAACAACACCTACTTTACAGCCAGACTTTTGGGGGACGTGGGGACAGGTTTGTTGTCCCAGTCTGATTTGGCGGAGTGGCGCGGGTTAGAGGGTGGGACAAGGAACCTGTCCCCATGTCCCACCTGCCAACAGCCCGTTGTCCCAATCTATCTCAGAATCGCTTGTAATCCCCTTTTTTCTTCTTCTGTTAAAGGTACCATTGGCAATCGAACATTTCCAACGCGGATGCCTTTTTGGTTTAGTGCTTCTTTAGTAGGTGATGGGCTTGGTTGGGCAAATAATGCCTTCATCACTGGGAGAAGCGTTCGATGCATCAAAGCCGCCGCTTGTGTATCACCATTGTTAAAATGGCTGATCATTTCCTGCATTTCATTCCCCACGACATGGGCAGCAACAGAGACAACGCCTGCTCCACCGATGGACATAACTGGTAATGTCAAACTATCATCTCCACTGTATAGTGTAAAATCATTAGGGGTTTGGCTAATCACTTTCGCCATTGCATCCAAATTACCGCTCGCATCCTTTATAGCCACGATATTTTCAATCTCTGCTAATCGAACAACTGTCCCTACCGCTATCGCAACAACGCTTCGGCCAGGTACATTATAAAGCATAACTGGTAGTGATGTGGACGTTGCGATAGCTTTAAAATGTTGAAACAATCCTTCTTGTGATGGTTTGTTGTAATAAGGTGCGACAAGCATTACACCGTCGACGCCCGCTTCTTCCGCCTTTTTTGTTAAATCGATAGAAGCTTTCGTGCTATTCGATCCGGTCCCAGCGACAACAGGTATTCTACCGTTGACAACCTTAACAACATAGGTGAACAATTCCGCTTTTTCATCGGTTGTTAGTGTAGGACTTTCCCCAGTTGTTCCGGCAATCACTAGTCCATCAGAACCATTTGTAATTAAATGATTCACTAATTTACTTGTAGCGTCAAAATCAATCTCTCCATTTTGATCAAATGGGGTAACCATTGCAGTTAAAACTTTACCAAAATCCATGACGACACACCCTTTACATATTTTTTAGTAAGTAAGGTAGTAAGGGTATCGCAAAGCAAACGCAAAAAAAGCAACAACGAGGGCTTCGCTGTTGCAGTAGAAACGATCGCTTCCTGCGTAAGATAGCCCTTCATATAGTCACCTATATGACAGTCCTGTATTTATTCAACACAGTCCCAGCTTCAAGAACATGAGATTCTCTCCGCTTCGGCAAATCACCCCTTTCCACAATCGTCATTGGAACCCATTTTCCTCACATTGTGTACTGATGGCCCTTGCGCCTCTATCCTCACTTCAAACATATTGAAACAAGAAATATTTAATTAAACTTTAACGTAACACACAAACCTCATGATTTCAAGAGCTGGGACGTGGGGACAGGTTAGTTGTCCCACCCTCTATCCCGCACCACGCCTGCAAATCGGACTGGGACAACTAACCTGTCCCCATGTCCCGCCGCGCGGCCAACCATATCCCGTTCAGCCTAATACTGCGCGGTCGCTTTCGAATTTGGTGCCTCGTATGCGTTGGAATTCTTTTAGTAGGTCTTCAATGGTTAATTTTTGTTTTTCTTCTCCGTTTACATCTAGGATAATTTGGCCTTTATCCATCATAATCAGCCGATTGCCTAAATCGAGTGCTTGCTGCATGTTGTGGGTAACCATTAATGTTGTTAAGTTAAATTTGCTGATGACATCATCGGTTAGTTTGGTGATTAATTCTGCACGGGAAGGATCCAATGCTGCTGTGTGCTCATCAAGCAGCAAAATGTTTGGTTCAGTAAAAGTAGCCATCAATAATGATAGCGCCTGCCGTTCCCCACCGGAAAGAAAGCCGACTTTGGCGTTTAACCGATCTTCCAAGTTCAGATTTAACGATGCCAAAGTTTTCCTAAACATTTCCTTCCGTTTTTTCGTAACACCTGGTTTCAATTTCCTTTTCTTATTACGCGCATATGCCATCGCTAGATTTTCCTCAATGGTCATGGATGGTGCTGTGCCGGCCATTGGATCCTGGAAAACACGACCAATATAGGCCGAGCGTTTGTACTCCGGTAAATGAACAACCTGCTTGTCATTGATAAGCACATCGCCAACATCCGGGATTAAATTTCCAGAGACAACATTCATTAGTGTCGACTTACCTGCCCCATTACTGCCAATTACGGTAACGAATTCGCCTTCCTTTAGTTCCAAATCTACGCCCTGTAATGCTTTCTTTTCATCTGGTGTTCCTTCATTAAATGTAATTGAGATATTTTTCATTTGAAGCAAAATTTACACCTCCCTTACTTTTTCCTGGCTAAGGCTGGCACGCTTTTCCAAACGGCGCTTTTTCTCTTTCCTTGCCGCTAAAACTTTTGGTGTCACCAATGCGGCGATTACGAGCAATGCAGTGATCAATTTCATATCGCCTGTTTCCAAAAATTCAACCCGCAGTGCCATCGCAACGACAATTCGGTAAATAATTGCACCACCAACAACAGCTAATGTTGCCCTAGCAATTGTCTTGGTACCAAATAGTGCCTCTCCAATAATAACGGAAGCTAAGCCAATAATAATCATGCCGATCCCCATGTTTACATCAGCGAATCCTCCATGTTGTGCAATCAAACCACCTGATAACGCAACAAGTCCGTTAGAAAAACCAATACCAACAATGATTAACCAGTCCGTATTTGCGGAAAGGCTTCGAATCATCACCTGGTTATCTCCAGTAGCCCTTAATGCCAGGCCAACCTCTGTTTTCAAATAGTAGTCCGTCAATAACTTGAAACCGAGTGTTATGAAAATCATTACAATGACAATACTCCAAGTTGGTGGTACACGATCCGCACCGAAGAACGTTAACACACCATTTAATAACTGATCCAACCCAGTTGCTGCCCAAACCGATTCAAGCTGTTTGAAAATAGTTGTTCCATTTAAAAGGGACAATGTCGGCTGTCCCATGATTCTGAGATTAATAGAATAAAGGGCAATCATCATCAGAATCCCTGACAATAGCGCGTTAATTTTCCCTTTCGTATGTAGCACCCCTGTAACACAGCCTGCTAAAAACCCAGCTAAGGCTGCCAAAAGACTTGCAATAATCGGTGGCACACCATTCATAATCGAAATCGCAGCAACTGCCGCGCCTGTTACAAAACTTCCATCAACAGTTAAATCGGGGAAATCCAAGACGCGAAAAGATAAGTAGACTCCTAATGCCATTAGTGCATAGATTACACCTAGTTCGATTGCATTAAATAAAGATAAAAGCATGTTTTTCCCTCCTTCTCGCAGCTTTAAAAGACAAATACTTCCACTTATTCTACCACGCTAAAAAAAGAAACAAACGGCTGCCTCATAAGGAATTCAGACCTTGATGAAACAGCCTTTATTTTTTTAAAAACCCCCTGATCCTTTACTATTCTTGCTCTACAAATTTTGCCTCGTCCCAGTCACTATTCCATTCGATACCTTGCTCTTCCGCTGCTTGTTTATTAATGAATAATTGAATTTCTGGTGGATACTCAACCGGAATATCCGCGGTCGTTTTTTCCCCTGTTAAAATTTCCGCAGCCATTTCCCCTGTTCGATAACCGATTGTGTTGTAGTCGATTCCATATGTGGCAAATCCACCTTTTGCCAATGAATCTGGCTCCCCAACAATCAATGGAATATCTTGTTCATTGGTAACACCGACAACGGTTTCCAATGCGGATACAACTGTATTATCTGTTACAATGTAGATGACATCCGCTTCACTAACAATTGTGCTTGCTGCTTGCTGAACCTCGGCAGAATTAGCAACCGTTCGTTCAACGAAACTCAAACTCGTCCCATCTGCAGCTTCTTTAACCGATTCAATTTGCGATACAGAATTTTGTTCCCCCGCATTATAAATCAACCCGACGGAAGCACCTTCAAAATACTTATCGATAAACTCGACTGTGTTCTTAATCGCGTCTGGATGAAGGTCTGTTACCCCAGTAATATTTTCCCCTGGCTTATCCATCGATTCCACCAACCCTGCTTCAACTGGATCTGTTACAGATGTAAACAAGATTGGAATATCGCTTGTTGCCTGCAAAGCCCCAAGTGCACTAGGTGTAGAATTGGCAAAAATCAAATCGACACCATCAGAAACAAATTTATTGCTAATTGTGCTGACATTATTTTGATCATTTTGTGCACTTTGGAAATCATATTCTACATTTAATCCCGCATCATCCAGCGCTGTCTTAAAGCCTTCATAAGCAGCATCAAGTGATGGATGCTCCAAAATCTGGGTAGCCCCAATGTGATAGGTCTTATCTTCTGACTCATCCGTATTTTCTTCTGTACCCTCCGTTTGCTCGCCATCATCACTGGAACCCTTAGCATCAGAAGATTCATCTGAACCGCAAGCAGCTAGTACGACTATACCCAGTATTGCAACCATTATGAACAACCATCTTTTCATACGTATTCCCCCTCTTATTATTTTAAAAGTTTGAAAAATTATAACACAACTTTTTGACTATTTGTATATAAAACGGATTATTAGCCAAATAATTTATATTCTAAACTTTTCAGTTGCAATTGTGCTTTTATGTGAATACGTGATGAACGTGCTTGTGATAGCCTTTTGTCATGCCTTAGAATAGAGTTTTTATCTGGATGTGGACGTACAAATGAGATTGGTTCAATTATTCCTAGTTTTGTCTGGTTAGAATCAGCTTGATGGTTCTGATTACATTGGATAAGTAGGAATCTTAAAAATTAACAACCTTCTCAACACTCTTCAAAACACGTTTAGCTGTGGGGAGATAGTGATCTTCCAAGCCAAAGAACGGCACAGGAACATCAAAACCAGTCACCCGTTCGATCGGAGCACGTAAATATAAAAAAGCTGTATCATTGATTGTTGAAACAATGTCATTACCAAGCCCACCTGTCGCTTGTGCTTCATGAACAATGACTGCTCTTCCTGTTTTTTGTACCGATTCAGCAATTAAAGTGCGATCAAGTGGATATAATGTTTGCAAATCAATAAGGTCACAAGAAATACCCTTTTTCTCAGCTTGTTCCCTCGCCCTCTCCGCAACCGGAATCATTGCACCCCAGGCGATGATACTTACATCTGTGCCCTCATGTAGCCTTCTTCCCTTGCCGATCTCGACTGTATATTTTCCAGTCGGAACTTCCTCACGACCAGCACGATAATTGTGCATTGGTTCTAAGAATAGTACCGGATCAGGGTCCTTAATAGCGGAAATAAGCAATCCTTTTGCTTGAGAAGGTGAAGATGGACAGACTACTTTTAACCCAGGCATATGCGTAAAAATTGCCTCTGTACTGTCCGAATGCACTTCTGGTGCTCGAATTCCTGCACCATATGGAGCACGAATCACCATCGGTACCGAAAAGTGTCCCATTGTTTTCATGCGCAACCTAGATACATGTGTCATAATCTGGTTGTAAGCTGGGTAAATAAAGCCCATAAATTGAATCTCAGCAATTGGTTTAAATCCATTAACCGCAAGACCAACTGAGGTACCAATAATACCAGATTCTGAAAGTGGCGTATCAACAACCCGTTCTTCGCCAAATTGTTCCTGCAGCCCTTCTGTTGCTCGGAATACACCACCGTTTTTCCCAACATCTTCTCCTAAAACGATTGTCGTATCATCCGTTTCCAGCATGGTTTTTATGCCATCATTAATGGCCTGGATCATTGTTAACGTTTTTGTCTTCACATTCTTTTTTTCTTTTTGTTTCATTTCCATTGCCACGTTCATCATCCCTCCTTTGAAAGCCTTGTATCACCCATCCTTCAAAAGTGCTAAATAAGATTCCTTCTGCGTCACAAGCTGCTCCGGAAGTTCCGCAAATACATGATCAAACAAATCTTCCACCTTTGCTCCCGGGTGATTTTCCATTGCTTCCACTGCTGTGTCAACTTCCGCCTTCACAGTGGCTTGCATTTCAGAAATTTTCGCTTCCTGCCAAAAGCCATTTGTTTTCATGAATTGTTCTAAGCGTATAAGTGGCTCCACAATGTCCTTGCCTTTTTCAGCTGAGCGATATTTATCTGGATCATCCGCTGTCGTGTGTGCTCCTGCCCGCCATGTGACAGCTTCAATCAATGTTGGTCCTTCGCCAGCACGGGCCAAATCAATCGCCTTTTTCGTTGCAAAATAAACGCTAAAGCAATCATTGCCATCAACCCGAACACTTCGCATGTCATAAGCTAAGGCCTTTTGTGCCACTGTTTTTGAGTTCATTTGCTTTTCGGTTGGAACAGAAATCGCATAACCATTATTTTGATTAAAAAATACAGTTGGTGTTTTAAAGACACTTGCAAAATTGAGGCCTTCATGAAAATCACCTTCCGACGTTGCGCCATCTCCAAAGTAAGCAAGGGCGATCCGATCAGTTCCTTTCCTTTTTTCAGCCCATGATGCACCAACCGCGTGCGGAATTTGTGAGGCAATTGGTACCGCAGCAGGAAAAATATTCTTTCCTTTCGGCGGGATACATCCTTCCAACTGACCATTCCAGTAAAGAAACATCCGCGTCATGTCGGTACCATATGTTAAGGTTGCACCATGATCACGATACGTTGGAAAAATCCAATCCCCCTCTCCAAGCGCTAAGGCACTGCCAACCTGGGCTGCCTCTTGACCGGCAAATGGTGGATACGTTCCAATCCGCCCCTGACGTTGTAAACTGATCGCTTTTTGATCAAAAGTCTGGATCCGGTACATATGGTAATACATCGTTTCCACAAGTCGGGCATCGATTTGCACATTGTACGAATCATCAATGAAATTTCCCTTGTCGTCCATGATTTGTTTAATTGGATAATTTACTTCCATCTGCTCCCCTCCCTTTTATTTTTGTATATCCCAATTCGGTTTGGTGGAAGATGTATAAAAGCTGTTGCGTTTTTCACGAATTGCGAGCACTTTTTCACAAATATGATTGGCAGCTTCCATTGTTGATTGGTTTTGCTTTGTTGCTTGCTGATACACATTGAGAAGCACATTGTAAATTTCTTTCGTTTTCAGCAGTACCCGCTCTTTATTCGCACCATACAATTCATCAGCAACCTGAATCAGCCCACCAGCGTTAATAATATAATCTGGAGCATAAAGGACCCCTTTTTCTGCCAATTCTATCCCATGTTGATTTGTCAGTAATTGGTTGTTTGCTGACCCCGCTATTGCTCTCACGTTTAGTTTTTGCAGTGTATCATCATTAATTACCCCACCAAACGCACACGGTACGAAGACATCAACATCCTGTATATAAATTTCCTCACTTGGCACGAATTGGGCTGACCCCATTGTTGTTTTTGCCTTTTCTAAAATTCCGGCAACGTTATCCTCATCAATATCCGTTACATAAATATTAGCTCCTGCTTGGAGTAGACCTTCCGCAACTTTGAATCCCACTTTGCCGAGTCCTTGGACAGCATAAGTTGCATTGCCTAGCTCTTCTTTTCCAAACAGCATCTTATTCGTGGCCCTGATGCCGTATAAAACACCTTTGGCCGTTGGAATGGAGGAATCGCCCCCACCGCCATATGCTTCCGGTATGCCAACGACATTATTTGTTTCTTTTTTGGCATAGACAAAATCATCCATCGTTGTTCCCATGTCTGTTCCCGTGTAAAAACGACCTCCAAGCGAATCAACAAATTGACCAAAAGCACGGAAAAGTTCTGGTGTCTTGTCTGTATGTGGATCGCCAATGATAACCGCCTTCCCACCGCCAAAATCAACATCCGCTGCGGCACATTTGTATGTCATGCCTTTTGCTAGACGTAACACATCATCTAGTGCTTCATCAAGATTCGCATAAGGTCGCATCCGGCACCCACCAAGTGCAGGTCCGAGTGTTGTATTATGTATTGCAATAATTGCTCGTAAGCCACTAGTTGGATCATTGCAAAATACAACTTGTTCATGATCTACCATCTTTTCAAGCAACGCAAAATCCTCTGTAATTGTTGATTCCTGAACGAACCCCATAACCATCCTCCTGCAAAAATAAAATAAAGCGCTTTCATTTGCTGGGACATGGGGACAGGTTAAGTGTCCCACGCACCATCCTATGCCCCCGTTGAGAAAGCTATTGGGACACTTAACCTGTCCCCACGTCCCTATCCCCACGTCCCTAAAGTATTTGCATTCCAATTTGTGACATGACGTTATTTATACGTTATTATATCACTTTGTTATAACATGGTCAATATTTTTTGAAAAGTTTACTTATTGTAAATATAGGATTTATCAACTTAGGTGGGGCTGGATTGTGCCCCTAATAACCCTGCTGAACGTTGTATTTGCTCGTTCGCATCGTGGATCATTCCATCAAGGAGATCTTTAACACTGGCAACATTCGTAATTAATCCTGTCACTTGACCCGCATTCAGAAAACCATCCACCAAGTCACCACTGAGTGCCCCTTTTCGATGATGGGTTTCCGATGTTAAGGTACGATATTCCTCCAATGTTATCCCACTTTTCTCAAGGTCATGTATTTTTTTGGCGTAGGTCGTGTTCAATACACGGCGCATTTGGCCAAGTGAACGCCCAATAATGGCTGTTTGCGTTCCTTCTGATTCAATTAACTGTTGCTTATAAACATCGTGAAAAGGAGATTCTTTCGTTGCAATCAGACGGGTTCCAAGCTGTACACCACTTGCCCCGAGCATAAGAGCTGCTGCCAGACCTTTTCCATCCCCAATACCTCCAGCAGCAAGGACTGGAATTGTAACATGCTGGGAAATTTGAGGAATCAATGTAAACGTGGTTAATTCGTAGTTTGAATTAATACCGGCCGCTTCAAACCCTTCTGCGACAATAGCATCTGCACCAGCTGCTTCTGCTTTTTTCGCATGTTTAACAGACGCTACTACCGTCAGCACTGTCACATCATGCTCATGGAAAATCGGTATGTAGGTTGCAGGATTGCCGGCGGACAATGTTACAACAGGGATCTGATGTTTCAACACCAATTCAATTAATTGATTGATAAATGGCGTTACATTAATCGCAATATTAAGTGCAAACGGCTTGTTCGTAAGTGTTTTTGTTTCAAGAATAATTTCTTCAACTTCGTTAGGTGGCATTGTACCGCAGCCAATCGTTCCCAGCCCACCAGCCTCAGAAACAGCAGCTGCTAGCGGGGCATTGCTGATATTTCCCATGCCACCCTGAATAATCGGATATGTAATGTTTAGCAACCCACAAATAGGATTCATTTTTTTCCTCCTTTGAATGATGTGGGACATGGGGACAGGTCCCGCGTCCCACCGTGTTGATTGGCTTAAGAGCGCGTTATAGCTGCCGCACCCACCATCGCCTGGACTGGGACAAGGGACCTGTCCCCATGTCCCAGTCTATTTTCCTGTGAAATTCGGGGTTCGTTTTTCATTGAATGCTTGTAATGCTTCTAGGCGATCTTCGGTTGGAATCGTTAATTCATATGCTTTTGCTTCGATTTCTAGACCTGTTTGGATATCGGTGTTCATCCCTTGTGTTATCGCATATTTAGCCTGTTTAATTGCGACGGGTCCATTCTTCATAATGTCCGCGGCAAATTGTTGACAGGAAGCGAGAAGTTCAGCTTTATCCACAACTCGTGTAACAATTCCTAAATCGAGCGCCTCTTCAGCGGTACATTTTTTTGCCGTGAAAATAAGTTCCTTTGCTTTCATTTCACCAATTAACCGGGCTAGACGCTGTGTACCACCAGCACCTGGAATAATGGCCCAACTTGTTTCGGTAAGCCCCATTTTCACGCCACGAGCAGCAATGGAAAAATCACACGCGAGCATTAACTCGAATCCTCCTCCAAAAGCATACCCGTTGACTGCAGCAATTGTTGGCTGTGGCAATGATGAGATCCGATGGAAAGCATCCCGAATTGCTTTTACATTTCTTCGGACTTCTGTTTCACCCAATGTTTTTCTTTCCTTCAAATCCGCTCCTGCGCTAAAGGCTTTATCCCCTGCACCGGTAAAAATAACAACTTTCACGTTAGGATCTAGATGAACTTCATCCGTCACCTCCTGAAGCCGGCAAAGCGTTTGATAATCAAAACAATTCAAAACCTCCGGCCGATTAATCGTTACATACGCAATACCGTTATCCTTCTCTAGCAAAACACTCGACATATCACACGCTCCTTTTTGGCTGGGACATGGGGACAGGTCCCGCGTCCCACTTCACCAATTGGCCTGAGAGTGCGGCATGGATACTGCGCCCGCCATCGCCCGGACCGGGACAAGGGACCTGTCCCCATGTCCCCCCTCCCACATCATGCTTCGATATTCTCAATAATTGCTGCGATTCCTTGGCCGACTCCAACGCACATTGTTGCTAGGCCAAATTGTTTGTGCTGTTTTTTTAGTTCATGGATTAGTGTTGTTAAAATACGTGCTCCACTTGCGCCTAGTGGATGACCGAAAGCAATGGCTCCACCGTTGACATTGACTTTTGTTGGCTCAAGCTCTAGTTGACGAATGCATTCGATTGATTGAGAAGCAAATGCCTCGTTCAACTCCACAAGATCCAATTCAGCAACACTCATATTTGTTCGCTCAAGCGCTTTTCGTGTTGCTTCAATTGGTCCAAGCCCCATTACTCGTGGTTCTAATCCAGCTGTAGCACCAGCTTTATATTTCACCAATGGCTTTAGGTTCAATTCTTTAGCTTTGTCAGCACTCATAACCAATAATGCAGACGCACCATCGTTGACGCCCGATGCATTTCCGGCCGTAATCGTTCCAGCGTCAAAAATTGATTTCAGTTTACCGAGTTTTGCCAATGATGTTTCTGGACGCGGATGTTCATCGGTTGCAACGGTGATTTGATTGCCTTTTCGGTCATGATAAATGACGGGAACGATTTCTTCGGCAAAACGATTCGCTTCCATCGCTTTTTTTGCCTTCATTTGACTTTCATACGCAAAATTATCCTGTGCTTCCCGAGAAATGTCATAATCAACCGCAACATTCTCCGCCGTTTGTGGCATGGAATCTGCGCCATATTCATTTTCAAGCTGTGGATTCGTGAAACGCCAGCCAATCGTTGTATCATAAAGCTGATTATTGCCACGCGGAAACGCTTTGTCAGCTTTTGCCATGACCAATGGTGCACGCGTCATGCTTTCCGTACCACCAGCAATAAAAATATCGCCTTCCCCAACAGCAATTGCTCGGGCTGCATACATCACTGCATCAAGCCCGGATCCACAAAGCCGATTAATCGTCGTTCCCCCAACTTGTACAGGCAATCCGGCTAGCAACCCAGACATGCGCGCAACATTACGGTTATCCTCTCCGGCTTGATTGGCATTGCCAAGTACCACGTCTTCAATCGCTTCAGCTGGAAGGTTCGGATTTCTGTCAAGTAATGCTTTAATAACAACCGCGCCAAGGTCATCAGGGCGGATATCCTTTAATACTCCTCTATATCTGCCAATTGGTGTACGAACAGCATCAACAATCACGACTTCCTTCATTTTTTCATCAACTCACTCGTATTTGTATAGTCGTAAATCCCTTTGCCCGTTTTTCGACCGAGCCGTCCTGCCTTCACATATTGTTCTAAAAGTGGTGCAGGGCGATATTTTTCCCCAAGGGTTTTATGTAAATAGTTTAAATTATTTAGCCGTGCATCCAACCCGACAAGATCACAAAGTTCTAGCGGGCCCATTGGATAATTCAACCCTAAACGAATCGCTTTATCAATATCCGCAGCTGTTGCAACACCTTCTTGCAACATATGAAATGCTTCATTACCAACTAGTGCACTGATGCGGCTTGTTACAAACCCCGGAAACTCATTCACTTCCACGGTTTCCTTGCCCATTTGCTCTGCAGCACTACGTATGACAGCAATCGTTTCATCTGTCGTATCTAATCCTCTGACCATTTCCACAAGGTGCATCCGGTGAACTGGATTAAAGAAGTGCATCACCGCAAATTGCTCGGGTCGTTTGGTATATGATGCAAGCTCAGTTGGACTGATTGTCGATGTGTTGGAGGTAAAAATTGTATGACTAGGGGCGTGTGCCTCAGCTATTTCCATAATATGTTTCTTCAAAGCTAGTTTCTCCGGTACTGCTTCGATTACGAGATCTGTATGTATAACGGCCGCTTCAAGTGATATTGTCGTGTTTAAGTTTGCCACTAGATTATCTGCTTGTTCACTTGTCACCTTGCCACGGTCCATTCCTTTTTTCGCTGTCTGTTTAATAGACTCATATGCTTCATGCAACTTGTCTTCCGCTACATCTACTAACATCGTAGAAAAACCGGCTAGCGCGGAAACATACGCAATCCCGCGCCCCATTACGCCGGCACCCACAACAGTAACATTCCGAATTGTCACAGCTTACCACCCTTTCTATTAAATATGGGACGTGGGGACAGGTCCCGCGTCCCACCTCCTCAATCCGCCTAAGTGCCCGTCACGGACACTCCTCGAGACTTCGCTTGAGCTGGGACAAGGAACCTGTCCCCATGTCCCACCGCCAGCGCTTACACGCCAAATGGATTCAACGGTTTTGCTCCATAATAAGAAAGTACACTTTTATCTTCCATATAAAGATCAAGTGATTCTACTGCTAGCTCTCTACCAAAACCGGATTCTTTATAGCCGCCAAATGGTGTTCCTGGGAATGCGGAGAATGGGCTATTTACCATGACAATCCCTGCTTGAATTTGATGGGCGACACGGGTTGCTTTCGCCTGGTTTGTTGTCCAGATTGCCGATCCCAATCCATATTTTGTATCATTGGCACGCTTGACGACATCTTTTTCATCAGTAAACTTTTCCACAACAACAACTGGGCCGAAAATCTCTTCTTTAACTGCTTTCATGTCAGGCGTAACATCCGTAATAACGGTCGGTGCATACCAATGCCCATTTTCAAAGCCTTCTGGTTGCATCACGTTTCCACCTGTAGCAATTGTAGCCCCATCCGCTTTGGCAGATTGGACATAACCATCAATCACTTCCACTTGCTCTTGACTAATGATCGAGCCTAAGTGTGTTCCTTTATCAAACGGATCTCCAGACTGTAGTTTTTCCGTTTTGGCAATAAATTGTTCCATAAACTCGTCATAGATCGATTCATGCACGAACATGCGTGACCGCGCTTCACAGGATTGGCCGGTATTAAAATAAATACCAAATAATGAGCCTGCAACAGCAGCATCGATATCTGCATCATCAAAAACGATGTTCGGGGACTTCCCGCCAAGCTCAAGTGTGATTCGCTTCAATGTTTCCGAAGCTTTTCCCATAATATCTTTACCCACTGGTGTGGAACCGGTAAACGCAACTTTATTGATGTCTTCATGTTTAACTAGAAAATCACCAACAACTCGGCCAGATCCTGGGATTGTGTTGACAACTCCCGCTGGTACACCCGCTTCATGACAGATTTCGTTCAATAGAATTGCTGTAACCGGTGTAAGACTTGCTGGTTTAATAACAACCGAACAACCTGCAGCAATCGCCGGTGCTATTTTCCATGCTGCCATCATCATCGGATAGTTCCATGGAATAATTTGCGCACACACCCCAACAGGTTCTTTATGTGTGTAGTTAAAAAAGCCATATGGCATATTGTTCACTGTTCCACGGTGCCCAACGATTGCCCCCGCATAAAATTCAAAATCCTCGATCGCTTGGCCGACCTGTGTCTGAGCAGCATTGATCGATTTTCCGCTATTCAGCACTTCCATTTCCACTATTTCTTTAAAACGATCCCGCATGATTTGAGCGATTTTATTTAACACCCGAGAACGTTTTCCGACAGGGTATTTACGCCACTTCCCATGATCAAAAGCATTTCTTGCCGCTTGTACTGCCTTTTCCGCGTCTTCTTCGTTCGCCTTGGCTACGCTCGCCAATATTTCCCCTTTTGCTGGGTTAAATGTTTGAAGCGTATCACCCGAACTACTTTCCACACGCTCGCCATTAATAATCATTGCATAATGATCACGTTTCATTTCGCCTACTTCTGTAATTGTTTCCTTATTGATTGTTTGTGTCATTACCGATTCCTCCTTGTATTGGTTTATTTTTTGCAAAGCTACTTTTCGTATGGATTGTTGCTATTTGCCCAGCAGCCTGTTACATTTCGATTACTGCGGTCTGCTTGAAAAGGATTCTACATACATTTTTTCTTCAAAAGTTATAACCTTTTTGGAAAACAGCCTTTACAAAATACTCACTTATTTCCCGGTAAAATTTGGCCTGCGCTTTTCTTTAAACGCCTTTAATCCCTCCTGATGATCATGGCACATTCCCGCAATGCGCTGTGCCTGTGCTTCTTGCTCTAGCGCTTCTTCAAATGAAAGGTGCACGCCATCCATCATGTAACGCTTGATTAGTGAAAAGGCTTTTGTCGGCAATCCAGCCATTGTCGTTGCGAATGCATGAACTTTTTCTTCCCAATCATCCACATCAATCACTTCTGTTGCCAGCCCAAGTTCAGCCGCTTCTTCCCCTGTAATTGGTTTTCCTAATACAGCTATTTCAAGTGCTTTTGCATACCCGATTAAACGGGGCAAAACATACATAAACCCTGAATCAGGTAACAGGCCGATATTCATAAACGCACTGACAAATTTGGTCCTCGGTTGAACAAGTCGGAAGTCAGCTGCTAATGCTAAACTCATCCCTGCACCTGCAGCAGTACCATTAACCGCTGCTACAATAGGCTTTGGCACATTTTTAATTGCCTTCATCATCGGATGGTAACGTTCCCTAAGAAAAGTGGCATGATTCGTGTGTTCATCCACGCCACCAAGGTCCTCCCCCGCACAGAATGCCTTGCCTTTTCCAGTAAAAACAATGCACCTAACAGCATCATCCTTGCTAGCTATTTTCAAAGCCTGGATAATTTCCTTGTTCATTTCAGCTGTAAAAGCATTAAAGGCTGACGGACGATTTAGCATGATGGTTGCGATACCATCTTCTTGCTGATACATAATGGTTTGAAAATTACGCGCTCCCATTTGCTCACACTCCTTTGAAAGAAGGGGATCGTTTTTCCATAAACGCTTGCATGCCTTCTGTTTGATCTTGTGAGTCAAACGTTAAGTAAAAATTTTTCCGCTCCAGTTTCATTCCATCGAGCAATGATAATTCCTCAGCTTTACCGGCTGCTTCCTTTATAAGACGAACGGAAATCGGTGCTTGGTTTGCCAACTGTTTCGCCATGTTCATCGTCTCTTCCTCAAGTATTTCCGGCGCGACAACACGATTGATGACACCGTTATTCATGGCTTCCTTTGCAGCCATGGATGCTCCAAACCAGATCCATTCCAATGCTTTTCGCTTTCCCATTGCCTTTGTTAAAAGCTGTGTTCCGCCAGCACCAGGCATGACACCTAGCTTTACTTCGGGAAAACCAAACTGGGCTGTTTCACCGGCAATAATCAAGTCACAATGAAGTGCCAACTCAAATCCGCCACCCAACGCAAATCCATTTACCGCAGCAATGAGTGGTTTTTTGATCCTCGTCAGCCGATCCCACACTGCGAACGGATCTAACAACTCCATGGATAATGGGGTATCTTCCAGCATTTCCTCAATATCCGCCCCAGCAGCAAATGCCTTGTCATTGCCTTTTATCACAATGACCCGAACAGATTCATCCCGGTCAAGTGCTTCTGTTTCCTCGACAATTTCGTCAACCATTTCCCGGTTCAACGCATTGGCCACTTGAGGACGATCAAGCTGAATCACCCCTACACCATCCTCAACAAAAACCTTAATATAGGAACGATCAGCCATCGACTTCCTCACCAATCATCAATGTGACAATATCACCGGCGAATTGCATAACATCTTTTCCCGAGGCCTTTCCTTCATCTGTCTTCATCGCTTTTTGCAGTGACTCTTGGTCATCGTAAATCATTTCGCAAAGCAAATAATACTCACTTTTCCCCATTGGCGATCCAACGATTTTCGTGACGTTCATTTCCCTTAATCCTGGTATTTCTTTTGTAATTGGTGTGTGCACATTGTAGTAATGTTCATCAAATTTCGCCTGATCCTCCGGTTGTTTGTATAAAGCTATTAATTTAGCCATTGTAAAAATCCTCTCCTTTTATTTTCGATATTCAACTAATCTAGCTGAACTAAACACTGGATTCTCCTTTAATGAATGCGGTTTCAATTTAAAATAAAAACGTCCCTTATGATATAGTCGAATGCTTAACAACTGGCTTCATTGCCTCAAATGGATTCCTACATGCCATGCAATATAAAATGCTGCGGCAGGCGGTTGGGCCAAACACATTTTCCATTGATGTGTATGCTGAAGCACAATACGGGCAATTCACCGTCCATTCTTCCCCAGGCCGGTAATTTTCCGGTGGTGGGGCGATACCGTGTTTTTTCAAATTTTCCTTGCCTGTTTCCGTGATCACATCTGTTGACCATTGAATCTGAAAAGAAAATGTTACTTGACATTCCGAAACCCAATCCAATGCTTCAATTGCTTTTTTTACATGTTGTTCGATGATGTCAAGAGCAGGGCAACCAGCAAACGTTGGCACCATCGTAATTGCAATGTTGTCTTGGTTTAGCTTTATTTCATGGATCATCCCAAGGTCAAACACACTAACAGACGGAAGCTCTGGATCATCAACCGTTTTAAGCACAGCAAGAATTTCCTCTTTCCTCTGTTCCTCCTGCATGAAATCCCTCCTTATACGAAAAGTGCAAGCGCCTGGATCTGCCTGTCTTTTGAAAAAGGCTTAACATTTCACCCTAGCAAACTACCTTTTCGCGATTCCCTATCTCCTTACCAAACGGCTTCTTTATCACTTTCGTACACCTCGGCAAACGTTTTAATAGCATGGTCAAGGTCGGCCGTATGCTCCTTATTTCTACCATTCCCTAGTTGCTTGCCAAGGGGGGATTCCGGCACAGATGCAACGATTGCTTCTACTTCCTGCTGCCATTGTTTTTTCAAAAATGCTTCACTTGCAATCAACTCATGCGCTACCATCGCATCCGCTTTTTCCCCAATTTCTAGTGCATCCCCAAATTCCTGCCATGCCTCCACGATCCGTGAATGAATGCGGGATTGTGCATCCTCGCTAGATTGCTGCAATTGCTGTATCCATAGTTTCCAATGTGCCAAATGATAAGGCTGTTCCATTAATATTTTTTGCGCAATATTTGCTAACGGTACATAGGAACTTTTGCTAATTTCCTCCAATTTAATCTTCTTCAATACTTCATAAAAATAATGACGAACAACGGTCAACGCCCAATCAAAATATGGTTCATCCAGATACGAGCCATCGCCATTACGTTTTTCTAAGTAAACAGCATTTCGCCTCTCATTTCCTGGGCGTTCATGTGCAAGGACATCTGCTTGCCCTTCCCCTAGTTCCTCTAACAGATCGTAATACATTGAAGCGTGCCCCATCGTGTTTTGTGTAATCGATGAAAAGGCAACATCTTCCTCAATATGTGGGGCCAATCCAAGCCACTCTGAACCCCGGAAAGAAACGATGAAATCATCATCCGCTAATTGATAGATTAGTTCCGTCAATGCTTCCAAATAAGCTGCATCTTGCTTTGCTTCGTCAGCTGTCCCGATTCGTTTTGTCATGACTTTTTCACCTCTTTCCAGGACATAATTTCTTTTTCATCCAACATCCCTTGTTCTTTTTCCCGCCATTTTTTCCGTAAATAGCCATATCCTTTTGTCGTCCGATATGTTTTATTATCAAGCCGCTTCGTCCATGTTTCGCGTTCCTCACTTGACATGGCACGAATTTTATTTCGCGGTACAACCCACACATCAAGTACATCCTCACGTCGCATAAAGTTTTCTTGAGCCATCATCATCGCCATCTCGTCATTTGGTGCCAACAAACTGAATTGATGCTGGATGGATGCCTTGGCACTTCGCTTGCTAAACACTTCATACTCTTGATAAAAATTTGCTTCATCCTGCATGGTTCTATCTCCCTTCGATAAGATTTTGTGGGAATTTTTCTGTCTGTTCATACCTTACGAAAAGATTACGAACCGACTGCTTGTGGTGCTAATGCTTGCCTGACCCAGCGATTTTTCTCATAAGCAATTTCCCGTAACCGTAACCGCTCTTTTGACCTTGGTCCCTTATTCGCAATAATCTGCTTGAATTCCTTCCAATCTGGTTGCTGGTAAACCCATTTTTCAGCTTCTTTGTCGTAATGAACCGTGTCATCCGGGACGGTTAATCCAAGTGAAAAGGCACGTGGTAAATATTTATCCAAAAATGCCTGGCGCAGTTCTTCATTATTACTTTTGCGAATGCGGTATTTGATCATGATATCCTGCTTCGATGATCCAGTTGTTTCCGCTGACGAAGGCCCGAAAAACATCAATAGTGAAGGCCACCAGCGGTTAAGCGATTCCTGCAAAATTTCCCGTTGTTCCTTTGTCCCTTCAGCCAATGCCATAATAATTGACTCCCCATGTTGAGCATGGAAAACTTCTTCGGCACAAATTCGCTGAAGTGCTCTTTGGTATGGACCATAAGAGGCATCAAGCATATTCGTTTGTGAAATGATTGCCGCCCCATCGACCATCCAGCCAACCATGCCTGCATCGGCCCACGTTTTCGTTGGCATATGGAAAACGTTATGAAACTTCAAATCTCCATTTAATAGATCTTCCATTAAATTTTCCCTTGTTTTTCCGTATGGCCTCATTAAATCCTCCGCCACACGAAGCAGCAATTGACCATGGCCCATTTCATCTTGTACTTTTGCCATAATGCCAAGTTTTCGTTTCAATGTCGGCGCTTTCGGAACCCATTCTTTTTCCGGCAAAGCTCCCATAATTTCACTAATACCATGCATAGAAATAAGTTTGATTAATGCTTGTCGATAATCATCCGGCATCCAGTCATCCGCTTCAATCTTTTCCCCTGCGTTGATGCGTGCCATAAAAGCGTCGTATTTTTCTTGATCCTCTCCAGAATACGTGCTCATCACAGAATCTGTATCGGGAATATAATTATACATTTTAACAACTCCCCATCACGTTTTATTAACGTCATTATAACAAATCGTTATATAATGTTCAAGATGATTTTTCTAATAATTTAAATATTAATTATTGTATAAAATTATTGTTGGTTGCGATAGCCGTATAGAATTGACAGAAACCTGAAAAGTCGATACCATTTAGGGTGCATATTTGTATTTTCAGTTTATTTTTAATACAAATTTTCGTATTACGTTTTTTTAACCTAGACCAAAAGATAGAAACAGCGACGTAGATTGTGATGGTGGTTGGACTGCCGTTCCGGAAATACACTATTTTACCTTTTCGGCTATCGATTAATAATGTTATTAAATACGAATAAGATGGTTGATTACGGAGGGCAGTCGCTTACCATGGTCACGAACTCAACCACCCAGTGACGCCAAGAACGCTTTTTCCGAGGACTTCGGACCATGCTATTCCCACAGGACACGGAAGGCTTCGGCAGCGTTACATCGCACGCAGAAAATTGGTTTATATTTTCTAGGAGTCTACGTATTTTGCCTATGCCGGTAGTGGTTTTCTGATTAACGTGTAGTTATCGCCTGTATCAAGCAATAGGTAAATCAAGCTTTCGTTGCACCATACTAGCGAAGATAAAACATGGAAACTTCTACGGGAAAGCGTAGTGTTTTCTCTTCGCTAGGATTGTGCGCCACATTTCATAGCATTCATCTCTTAACTTTTCAGTGATTGGAGCGGAGGGCAGTCGACTCCTGCGGGAACAGCACGTGTCTGAAGACCCCGCAGGAAGCGGTTAGAAAAGGAGGGTCGACTAAAACCGTCCTTTGCGGACAACGTCGACATACCCCTCGCCGGGGCAAGGAGGCTGAAGCCGTGCCCGCGGAAAGCGAAGTGTTCTGCCGGAGCGGAATCCAAGCACTCAATCGTCATTAGAACCAGAAAAAACGCTACGAAAGGGAATTTTCACTGTGTCACAGTTTATATCAAGGTTAAAAAGCAACAAACGGAAGATTCTTAACCTAAAACGAGAAAGATATCACATCAACAAGAAAACACACGAGAAAGGACAATCAAATGGATAAACAATTTAATACACGTTCCATGATTTTTACTTTGTATGGGGATTACATACGTCATTATGGCAATGCGATTTGGATTGGAAGCTTGATCCGGCTGCTTGAAGAATTCGGTCATAATGAACAATCTGTACGTGCAGCCATTTCCCGCATGAACAAACAAGGATGGGTACAATCTGAAAAAATTAGCAACAAAAGCTATTATTCATTAACGGAAGATGGAAAAGCTCGGATGGAAGAAGCGTCAAAAAGAATATACAAATCAAAATCACCTTCATGGGATGGCAAATGGCGAATGCTTGTCTACACCATTCCTGAGGAAAAGCGCCATTTACGTGATGAACTACGTAAAGAGTTAGTCTGGAGCGGGTTTGGTCTTCTTTCTAACAGCTGTTGGATTACACCAAATCCATTGGAAGAACAAATTAATCGCCTAGTAACAAAATATGATATTGGCGAGTATGTTTCGTTCTTCCGCTCTACATATGAGGGGATGAGCAGCAACGAAGATTTGGTGACGAAGTGTTGGGATATTGATGATGTGAATGAGCGCTACTCCCAATTCATTCAGGAATACAGCCAAAAATATGTGATCGACAAAAACAAAATTGAAAAAGGTGAAATGAGTAAGGGCAGCTGTTTTGTAGAATGTGCACTGCTTGTTCACCAGTTCCGAAAGTTCCTATTCATTGATCCCAATTTACCAGAGGAACTTTTACCGGCAAAATGGCTTGGGGATTCCGCGTCTTCACTGTTTGCCGACTATTATCAATTGCTACAAGAGCCAGCGACACGCTTTTTTGAATCCGTTTTTGAAATGGGCAAAATGAAAAATGATAAATAAATAGAGGGGAATTTTCATTTAGTGGGTGGGCACCTTTGATGTGGAGATCTCCATCCCGCCCTGTTGATTGATTCTTCACTCGTGCAGGAAGCACTCATGTGATGGCACGATTAAGTAGTCGAGAACAGGCATGTCCCACAAATAAACATAGATAGCACGCTAAATACTAGCGTGCTATCATCATGATTAGCGAATTTTTTCAAAGATCTCTTTTTGCCGGAATGCTTGGCCTTTATTCGCATAGGTCGTAATCGTTTCTTCAATCATTTCCATGTCCTTATCTGTCAAAGTACGAACGATTTTACCAGGGGAACCAATAACAAGTGAGCGTGGTGGAATTTTTTTGCCTGATGGAATAAGGCTATTGGCACCGATAATCGAGTACTCCCCAATTTCCGCGCCATCCAAAACGGTTGCACCCATTCCAACCAGTACACCTCTTCGCAATGTACATCCATGGACAATGGCGTTATGCCCGACAGAAACCTCATCTTCCAATGTTAACGGAAACTGTTCATACAGATGACACATACTATTTTCCTGGATATTGCAGCGCTCACCAATCCGGATTGGCCCCTCATCACCTCGAAGCACCACATTAAACCAGATGCTGGATTCGGCACCGATCGTCACATCGCCAATCACTCTCGCACCATCTGCAATAAAAACTGTATCATGAATGTCTGGCTCTTGTTCGTTAAAACGATATATCATCGAAAAAGTCCTCCCTTATTGTTCCAAATTTTTAATGAGTACGGAAGAAACACAAGTTGCTGCTTTTTTATCATTCTGTTTTAGCTCGGTAACAACATAAGCGAGCGTCTTCCCAAGCCGTTCTACTTTTGCCGTTATGTCCACGTCCCCTTCAAAAATAGGTCTGTGAAAGGTTGTATCTAAATCAATCGAGGCAAACCCGTATTGATCTGTTAGTTTAGAAGCGATCGCATAGGCCATCATAATATCTGCCGCTGCAGATGAAAAGCCACCCATCGCCACACCAATCCCATTGATATAGCGATGGTCCACATGCCACGTTCCACGAGCAACCCCATCAGACGATTCAAGCACTGTAATTTGCATCGTTTCGTCACATGGCGGTGGTGCCATTTTTTTGTAAGCAACCTTTTGAAAATCACTCATTTTGTAGTGTGTTGCCATTAATCGATAACTCCTCTGTTTTTGATTTAGCGTTTATTGGTAACTTGATTGATGAATTTTTCTTCAAGGCAACATAAAACCCGTCCAGCACATACGACGCTAACCGCATCTAAGCTTTTGGTTTGATATATACCATTCCTTCCATCGTGCCTATCAAGTCACCGGATGCTTGTGTTGTTTTCATTTCGTAGACTGCTATTTTATTTGTCCGTTTTATTTCGGTTGCCATGCAAATTAGTTCATCTCCTATTTTCGCGGGTGCCAAATAAGACATGTGCACATTCAGGCCAACAGCAACATTGCCATGGGAGTTACTAGCTACCGCAAACACATAGTCAGCCAAGGAAAAGAGCAATCCACCGTGAGCAACGCCATAAAAGTTCAACATATCATCGGAAACAACTAAACTTGCTTTCGCATAGCCTCTTTCACATTCTAATAGTTTGATATTTAGTCGGTTTGCAAAAGGATCACTTGTAAAAAGATCGAGCTTTTCCTTATCCATTCGTTACCTCCTTCATTTTTACAATGTGGCTATCCGTGTAAACTGCAAATACTACATACACTTATAGATGTTTAGAAGCGTCATTTAATTTACTGTTTTTTTTAATCGTTGATCGACAATGCGAACCGCTTTTCCTTCTGAACGCGGTATCGATTTTGGTGGGCGTACATCGACATCTACCGTAACGAGACACTCCTGTTTTATTATTTTCTTCACCTGTTGTTTTATTTCAGCTATTCCTACATGTTTCATATCTTGCTGGCATTTTACGTAAATATCTTCAGCGATTTCCACACACAATTCCACAGCATCCAATTGTCCTTTTTTATGTAAATGCAATTGGTAATGTGGGGTCAATTCTTTCACTTGGAGTAAAGATCGCTCCATTTCATATGGAAAAACATTAACACCGCGAATGACAAGCATATCGTCAATCCGCCCTTTGACACGTGTCATCCGAGCAGTAGTCCGTCCACAGCTGCATTTTTCCCGTGTGATTGCAGCAATATCTCCTGTTCGATAGCGAATAATCGGAAGTGCTTCCTTTGTTAAACTCGTAAATACAAGCTCACCGTATTGCCCATCTGGCAGTGGTTCGAGTGTATCCGGATCAATTATCTCGACAAAAAAATGATCTTCTTGAATATGGAGTCCATCCTGTTCCTCCACACATTCAATCGAAACTCCCGGCCCGACAACTTCACTAAGCCCATAAATATCCATCGCTTTGATCCCCATTTTTTCTTCCAATGTTTTTCTCATTTCCTCCGACCATGGTTCCGCACCAAAAATACCGTATTCAAGGCTTGTATTCCTTGGATCATGCCCTTCATCTTCCATTTTTTCTGCTATATGTAATGCATAAGAAGGAGTGGAGCAGATTACTTTCGGTTTAAGGTCCTCAATCAGCAGCATCTGCCGTTTCGTATTCCCACCAGAAACTGGGACGGTTGTAATTCCAAGCTTTTCTCCCCCATGATGAATTCCAAGTCCACCAGTAAATAGACCATACCCATACGCATTATGCAGCACGTCTTCACGATGACCACCGGCAGCCGCAATCGAACGTGCGACAATTTCAGCCCAGTTTTCAATGTCATTCCTTGTGTATCCTACAACTGTCGGCTTCCCACTCGTTCCCGAAGATGCATGCAACCGAACAACATCCTCCATTGGCGTTGCAAATAAACCAAATGGATAATGATTCCGCAAATCTTTTTTGACAGTAAACGGTAGCTTTTTAATATCTTCTAAAGACTGAATATCCGTTGGTTCTACCCCTAATTCAGTAAACTTTTCCCGATAGAACGCAACATTCGTATACACACGATTCACAGTTTCTTGCAACTTCCCTAATTGAAGCGCTTCCATTTTACTCCTCTCTAATGTTTCTGCTTTTTCATTAAAAATCATGTGATCTCCCCTTTGCATTACATTTTAATTTAGTGACGTTACAAATTCGTTATCTATAATAATATCGATGTGGCTTATTTATGTCAATACTATTTAGAATTTTAAAATATATTTTATTTCCCTAAGACCAAATACATCGTGCTATATAAGGATTGCATTAATGTTTTTACTATTCTCCTGTTGACAACGTTTTTTAATTTTTGTACTATTTATATAATAAAAATAACAACAACGTTAAAATAACGTCATACAATTATAAAAAGGAGTGAGTTGATGGCTATTTATACAATCGTGGATAGAGAGACGTGTATCGCCTGTGGAGCCTGCGGGGCGGCGGCGCCCGATCTGTTTGATTATGATGATGAGGAAGGTCTTTCCTATTATATCGGCGATGATAATGTTGGCAATAAACCTGTGGACTCAGAATTTGAAGAGGATTTGGAGGATGCTTTTGAGGGTTGTCCGACTAGCTCCATCAAGAAAGCGAAGGAACCTTTTGACGGGGATCCGACGAAATTTGAATGACGTTTGAGAGAGTGTGTGATAAGGGTTTTGATGCGATTTTGGGAAGCCGATGCTCTAAGGGGGTTCCCTAAGAGCGTATTTTTTCACCCATTAAAACAAGATGAAAAGGAGATGTGATCCAAATGTTAAAAGAGGAGTTATATGATATTACAATAATTGGGGCTGGTCCTGTTGGCCTATTTACCGCATTCTATGCTGGGATGCGAAATGCGTCTGTCCAGGTCATTGACAGCATGCCAGAAGTTGGTGGACAATTGGCCGCTCTTTATCCAGATAAATACATTTATGATGTAGCAGGTTTTCCAAATATTAAAGCGAAGGACCTTGTTGATCAACTAGATAAGCAAGCAAGAACATTTTCCCCAGCAGTCCATTTGAACGAATCTGTCCAAGATGTGATTCAACTGGAGGATGGTACATTTGAATTAGTGACAGCAACCAGTACCTATTATTCCCGAAGTATCATTGTCACCGCTGGGGCAGGTGCATTTCAGCCACGCAAATTGAAGGTAGATCGAGCAGAGGAATATGAAAATGGTAACCTGCATTATTTTGTTAAAAAATTGGAGGGTTTTAGGGGTAGACGGGTATTAATTTGCGGTGGCGGTGACTCGGCAGTCGATTGGTCACTAGCCTTGGAGCCAATTGCCGAGCATGTAACACTGATTCACCGCCGCAATAAATTCCGAGCACATGAGCACAGCATTTCATTACTTGAGAACTCTAGTGTTGAACTAAAAACACCATATGAAGTAAGCAAATTAATTGGAGATGATGAGAGAATTGAACAAGTATTGCTTCAGGAAATAAAAGGGGAGCATACACATTTACTGGATATTGATGACCTAATTGTGAATTACGGATTTGTTACTTCACTCGGACCATTAAAATCATGGGGTATGGAAACATCCAAAAATGCGATTTACGTTAATCAAAAAATGGAGACAAACATCCCAGGCATCTTTGCAGCCGGTGATGTTTGTAGCTATGACGGCAAACCAAGATTAATCGCCACCGGATTCGGCGAAGCAACCATCGCCGTCAACCACGCCAAAACCCTAATCGACCCAAAAGCCAAACTCCACGTCCACAGCACCCACCTCTTCGCTTAGAGAGGCAAGTGCTGTGGGACACGGGGACAGGTTTGTTGTCCCAGGCCGGGTGCCAGAAGGGGCGCGGGATGTGAGCTGGGACGCGGGGACAGGTTTGTTGTCCCACCCGCTATCCCGCACCACTCCAATAAACAGGACTGGGACACCTAACCTGTCCCCACGTCCCACTTCCCCATTTAATACGCCTTTATCACACCGCAACCTATTCGTTTTCCGGCGTTTCCTGATGGTTGCGATCGGTAATCATCTGGGTTTTGATGAATCACAACTGACTTTCCGATCACATTCCTACTCTTGAATCTATCCGTAAAAAAGGACATTCTCGTATACCCATTATTGGAAAACAGAACCGGAAAGTCGCCAGGATGATGGCCATGCGGCTGATTTTTAGGATTCCAATGACCTCCAGCCTGTTGAAATGGATCTGGCTTTTCACCACTGCCACAATCACCATTTTCATGAATATGAAACCCATGTGGTCCTATGGGCGCCTGATCTCCCACTGTCGGTTTGTAATCTGGCAATCCGAACAATTCAACTGATACCTCCGTGCCTTGAGGGATATCTGTAAATGTGACATACCCTCTTAAATTGGGAGCTAGCTCACTGCCCCTTATTTCTGCATATGTCCGCGCCGCTTCATTCCTTACTGGATAATACATTAAATATGGATAATACATATATGGATACATTATTATATAACCTCCTGCCATTTCATTCACTCTAACTTATGCCTAGGAAGATTTTTTTGTTCCCAAGAGATTAAGAAACGGGCCGTGACAACTGCAGGAGTTTATATAAATTAAACAAAAAAGATCCATCATCTATACAATTCGATAGACGATGAATCCCTTTTCTTTATATTTCGCTTTTCAACAGGATCAAGTTGTTTGAGAACATAATGAAATGGGACACCTAACCTGTCCCCATGTCCCGCAAATTAATATCCTGAAAATTCCTCTGCGCGAATGTTGTCTTCATTGGCTCCAGCTTCTATAAGCATTTTTTGCATTGCTTGAACCATGTCAGCAGGGCCAGCTAGGTAATAGATCGGTGCACTAATATCGGAAACATGCCGCTTTAGCATATCAACATCAATGTGACCACTTTCACCATTCCATTCAGTGGCATCTGCTCTTGTCATGACGGGAACAAATTTGAAATTAGGATTTTTTTCAGCTAAATCCTCTAAATCAGATTGAAATGGCGCATCTTCCGGAGTTTTATTGGAAAAAAGTAATGTCATATCATGTGATGTTTTTTGATATGTTGCTTCTGCAATCATGCTTCGTATAGGCGTTATGCCAATGCCACCAATGAGAAAAACTGCAGGTGTTGATTCGGTTTTATGCAGTGTAAAGTTACCATGCGGCGCATCAAATTTCATTTCACTTCCCTCTGGAAAATCCTTCAGCACCCGTTTATATGACGAATCACGCAAACGAGTCGTCGTGACCAATTCATCCTCACTTGGAGCAAATACAAATGAAAAAGCCCTTGTATTCCCTTCCTCATCAGTCTCGCTTGGATCAATTAAGGTAAAATCACCAAACTGCCCCGCTCTAAACTCGAATCCATCCGGTTTTTCCCAGTGAAAAGCCATCGTATCATTCGCAACCATTTCCTTTTTAAGTAACTTAATCGTATATGTCGCCATATCACTCACTCCTTAATTACTAAAAATACCCCACACCAACTACATACCCCAAAAAACTCAAACATAATCACTGGAACGTGGGGGTGGGACATGGGGACAGGTTTCTTGTCCCAGGCGAGATTGGCTTTGCGGCAAGCATGACGGGTGGGACAGCTAACCTGTCCCCACGTCCCACCTCGTCTAATGGATGCGGTGGATGACGCTTTTGGGTATGCCTGTTATTCTTGCTAGTTGTCTGATTGTTACTCCTTCTAGTTCCCTGAGTTCTGAGATGATTTTATTTCTTTTTTGTTTGTCCATCTGCTGTAGGTCAGTATTATTGGGGATCCCTAAGTTTGCTAAATGCCGTTTGATTTCGCTATCCGATCGCTTCACTTTCACATGATCGTCCAGGCACTCATCATCATTTGTTGCTAACATGTAATCGGTAAATAGTTGGATGGCACTATTTCTGTTGGGAGAGAGCAGTGTGAAAGTGAAATCAACATTAACTAAATTAACGTGGTCAAAATACTCATGTATGCTCGTCCATTTACATGCAAACGCATTATTTGCTATTCCAGCCTTGACGGGATTTTGGTGTATATATCGCAAAACCGTGAAGAAATAAGCAATCGTATCCACATTTTCACTTTTGAATCTTTCCTGAAACAAATGTCCACAACGCTCATATTTGTTGTTGTACCAATACACATAACTTGCACTGATTCTTTGGATTGTTCTCGAAATTGATTCCTCTGCCTCTTTTACCAACAAATGAATGTGATTATCCATCAAACAGTAAGCAAAGATTTCAAAGTTATCCATTCCTTTAAATCTCTTAATCGTTGCTAACAGCCTTAACTTGTCTTCATCATCTTCAAAAATGGTTTGCCGATTGATTCCTCGCAGCATGATATGATATATACCATTAGTACTTTTTCTTCTAGGTATTCTTGACATATAAAAATCGCCTCGGGATAATTTTGCTTAGAAAACATTAATGGGGGATTTTTTCAAATAGGAAATGCATGTTAAGTCACAAAACTGTTATAATCTACTATAATCTAGAAAATAAGGGGGAGCCTAACGGTTGATTGAAGTATACACAGATGGAGCATCAAGTGGAAATCCTGGAACTAGCGGTGCGGGAATTTATATAAAAGCAGACGGAAATATACACGAATTCAGCTTCCCACTGAGTACTTTATCCAATCACGAAGCTGAATTTGAAGCGGTTTTAAAAGCATTACAGGTGTGTAAAGAGCATTTTCCAGATGAAATACTATCATTTAGATCCGATTCTAGGATAGTTGTGGATGTGGTCGAAAAGGATTTTACCAAAAACCAAACTTTTCTTCCTTATCTTGAGAAAATCCGAGCAGAAGCAAGCTCTTTTCCACATTTTTTTATCAAATGGATACCTGAAAAGAAAAATAACCATGCAGATCAATTAGCAAGAAAAGCTATTCATTTGCAGTAGAAGTTTATTTGAGGAAATTTGCAGTTGGCATTAATTATGTAGAATATAACGATTAACTTAGCAAAAGTCAAAAAGGCAAAATCTTATATTTATAAGTAGAAATCAACTTTTGCCCATGAAATTTAAACACAAAACGTCATATCACCGTAAGCAAAAGAATTATTAACCCCAAAAAATAATTAAAGATCAATTTCAACATTTTTAGTGGGACATGGGGACAGGTCCCTTGTCCCAGTTGTCGGGTGGGATATGAATCCTTCTCCCACGCGTCTCCAGTCATGATTGAGTGAATAAACATGAGTGGGACATCTAACCTGTCCCCATGTCCCACCAAGCTCATTGTATTTTTTCTATAAAGTTTTTTAGTGTGTGGATGGTCTGGATGCAGTCGTTCAGATCGGACCATTCTGCAGGATTGTGGCTGATTCCTGCTTTGCTTCGTACAAACAGCATGGCAATGGGCAGTTTCTCGCCGATAATCATTGCATCATGGCCGGCACCGCTTGGTAATTTATAGGGACTGATTCCTTTTTCTTGCAACGATTGCTCCAAAATTTGTTGTATATTTTCTTTAATAGGAATTGGCTCAACTCTCATCTTCTCTGCGTACTCCACCTCAACGTGATGTTTTTCTGCAATTTTTTCACCCAAAGTCAATACACGGTCCACCAATTGATCCCTTGTCACACGATGAATATCGCGAATGTCAACGTAAAACTTAACTTGGCCTGGTATGACATTCACCCCATTCGGTTCGACAAATTGCCTCCCCACCGTCGCAACAGCTGAATCACTTATTTGACGTGGCAGTTTATTGATTTCAAAAATAAATTCACTTGCAGCAACGACGGCATCGTGTCGATCATCCATCGGTGTGTTTCCGGCATGCCCAGCTTCACCTGTTACGGTGAACTCTAACCAACACGGTCCAGCAATCCCTGTTACGATTCCACACGGTAAATTTTCTTTTTCCAGTCGTTTTCCTTGCTCAATATGTACCTCAACAAACAGATCAAGTTCATCCATGTTTCGTTTTGCCGTCTGATAGCTATCCACACTTAGATCAACATCCTCCAAGACTTCTGCAAAACTCATGCCATCTTTATCAATGAGCTGTAATTTAGTTTCCATGTCACCTTTCCCGATCATTGCTTCACTACCATTTAGACCACCATTGAAACGTGCACCCTCTTCATCGGTAAAAACAACCACCTCAAACGGCTTTTCCGGTTGATAACCAGTTGCTTTCCAGGCTTCCACAACTTCCAGTGCGGCTAAAACGCCTAGTACTCCATCAAAATGCCCGCCATTCGGTACACTATCAACATGGGAGCCACTCATAATTGCTGGTAGGTTTTTGTTTTTCCCTTCTAATCTACCCAAAATATTTCCAGCCCCATCTTCATGGACTTCCAAGCCTGCCTCGCGCATCCAACCCGATACCTTTTCCCGCGCTTCCTTTTCTTCCTTGGAAAAACCCGGTCGATTTGAGCCATTATCATTCGTTAATCCAATCTGAGCCAGTTCGTCCAACCTACTGGACAATCGCTTTCCAGATATACCATCATAGTCATACATATCATCATAGACTTCCAACAACTTATCTCGCAATCTAAAATCTCCTCTCCTATTTAAAGTGGCACATGGGAGCTGGGACATGGGGACAGGTCCCTTGTCCCAGTCAATATCTGCATCGTGGCGCGTTTGGTGGGTGGGACACTTAACCTGTCCCCATGTCCCGCATTATGAATGTACGGTTATGTTTTGGTTTGCGTGTTTTCCGAGTAGGGTTTTTTCTACTTTTCCGTTTTTCATTACGACTTGGATTGTGTCATTATTAGCTAATGACTGGATGTTGTCCAATGGATTTTCTTTTACAACGATAATGTCTGCTAGTTTTCCTTGCTCGATTGTTCCTACCTTATCTTCCCAACCTAAGCATGCAGCAGCAGTTTTCGTGGATGCGACAATCGTTTCCATTGGTGTCATGCCGCCATCAGCCATCAAGCCAAGTTCTCGTAAATTTGTACCATGCTTCATTACACCAGCATCAGTGCCCATTGCAATTTTTACACCTGCTTTATATGCTTTCGTAAAGCTTTCCTTATGCTGTTCAATTACTTCCTTGGATTTTTCCACGGCGGTTGCTGGCATTCCTACTTCTTCGGCCGTTTCCAAAACCGCAACTGGCGCGAGCAACGTTGGCACTAAATAAGTTCCATTTCGAAGCATTAGCTCAATAGCCTCATCATCGATAAAAATACCATGTTCAATTGAATGAATCCCTGCTTTTACTGCATTCTTGATCCCTTCTGCACCTTGAGCATGGGCCATTACTTTTACTCCTTTTCGAAAACGACCTTCCTCGACAATGGTTTTTAATTCCTCTAATGAAAATTGCGTGAATTCAGGGTGGTCGGTCGCACTTAGAACACCACCAGTAGCATGGACTTTAATAACTTCTGCACCAGCGCGTAGCATTTCACGTGTTTTTTTCCGAACTTCCTCGACGCCATCACATTTTCCATTTGGCATTCCCGGATAATCGGATGGTAAAATATCCATTACATTGCCTGAAACGGTATAGCCATCACCATGTCCACCAGTAATTGTTAGGGCATTAATACTTAGTTGCAACCGCGGCCCAGAGATAAGCCCATCTTCAACTGCTTTTTTTACACCTAAATCTGTTCCCAACGCATCTCGAACCGATGTAATTCCGGCATGCAGTGTTGTTTTCAAATATTCGGCCGCTTTATAGTACATGAAGGAAAATGGTGTTGCCAATTTCTCAGCAGGTGACTGATATTCCATCATCATATGCACATGGGAATCAATGAGCCCCGGAAGAATTGTTCCACCTTGAGCATCAATCACCGTTTCTTCACCAGTTGCAGAATAATTACTTTCCGATCCTACATAGACGATACGCTCGCCATCGACCACCACAATATGATCTTTCTTTACTTCTCCGCCATTCCCATCAATTAACAATCCGTTTTTAATGATCTGTTTTTCCATTTTTATATACCCCCGTTTTGTAATTTTTTTAAAAAGCTTACTAAGTTAGTAAAATCTCTACAATGTCTGTACTAGAATACCGGCTACAACTACCGATGCAACTGTCACTGTGGTAAAACCGCCAATTAACATCGGTGCCAATAATTCATCAAAAATCTGTATTTCCTCTTGTTTGTTCCTAGCAACACTTCTAGAAACCTCTTCACAAAGAAGGTAGTCACCAGGAAATCCAAAAAGGGCTGTTAATGCGACTGGCATGCCTTTGTACGGATGCCATTTGACCAATTTTGATGTGACATATCCACCAAGAGCAATTCCAAATGTGCCTATCAAAAGGATTAAGAGAATTTTAGGCAAATTGTGTAAAACATCTGACGGGGATACTCCCGCCATTTGGCCGATAACGACAAAAATAATGCCGATCATCACAATTGTAAATGAATTTGACTTTTCAAGTGTTTTCGTCTCAAAGAATCCAAGCTTGAGACCGACAATTCCAATTGCTAAGCACCATAGACTGTAATGAATCGGTGTTAATTCCCCAAGCGCAACACCAATTGCCGCTCCGACAAATACAAAAAATAATTTTAGCGTCATACTGGATTTCAGCGGATTTGCCTTCTGCTCCTTCGCTGTTTCCGAAGTAGCTGCAGTTTCATCGGCCATCGAAACAAATGTCCCATTATCCATCTCGGCCTGAATCCGGAACGCATATTTTCGCATAAAATTCATCGCCAATGGCATTCCCATTACCCCTTGAAAAGCAACAACTAACGCCGGTATAACAATTAGCGTTTGCAGTCCAATTTCCGTCAATTTTTCGGAAGTAATGATTAACGCAATAATTCCCCCACTAAGTGGACCAACTCCAGCAACTGCAGTCGGATAGTCAAAAATCAGCGGGATAATTGTCAAAATCAAAACCCCTGATACAATAATTCCTCCCAAGGCAATGACAACGGCCTTTATTTGACTTTTCAAAAGTGAAAAAGGAATCATCGTACCCATATGCAAAATAGCGGGACCAATAAGGATGGCACCCAGAGCAGGAAATTGTGATTTTTCCAGAATGTCTTCAGGGAAAATACCTGTCCAAACACAGACCAAAAATCCTACCATTGCTGTCAACAACATTGGAATCCTAGCCCTGGAAATAATAGATAGCCACTCACCTAGTGCAATTAAAGCGAAGATCAAAACAGTAGCAATTACCGGATTTCCTAACATATTAGCCCCCCTTTAAAAATAATTCCCTATAATATATCACTTTCACCATAGCTTGTCTACACACTTTTTAGACTATTCCCTATCATGTGAATAGTAGGATGGTTGAGGCCGGCGGTGGGACATGGGGACAGGCGGGACATGGGGACAGGTCCCTTGTCCCAGATATGATGTGCGGGTGAATAGGGGGGAACAGTTGATGGGGAGCGGGGATAGCGAACTATTCCCTAAGAGAAAGGAGTGGGACACCTAACCTGTCCCCACGTCCCAGTCATGTCACTCCGCGAACACAGGTCCCGTGAATAATTTTATTGACTGCTCCGATACTATTATAAAATCGTGTTTAGCAAGTGAATGTGGAGGGATTTTAATATGGGGTTGTTTGGAGATAAAGATGATGATGATAAAAAGCAAACGAAAGAGGAAAAGAAGCTTCAAAAATTCATGGATAAATATCAGCTTGAAGATTTAGATGAAAAAGATTTAGTAGTGCTTCAACGCATTGCCAATGATCTTGTAGGTAACAGTTTTTTCAAGACTGGTATGGCGTTAAGCTTTGCCAAAGCTGAGGAGCAGGCAAAAGTGACGTATCTTTCTACACTAGTCGAACAAAACTGGATGATTATCCGACAATTAAGCAGAATGAACAAAAATATCGAGGATCTTAAGAAATCATAAGTGCGGGGAGCTCGGGACGTGGGGACAGGTTTCTTGTCCCGGGCGAGAACAGCGTTGTGGCGCGTTTGGCGGGTGGGACAGCTAACCTGTCCCCACGTCCCACTCGCCGCACCTTGTCCCCATGTCCCCGCACTGGTTACAACAGCAAATAGGCGATGGGTGTGGCGATTAGGATTGTTAGGATTGTTCGTTCGATCCATATTACGAGTAATTTCGGTATGCTTATTGGGATTTCGGTGGATAAAATACATGGAACTAATGCTGAAAAGAATATTATTGCGGAAACCGATAGGACGGCAACCACAAATTTCGTAACAAGTGAAGCTTTTGCCACTAGCAAAGCTGGTAAAAACATTTCAGATATCTCAATTGCTGATGCTTTTGCAGCTAGAAGTGGTTCTGGCAATTGGACGAGCCATGTAAACGGCAAGAAAATGTACCCAACGATATCAAATACAGGTGTATACGTTGCTAAAATCAGTCCTAGCAACCCAACTGATAAGATAGATGGCAATATCGCGGCAGCCATAATGATCCCGTCTTTCAAATTAATCCATACATTTTTCATAAGCGGCAGGGAATTTTCCGATGCCGTCATTCCTTGTTGCCATGCTGTCTTGAAGAGATTACGTTTCATTATTTTTTCTGGCGATCCTTCACCATCATAATAAGCATCACTTATTTTATTTAATGGCCATATCCGAACAGTGATAGCTGTCACAAGAAACGTAACTACTAATGTTACCCAAAAGTAAATATTCCATATATCCATTATTCCTAGTGTTTTTGCCACAACAATCATAAATGTCGCGGAAACAGTTGAAAATCCTGTTGCAATAATCGTTGCTTCTTTTATCGTGTACTTTCCTTCTTTAAATACTTTGTTTGTAATTAGTAGACCGATCGAATAACTGCCGACAAAAGAGGCAACAGCGTCAATTGCCGATCGTCCCGGTGTTTTCCAGACTGGACGCATAATCGGCTGTACCAACACTCCAATAAATTCCAGGAAACCATACCCAACCAATAGTGCCAAAAACACAGCCCCAATCGGCACTAAAATACCAACCGACGTCACCAGACTATTAAACAGGAATGGCCCCATATCCGGGTCAAACAGCCAATTCGGGCCAAAATCGAAAACAAGCATAAACGCTACAATCATCCCGATAATTTTAAAAATGGACAAACCCATATTGACTGCATCTTTATTCCACGTTCCATTCACAAATGGATAAATTGCACCAAAAATAATTACAAGCAAGATGTAATAAGGAACCACAGATGGAACACTTTCCTCAACAAACGTCACCATATGATCTAGTGGAATTGTTGAAGTCCCATTTAATGTAATAGGAATGAAAAATGTAAATGCACCAATGAAACTATAAACGATAAATCTCAGGATGTTTTTTCCGTTTGTCTTTTTCTGCTCACCTCGCAAAACAACCTCTTGGGAATTTTCCATTGCAGAACCTCCTGATTATAACTTTGTTGGACACGAGGGGACACGGGGACAGGTTTCTTGTCCCAGGCGAGAACGGCGTTGTAGCGCGTTTGGCGGGTGGGACAGCTAACCTGTCCCCACGTCCCACTCGCTAACCTATGCCCCGGTTGATCCGGTGGCTGGGACACCTAACCTGTCCCCATGTCCCACTACCGTTTCGCCTTCTTTAATTACGGCATCTACGTGATTCATCCCGTATTTGTATGAGAGCATTAAGTAGTTTGGTACGTTAAAGATGGTGATGTCTGCTTTTTTTCCTTCTTCGAGACTTCCGATATTGTCGGCGCATCCAATTGCATGGGCGGCGTTAATGGTGGTTGCTGTAAGTACTTCTTCAGGGGTCATGCCCATTTTCAAGCAGCCTAAGTTCATGATGAATTGCAGTGATAATGTTGGTGATGAACCAGGATTTGCGTCTGTTGATAATGCGACGGGTACACCGCTATCAATTATTCTTCTTGCTTGTGCAAACTCGGCCATTAGGAAAAATGCTGTGCCTGGCAGTAATACACCAATCACATCGCGTTCAGTCATTTGTTTGATCCCTTCTTCTGAGGCCTTTAGCAGATGATCGGCTGAAATCGCCCCTACTTCTGCTGCTAATTCAGCACCTCCATAAGGTTCAATTTCATCAGCATGTATTTTTGGAATAAGTCCATGCTTTTTCCCTGCTTCTAAAATTTTTCGCGATTGTTCTGGTGTAAAAACGCCACGTTCGCAAAATACATCATTGAATGTCGCGAGTCCTTTTTGTGCTACGACAGGAATCATTTCGTTCACAACCCGATCAACAAAAGCTTCCGGGTTCTTTTTTTCATCAACGGGAACAGCGTGGGCACCCATAAAGGTCGAAACGATATCAATTGGATGTTCTTCATTTAATTTTTTGGCGACCTCAAGTTGCTTCAGTTCATGTTCCAACGACAATCCGTATCCACTTTTTGCTTCCACAGTCGTTACACCATATTCAAAAAATGTGTCCAAACGTTGCTTCGATTCTTCATACAATTGTTCAAAGCTAGCTTCCCTTGTCGCTCTTGTCGTCGCATGAATCCCACCACCAGCGTTCATGATTTCCATGTAGGATTTTCCTTTGAGCCGCATGGCATATTCATTTTCCCTTGTGCCTGCATGAACAAGATGGGTATGTGGATCGACCAACCCTGGTGTTACCGTTTTATTTGTTGCGTCAATGTGCTCCGCTTCTGCGATTAAATGTTGATAGTCCTGTACAATGGCATCATGTTTTCCAACCGCTAAAATTTTCCCATCCTTTGCGAGCAAGCTGCCATTTTCTATCACATTCAGTTCACTCATGGCGCCTTTTTTCGCTGGTTTAGCTGTATGACCTTTCATCGTAATTAATTGTGCAGCATTTTTTATAAAAACTAATTTTGACATCATTTATTCTCCTTTATTTCTTAACATTGGGATGGTAACCCCTTTTTCTCGCGCTGTTTCCTCAGCAAGTTCATACCCTGCATCAACGTGTCTTGCTACGCCCATACCGGGGTCTGTTGTTAGCACTCTATCCAAACATTCTTCCGCGTCTTTCGTGCCATCCGCAACAATCACCATACCAGCATGAAGCGAGTATCCCATTCCGACGCCACCACCGTGATGAACACTTACCCAACTGGCCCCGCCAACACTGTTGATTAGCGCATTTAAAATTGGCCAATCTGCAACCGCATCACTTCCATCTTTCATTCCTTCTGTTTCTCGGTTTGGGGATGCAACCGAGCCGGAATCAAGGTGGTCACGCCCGATCACAATTGGTGCTTTTAGTTCTCCGCTCGCAACCATGTCATTGATAATTTTGCCGAACCGCGCACGCTCCCCGTATCCAAGCCAGCAAATTCTGGATGGTAACCCTTGAAAGCTGACTTTTTCCCGTGCCATTCGAATCCATTTGCATAAAGACTCATTGTGACTGAATTCTTTTAAAATCACTTCATCCGTTTTATAGATATCTTCCGGATCACCGGATAGCGCTACCCAGCGGAATGGCCCCTTGCCTTCGCAAAACTGTGGCCGAATATAAGCCGGCACAAAACCAGGGAAGTCAAACGCATTCTCGACACCCTCATCTTTTGCAACCTGACGTATATTGTTCCCGTAATCAAATGTTACGGACGCTTTTTCCTGCATGGCAAGCATCGCTTCTACATGACGGCCAATGCTCTGTTTGGATTGTTTTAAATAGTTTTCCGGATCCTTTTTCCTTAAATCTGCCGCTTCTGCTAGTGACAGATTTGCTGGTACATATCCATTAAGCGGGTCGTGTGATGATGTCTGATCCGTTAACACATCTGGGATAAAGCCTTTTTCTATCATCTCTGGCAGTAATTCAGCCGCATTTCCTAACAATCCGATTGATCGAGCTTTTCCCTCGTTGCGGGCTTCTTTTGCCAGTTTAATAGCTTCATCTAAACTATCTGTCTGTGTATCTAGATAATTGGTTTCCAAACGGCGGTCAATCCGATGCTGATCAACTTCAATCGCAATGCAAACGCCTTCATTTAAAGTGACAGCTAACGGTTGTGCACCCCCCATGCCACCAAGGCCCGCTGTAACCGTAATCGTCCCTTTTAAGCTGCCGGTGAAATGCTGTCTTGCACATTCCGCAAACGTTTCATACGTTCCTTGTAAAATTCCTTGACTCCCAATATAAATCCAGCTTCCCGCGGTCATTTGTCCGTACATCATGAGACCCTTCTGATCCAATTCGTTAAAATGCTCCCAGTTTGCCCATGCCGGTACCAAGTTGGAATTAGCAATCAATACCTTTGGCGCGTCTTTATGGGTGCGAAAAACAGCAACAGGCTTACCAGATTGAACCAATAATGTTTCGTTATTCTCAAGCGTCTTCAACTCTCGCACAATTGCCTCGTAACATTCCCAATTCCGCGCAGCTTTTCCAATCCCGCCATACACGACTAATTCATCAGGATTTTCCGCAACCTCAGCATTCAGATTATTGTTCAGCATTCGTAAAGCCGCTTCTTGTAGCCACCCTTTCGTATGAAGCTTTGTTCCACGATATTGTGCAACCTTACTATCCGCTTTCGTAACCATCAAAACATCTCCCATTCGTAATTGTTATCGTTGTATTTTCTCGCTAAAACTTTTCATCGTTTCCGCCACCAAATATGCGGCCAGGCGCACCGTTTTGTTGTTTTCATCAACTTTTGGGTTTACCTCAGATATATCAAAACTTATGGTATTCTCTTTTGCAGCAATATACGTCAACAATTTTTTTACGATTTTTGGATCCAATCCTAATGGTGTCGGTGCACTTACGCCTGGCGCTGCTGAGGCGGTGATCGAATCCGTACACAATGTCATGATGACGTAATCGTATTCTTTCGCAAACGCATCAATTTTTTCAAATGTGTTTTGAATGTTTGTCAGATTAATATTTTCCTCAAGGACGTATTGACAGTTATACTTTTCCGCTGTTTCAAACAAAGCTGCCGTATTGCCAAATCGCTGAATCCCTAGGCATAGATACCCTGCATTTTGGTTACCTTCCAAAATTTGTCTAAACATCGTTCCGGAAGAGGGTAATGCATCTCTGCGCAGATCAAAATGCGCATCAATGTTTATAATGCCGATTGTCTTGTTGGCTCCTACATATTTCCTTGCTCCAACATAATGCCCATAAAGTGTTTCATGACCACCACCAAGAATGATTGGGGTTGTGGAATGAAACAATAACTCGTGAACCTTCTCCCCTAATTCTGCCTGTGCCTTTTCTAATTGATCATTTTCACAAATAACGTTTCCATAATCGAAAACTTCCTTATTATGGTTGAGGTTGTACGGCAGTTTTGCTAGCTGCTTTCTAATTTCATCAGGACCTAAACTAGCCCCAACTCTCCCTTTATTCCGCCTAACCCCTTCATCACTTGCAAATCCAATCATTGCAAAAGCACGATCGCTTTTTGTTATCGTATCAATATGTTGGAGTTGAATAATTTGATGGAAACGAAAATCAGCTGCATCCTCGCTATCAATTCTCCCGCTCCAAAGATTTGTGTTTGATAATTTATAGATAGTTAACCACCCTTGCTTTACTTTAAAGTATTATTCTGAATTTATTTTCTTTATGTAAAATTATAATTAGTTTATATTATAAATACAAATACTTATTTGTTATGTTTCAATAGTTTTTGTCTATAGGAGGTCAAATAGTGGATATAAAACATTTACAATATTTCGTGGCAATCGTGGATCAATCAACATTTACCAAGGCTGCCAATGCGCTTCATATTTCCCAGCCATCATTAAGTGTTGCAATGAAAAGGCTAGAAAGTGAAGTTGGCTTTCCTTTAATTGATCGAACCTCACGAAATATACGGATTACAAAAGAAGGAAAAATAATGTATCAAGAGGCAAAAAAGCTGCTGAAGCATTATGAAAATGTATCCGATGAAATGATTCGTTTGAAAGAAGAAGGCCCGCTTGAACTGTCAATCGGACTGATCGAATCCTCGATGTTTTTCGTGCCAAAAATCTTAACCGTTTTTAAGCAGGAGTTCACCAAGGTTCGCGTTAGTTTGCTCGAAACGTTAAGTCTGAGCGATGTGGAAAAGGCGTTGAATAATTTTGATATTCACGTAGCTATTACCAACCAGTACATTCATAATTCAGATATCGAAACAATACCCATTTACAAGGAAAACTTAGTTGCACTCCTCCCACCTGGTCATCAATTGGAAAATAAAGATTGCCTCCAGCTGACGGATTTTGCAGGAGAAGATTTTATTGTCAGTAAAGAGGGTTTTCAAACAAGAAATGATATTTTAAATGCGTTTAAGAAATCTGGTGTGGATTTAAATATTCAATTTGAGATTGAGCGATTTGAAACATGCTGCAGTTTGGTGGAAAACAATTTAGGAATTACCATTATCCCAGAAAACTATGTCCGCTATTCCAAAAGATCCAACTGCAGCATCAAACCAATTGACGACCCAACCATCTCCAGAACCGTCTACCTAGCATACGACAAAAACCGGTATCTATCACCATTAGTAATGAGTTTTATAAAATCAGTAAAGGAGTGGGACATGGGGACAGGTCTCTTGTCCCACGCGAAATGAGCGCCGGGATGCGGTGTGCCGGGCGGGACGCGGGGACAGGTTTGTTGTCCCAGGCACAACACCCGCCATACAAGGGATTCGGGGTGGGACACCTAACCTGTCCCCATGTCCCACCCGCATTCCACCGCCATACAATGGTGGGCGGTGTGGGACTTAGGGACAGGTTCCTTTCCCATATTCAATTAGGGCGAATGAATCAGGTGTTCAAAGGAAAAGCTATGGTATTATCGTTGTAACGAAATAAGCTTTTTTATGAAAGGAGACGCACCAAATGAGTTCCATCGATTCACTTAAAAGCACTTTATTTACAAAAGCGTTTACACCAAATCCTTATCCTGCATATGCGCAGTTAAGAGAAGAGGAGCCAGTTACACGTGTGCTACTTCCAGATGGTCAATATGCATGGATCATAACAAGATATGAAGATGCACTTGAGGCTTTAAAAAATCAAAAGTTTATCAAGGATTTTACAAAACTTCAAGATAATGGTGATATTGGCGGTAGCAGTGTATTTAGCGAAAATATGCTCTTTGCTGATATGCCTGACCACAAACGATTGCGCGGGCTAGTTTCAAAAGCATTTACCCCACAAATGATTGCAGGGATGAGGGATCGTATCCAAGAAATCAGCGACGAACTTCTTGAAGAAACCACCGGGCAGGACAAAATGAACCTTATTGATGCGTTTGCCTTCCCACTACCGATTATCGTCATTTGTGAAATGCTGGGAATTCCAGCAGAAGATCGTGATAAATTCCGTATCTGGTCCAATTCCATGATTGAAGGATCAAATGGTAAATATGCCCAAGACATCCAACAACACATGAGCGATTTTGTTCAGTACCTTGGACAAAGATTCGCGACTGTACGGGAAAATCCAGGTGAAGACTTGATCAGTAAGCTCATTATTGCCGAAGAACAGGGGGATCAGCTAACAGAAAAAGAGTTATATGGTGTCGTATCACTTTTGATTATTGCTGGACATGAAACAACAGTAAACTTTATCGGTAATAGTGTCTTAGCTTTATTAGAGAACCCGGAACAACTTGAATTACTGAAAAGCCAACCAGAATTAATCAAAACTGCAATTGAAGAAACACTTCGATATAATGACCCAGTTGAGTTTAGTACATCCCGCTGGGCAGGGGAAGATCTGGAATTTAAAGGACAATCCATTAAAAAAGGCGATCTAGTTATTGTGATTCTTAATTCAGCAAACCATGACCCAAATCAATTTAAAGACCCAGAAATCCTTGACATCACCCGGGAAAAAAGTAAACATTTGGCTTTCGGAAAGGGTATTCACGCATGTTTAGGCGCACCACTTGCTCGTTTGGAAGGCGAAATTGCTATCACCAGTTTTTTCAAACGCTATCCAAATGCCCAATTGAATGTTGACAAAAAAGATCTGGAATGGAGATCAGGGATGGTCGTTAGAGGGGTAAGAGAATTGCCGATTTTATTGAATGGGTAGGTGTAAGCATGGGGACGCGGGGACAGGTTTGTTGTCCCACGTCACTCCCCCCGCCAAACAAGAGAATCGAAGTGGGACAACTAACCTGTCCCCATGTCCCAGCACCTCCCCATGTCCCAGCAAAAAAACGGATCCTTTTTAGGGATCCGTTTTTTTAATTTAGCTAACGTTTGTGTGTGGGTTAACGTATGTGTCGTTTTTTGTGTAAATTGTAAGGCCTGTTGTATTTTTGTTGTACTTAGGGAAAAAGAAACTAGCTACGTAACCAAATACAAATGATGAAAAGAATGACACTACACTAATTGCAAATGGTGTGAGATTCGTTTGTTGGATAAGGTAAGATGTAATGGCACTTAAAAGTAATCCGATCAATACCCCTGGTGCATTCGCACGTTTTGTAAAAATACCAAGTGCAAATATACCCGCAATTGGTACACCAAATAATCCAGTCATAGCCAAGAATAGGTTCCATGTTTCTGCACGATTTGTTGACACTAAATATAATGCAGCGGCCATTCCAAGGATCCCTGTAATAATAATAACTAATCTTGCTAGCCATACATCATTGGATTTCTGCTTTTTATTAAAAAACCGTTGTTTAAAGTCGACAACTATGCAAGCTGACATACTGTTTAAGCTAGACGAAATAGTTGATTGACATGCCGCAAATATTGCTGCGATTAACAAACCAGCTACTCCAACAGGTAATGTCGTTACAATAAAATATGGCACAATTGCTGAAGTGTTAAATCCTTCTGGAAGTGCTTCCACATTTGTATAGTAACTATAAAGCACAGTACCCATTCCATAAAAAATCGGGATTGTAATAAGGGCTAGAATTCCGTTTGTCCATAATGATTTACGCGTCTCTTTTATCGAGCTTGTTGTTTGATAACGTTGAACAACATCTTGACTTGCTGTGTATTGGTGTAAATTGTTAAAAATCGATCCTATAAAGATGATCGGAATGGCTGCAGCAGCTGTACCAAATTGAAAGTTTTCAAAAGTAATTAGTTTATCATCTGCCATAGCATCGCCAATCACAGTAGAAAATCCGCCATCAATAGTAGTGATTCCTAATACAAGAACTAGAAGAGCGCCACCAAGAAGCAATATACCTTGTATAACGTCACTCCAAATAACACCTTCCATACCACCTAAAAATGTATAAATAATACATAACCCACCAACAACGGAAGCGATTACAATTGGATTAATATCTGATACAGAAGTAATCGCCAATGTAGGTAAGTAGATGACAATGGCTACACGGCCAATGTGGTACAGTACAAATAACAAACTACCAATAATACGAAGCGACGGGCCGAATCGTGCTTCTAAATATTCATACGCTGTTGTTACTTTTAGTTTTTTAAAGAAAGGAATATAAAAGTAAATCAATACTGGTATTATTGCGAATATTGCAAGGTTACCCGCAGCATAAGACCAATCAGTTAAGAATGCCTGCTCTGGTGTTGACATAAACGTAATTGCACTTAATGTTGTAGCATAGATACTAAACCCTGCTGCCCATGCCGGTAT
The DNA here is from genome assembly GCF_054048505.1 of Virgibacillus sp. FSP13. Taxonomy (NCBI): domain Bacteria; kingdom Bacillati; phylum Bacillota; class Bacilli; order Caryophanales; family Bacillaceae; genus Virgibacillus; species Virgibacillus sp. FSP13. The sequence continues at coordinate 88,365 of NZ_JBSVKG010000005.1, read as the reverse complement.
CTTCCCGCTAGCCTTAAAGAATGCATCGGTATTTTTACCGGATCTCTTTGTAAAATAAACACCTACACCTAACATAGCGATTAAATATACAACTAACACAATCCAGTTACCTGTACCTAATCCTACCTTATCCATTAAAGTTTCCCCCTTTGTTTCCGTTTACATTTATGAATATTTAAAATTCATTTACACAAAAGCGCGCTAACGCTTTTGTGTAAATATAACTTATAGTCCAAAGTCATTTACAAGCTGTTTAACTTCTTCTTTTTTACCTGAATCAAATGGACTCATCGGTTTTTTACAAGTTCCAGCGTCAATACCCTTTGCATTCAACACTTCCTTAAGCGTTTGGTATAGCCCTAGATCCAACACCTTTTCGATAAGATCATTTGTGACATGTTGTACTTCATATGCTTCGTCAACTTTGCCTTCATGACATAATTCAAGAATTTGTTTCGCTCTTTTACCATTGATGTTGTATGTACTTCCGATTGCCCCATCAACACCAGAAATAGCACCATAAATTAACATTTCATCAAATCCGGAATAGATAAGTTTGTTTGGATAACGTTTTCTAAGACGTTCTAGCATATATAAATTTCCATCTGTATATTTTACGCCAATAACTTTTTCATTTTTGAAGAGTTCATCAAACTGAGCCAAGTCCATGGATACACCTGTTAATGCTGGGATCGCATAAATAATCATGTTGTTACCTGTAGCATCAATAATGGTTTCGTAATAATTTTTAATCTCTTCAAATGTAAATTTATAATAAAATGGTGTCACCGCTGACAGACTATCATATCCAAGCTCGGTTGCATATTTCCCTAGTTCAATAGCTTCATCCAAATTAATGGAACCTACTTGTGCAATCAATTTAACTGCACCGTTATTTTCTTCACTTACTATTTTAAAGATGGTTTTCTTTTGCTCAGTTGATAGCATAAAGTTCTCACCAGAGCTACCATTCACATATAATCCATCTACCATTTGCTGATCTATGTTTTGTCTAACGATTTCACGTAAACCTTGCTCCTTAACCGCACCACTCTCATCAAATGGTACAAGCAAAGCTGAAAATATCCCCTTCATGTAAACTCCTCCTAGATAAATTAGTAAAACAAAGTTATAATATTGTCAGACCAATTTTGTTGGTACTTTTATAATAGAATTCAACGATTAAAAAGTCAATAACTTTTAAGTAAGGGGTTTCATTTTGTTATGGTATCATTTACATAAGAGGTGTTATATATGGGGATACAGAAAACTTCATTGGTAGATATCGTGATTGAAAGAATAAAGGATCATATCTTAAAAAATGGACTGAAACCTGGCGAAAAATTTTTATCAGAAAAGGAACTCACTGACCAGTTACATGTTAGCCGGACTGTTGTTAGAGAAGCATTGATATCACTTCAATCAGTAGGAATCGTAACAGTAAAGGCCGGTGGTGGTGTTTATATCGCTGATGCAAAGCTTGGCTCCATCAGTACCATATTGAAACATCACTACGAAACCTATGGCGTTAAAATTAAGGAATTAGTTGAAATTAGGAAAATCATTGAGCTTGGAGCATTACGATTGATTATCGAAAAACAAATCGACTTAAATATTAGCCAGCTTAACGACATAAACGAATCTTACTATCAAACAATTATAGATAAAAAAGACACAAAAAAATTTGATCGATTATTTCATCAGTCACTTATTAAGGCCACTGATAATGAATCATTTTATAACTTTAGCGAAATAATTAATGAGTACTTTTCACTTGTAAAAATAGATTTAATTCAAAGTGAAGATGCCCTGATCAAATCTTACAGGGAGCATGCAGAAATTATAAAAGCTTTAGAGGATTGTAAATTACCGTACGCACAAAAAATTATGACCAATCACTTTGAACCAATTTTTACCTTTATTAATCAAATGGAGGGAAAGTTGTGAAATTAGATCCGATTCATGCAATAGAAAGAAAATCGCTCAAAAAGACAATTATCCAGGAAATAAAAAAATATATGATTGACACCCAATTAAAATGTGGTGACAAGCTCCCGACCGAACGCAAATTCATGGAAATGTTCGGTTGCAGCAGATCTGTTGTTAGAGAAGCCTTGAGTTACCTCGAAAACACGGGCGTGATAACCATTACGCAAGGCAAAGGTGCTTTTTTAAACGAATCCAATATAGGAAATCTTTTAAGCAACTTCTTCTTCCTTTGGCAAATAAATGGTGGGAAAATCCAGGACATTTTAAGCTTACGAGTCATCTTTGAATCAAGCGCTATTGATGAAATTGTAACAAACAATAAGGAAAATGAATTACTGCATTTAAAGAACCTAGTAAAAGAAAGTAAAAAAGCAACAACCTTATCCGAATTTAGGGAGAATGATATTGCCTTCCACAAACAGTTACTTAAAGCAACGGCGAATGATTTATTTATCCAAATGACAAATATGATCACAAGTTACTTTTTCGAGATCAAGCATATAAATTTGACCATGGATGAATATAAAACTACAATCGAAGACCATGAAAAGATTGTGGTAGCATTGGTACGAGGTGACGCGATTCAGGCAAAATCATTGCTTACAAAACATATTAATAACACAAAGGTTTAGGAGGACAATTATGGAAGCAGAATACTTATCTATTGATATCGGTGGTACTTACATCAAATATGCTTTCATGAATGATGAGCACCAGTTACATGGCCATCAAAAAGTAGAGACAAAAGAAAATACAAATAATGCGATACTGAAACAGATTGAAGATATTATCAAATCTGCAACTAGCAACTATACAGTTAAAGGCATAGGAATTAGCACAGCTGGCATTGTTGATAGGGAAAAGGGCGAGATTATTTATGCCGGGCCAACGATTAAAAATTATAAAGGTACAGCATTTAAAGCGCATTTATCTCAGTTGTTTGACTTGCCCATTCATGTGGAAAACGATGTGAATGCTGCTTTATTGGGGGAGCTCTGGAAAGGTGCCGCCAGTTCTCAAGATCATGCGTTCTGCATTACGCTAGGTACAGGCATTGGTGGTGCTTATTATCATGATCAATTAGTGGATGGGTTTCACCATCAGGCAAACTCGGTTGGATACCTATTATATGATAAAGAAACTGGTACAAATTATGAATCCAGAGCATCGACCACAGCATTAAATCAATTGATCAACAATGAATTGGGTGGTGGTATATCAACAAAAACAGTCTTTGACCGTGCAAAACGCGGGGATGAAAAGTGTATGTCCATTATAGAAACATGGGCTCAAGAGGTTGCCAAAGGATTAGCGCAAATCATTATTATGACCGACCCGAAATGTATACTTATCGGTGGTGGTATTTCCAAACAAGGCGATCATTTACTCAAGCCAATTCAAAAATATATAACACAATTTTTACCAAGTAATTTTCTGAAAGCAGAGCTAAAAATTGCGCAATTATTTAATAATGCTGCTTTATACGGTGCTGTTTATCCATTTTTCAAGGAGGAATTTTAATATGTTACAAGCAGTTAAAGGTGGGTTGATCGTATCCTGCCAAGCATTATCTGATGAGCCATTACATAGTTCATTTATCATGTCAAAAATGGCTTTAGCAGCTAAAAAAGGTGGCGCAAAAGGGATTCGGGCAAACACAAAAAAAGACATTATTGAGATCAAAAAAGAAATTAATTTACCAGTGATCGGGATTGTGAAACGTGATTACGCTGACAGTCCTGTATTCATCACTGCCACTTTTGCAGAAATTGATGAGCTGCTGGAAAGTGGATGTGAAATGATAGCATTAGATGCCACACATCGCAAAAGGCATGAAAATATTAAATTGAATGAATTAGTGAACTATGTTAGAGAAAAAAATGCAGATGTTGAGTTGATGGCAGATATTGCTACATTGGAAGATGCAGTAATGGCTGAAAAGTTAGGCTTTGATTGTATTTCAACAACATTGCATGGCTATACAGAAGAAACAACTGGTAAGAAACTGTATGATAATGATTTTGAATTTTTACGGACTGTACTAGATAACGTTACAATACCAGTTATCGCAGAGGGTAATGTAATAACACCAGAAATGTTTAAAAAGTGTATGGAACTAGGCGCCTATGCAAGTGTCGTTGGCGGAGCAATCACACGCCCCAAAGATATTACAAAACGATTTGTTGAAGAAATTGAATAGATAAGAGATGGGACGCGGGGACAGGTTTCTTGTCCCACTTACAATCCCCCGTCGAACATGGCTTACGGCGCGGGACACCTAACCTGTCCCCACGTCCCACCTAGTAAATTCCTACTTGGTCGAATCCGTTGGCTACTGCTGTGTATTCGGGGCTGTTTTCTCCGTAAATGTCAGTTGCTGATTGTTCAATGGCTTTGCGGGCATCGCTAAAATCAGAAGTTGGTGTTAAATAAGTAGATATTGCCCGGTAGTATATCTGCCCAAGTTTTTGCTTGCCAATTTGTTCGCCAATCAAGTAGGCAGCATGGTTGGTAATGGACGAGTTTACGTGGACTCCACCATTGTCAACCGATACTGGCATGTCATAAAATTCATCCATATGTTCTGGGTACCTTCCGTCTCCATATGGGGCTCTTTCTTCAGACACCTCAAATTGATCCGGATTGCTTAGGCTGCGTAATGCTGTTCTTCCCTCTTCTTTTGCAGCTGGCGCCATAATGTCTTCACCCATTTCCCAGTCATCTTCATCAATGAGCGCACCAAATACGTCTGCAAATGACTCGTTTAGTGCACCGGATTGGAAGCGATAGTTTAAATTTGCCGTATGCGTGATAACACCATGCGTCATTTCGTGAGCAGCCACATCGAGACCGGCTGCAAGTGGCACCATGAACTCACCATCTCCATCTCCATACGTCATATAGCGGCCATTCCAAAATGCGTTGTTATAATTAGTACCATAGTGAACATATGATTTAATAGCCATTCCCTTACCATCAAGGGAGTTGCGCCCGTGCTCATTGAGGTAATAATCATAGACCTTTTCCGAATTGTAATGGGCATCTACAGCCGGTCCTTGGTATTCGTCTTTCCACGAAGCACTTTTATTTTCAAAAACCTTCCCCGTATTAAAATCATACGTATAAATGCCTTCTAAATTCTCGTGGGATTCATCATATAATTTAAATGTAGTACCTTGCTTGGGCAACTTTTCTTTTGTAGTATGCAAATGTCGTAGTGTGCCAAGTACCCCTTCCCCAACGCCTTTATGCGCCTTCGATTTCATCTCATTAGCATGTAATAACGCATTGTATTGATCAATTACTTCCCCCGTGTTAGCATCAACGAAGACAAACCAGTTACCAGGCTCTTCTCCTAGGTAGTTAACATTGATTTTATAGGCCAAACTATTTTTTCCCTCAAATGGATATACAATAAGATCTGTAGTGGGCGTGTAAGTTAAATTCTCTGGGGCATTCACAGATGTTTTGGCCGCTTGTAAAGCTTGGTCAGCTGTAACAGCAGCTTTTGCGTCGATAGCAGCCTGTTCAACATCTTTGTTATGGTGACCGTTGACTGCAACAATCTCGTTGTCCTTATTATAATGGACAATAACTTCAGCACCTTCTACAGGTACTCCATTTTTTGTTTGCTTAAGGCGTACGTGCGTCATTCCCAGATCATCTTCCTGGACACTTTTCACATTTAAATTTTTCTTTGGATTCTTAATCCCAATCTTTTCCTCATTTTTATCCAAGTAATTTAGTGCATTGGACGCATTACTAGCAGAATGTTTCGCTGCAAACTTTTCCTTGACAAAAATAGGGACATTCGCTTTTTGATTCCACTCCTTTTGGGCTTGTACACTGCTAGAAACACTAGACTCTTGTGGCGCTGCCAAAACATTACTCATAGAGACAGAACTTGCTAATAGTGCAGATGATAGAACGGCAGGAACAATATACTTTTTCTTCAACCAACATACCTCCTAATAGATTAATAACTTCATTATAGAGGTATAAACAAACTATTTCATGATTAATAGTAATCATTTTAATATTTAGATAATTAGGACATACGGTCGGTTTCTGGGACGTGGGATCAGGTTTCTTGTCCCAGTTGATGGATGGCGGAAAGCAAGGACGGGTCCGTCATTCTGTACATCAGCGGAGTGGGACGGAGGGACAGGTCCCGCGTCCCACGCGCGATCCCCCATCAAACAAGGCGGGAGAAGCGGGACACCTAACCTGTCCCCACGTCCCGCATTCAGCTTAGAACTCCTAGGAGCCATGGTGCGGCGTATAGGATCATGAAGAGGACGCCATAATTGACTCCGTTTTTATGCAATAGGCCTGATACAAGGGCAATTAAGATCGTTCCGAATATATTTATCCAGCCGGCGTCCATGTATGCTAGCATAACGACAAGGCTAGCAAAAAGTCCGATTAACGCTTCATGTGGGATGTATTTAAATACAAATGCACATATTTGACTTGCATATTTTATCGTTACATAGAAGGTAATCAGTAAAGCGATAACAGCTCCGATGATAGTTGCTGTCATAATTTCTCCCATTGATAACAAATGATGAATGTTATGTTCTGGTGTAAAAACAGGAGGTGCGTTAAACAAACCAGCTGCAGGACCGATAGCCATTGGTGATAAAGGCAATCCAATCGCAATTAGCGGGACTAAGGTACCAGAAATATAAGAAGCATTCGTTAACCCATCCATTGTCGAAATTGCTCTTGATGCTCGTTTAACTGGATCCTTGACATGTCTGGTTAAGAATTCCCCTAAAAACACCGTCATCCCAACCGGAGTGAGAAAGAACGTAACCGATCCTATAAAACTACCAACCGCAGATGATGCTGATTCTTTTTTCGTTAAAATTTTAAACGGATTCGGAATCCCCTTTTCCTTTTTAGAGTTTTTAAAACTAATTTGCTTATTCCCGAGCTTTGGTAATTTTTCACGATGTTCTTTATTTAACAGTTCAAATAGCTTAAATGCAATGGGACCGATTGTAATTCCTAGAAAAAAGGATACAAAGACCGTAACATCTGGAGGTACGATATCGAGCCCCCAATATAAATGACGCAGCCCTTGAATAAGCAAGGCAAATGGAACAATAATTGCTAACGATAAGATTTTATTTTTCGTCATTAACGCTAAGAATATGGCACCTAAGAAAAAGATTAAACCAGCATAGTTACTAATTTTATCAGCATACGGAAGAATTAAATTAGCAATTAAAAAACTTGCAGGTATGGAGACAAGCGTTCCTATGACAGATCCTGAAGACATTTTTTTAATACTTACATCTGGTATACCATGAGCTTTTAATACCATCGCATGTTCTACCATCGGCGCCGCCATAACTCCACCAGGTATTCCTGCAATTGCCACGGGAATAGAATCAGTTAACTTCTTAGCAACAATAGCCGCGATAAAAAAGGCTAAAATCACATAAGGTGAAATCCCTAGAAGAGCAAGCGCAATCGTGACCGGAGCTAAAACAGCTGTTTCGTCAGTTCCCGGAGCGATTCCAATTAGTGTGTACAGCACAGCCCCACCAATGCTTGCCAAAATCATTTGAACAATAATCATCATATCCAAGACTAATCAACCTCCTCTTGTTTGGATATATCCCGCTTCGGCTTGATTATAATACTACTAATTATAAAACCAATTACGCCGCCGATAAGTCCTAAAATTAACGGTTGAGGTGCCTCTCCGGGCGCTAAGATGTATCCACCAAGAGCAAAAACAATGCATAGTATCATTGAAATGCCAAGATCTTTGATTTTTACATTGTCTCCCCAAATATCTACGTAATTTTTGTTTTCTTCACTCAAACATCTCACCTCCTTTTATTTATCTGATTATAAACCTGGGCAAAAAATATGCAAATAATCTATAAGAAAAAATCTTGACTAAATCAGAAAAATCCCCTCAAATCGTTAGTGATTTTGTATTTGCTGTACAAAATTTTTGATGTCATCAAAACGAAATTTTTCATGCTGAGTTGCCAGCTCAACAACTTGGTCAATTTGCTCCTCTTTAGCCCCTGCCACCTGAGCCATATTTCTTGCATGCAGTTTCATGTGCCCTCTCTGAATACCTTCACTAACAAGAGCCTTAATAGCTGCAAAATTTTGCGCTAGCCCTGTTGATGCGATGATTGCCGCTAATCTTTCAGCAGTTTTGACTTGCAAAATTTTCGTTGATAACTTGGCTACCGGGTGTGATTGTGTCGCCCCACCAATTAATCCAACCGCTAGCGGGAGCTCAATTGTGCCAATGATTGAATTATTCTCCCCTAGTTCCCATTGTGTTAAGGGACGATACCTACCAGAAACGGCAGCATAGGCATGTGCCCCTGCTTCAATTGCTCTCGTATCGTTTCCAGTCGCCAGTACAACAGCGGAAATGCCATTCATAATACCTTTATTGTGTGTTGCTGCCCGGTACGGATCGGCAAGTGCCAGCTGATGAGCACTGATAAACTTTTTCATAGTATTTTGATCATGCTGAAATGGGTTTTCAAATGTTGCTCTCGCCCGCACAATCCGCTGATCAGCCAGATTCGATAAAATTCTTAGAACAACATCACCACCAGTTATGTTTTCAATTAAGGGTGTAGCCGCTTCAGCCATCGTATTGACCGCGTTAGCCCCCATTGCATCTTTTGTGTCAACTAATAAATGAACCACAACCATCTTTTTACCGTCTTCGGCTTGAATGATTTGTACATCTAAATCCTTCGCCCCTCCTCCAAACGATACAAGGGTTGGATCTTGTTCATTGCAAAGCTGAATAATTTCCGCCTTATTTTCATAGATCCGGGCCAAGGCGCCATATGGATCCGGCAAATTGATAACCTGGATTTGCCCACGCATAATGGATCCCGTGTATGATGTAGTAAATCCGCCCGTATGATAGGTTAATTTTGCAGCATGACTGGCAGCTGCAACTACCGAGGGTTCTTCCGTAGCCATCGGAACAAAACAGTCTTTCCCATCAACTTTAAAATTGACCGCAACACCTAATGGCACCGGTAAATACCCAATCACATTTTCAATCATTCGATCCGCATGCTTTGTTGTAAAACCCTGTTCGCCTCTAATAATCTTTTTTTCATTATCCGTTAACCCAAGAATAGACACTAGTTTACTTAAACGCTGCTCCGAGGATAATTTATAGAATCCGGAAATAAATGAAGACACAGTGAATCCTCCTTAATCATTATAGGTGGGACATGGGGAGACTTTGGGACATGGGGACAGGTCCCTTGTCCCACCCTAAAATTAGCGTAGGCGCGGGATACAGCGTGGGACACTTAACCTGTCCCCGCGTCCCACTCAGTTAAAACACTCATCCCCCCATTATCTTTTTATATTTATAATTATTCCATCTTTCACTTCAAAAGTACCAAATAATTAGTGAATTTCAGAAAAAAATTTGTGGGAAAATGGTACGAATTAAGTGATCGACGTATGTTAGAACACAAATTTTACAGATTGGTATTTAACTTCAATTGATCAACACTTCCACTTATTGGAGGCCTATATTCCCTGTTCAAACATTTTCAAAGCCAAATATTAGATTGAGGTTCCCGTTATAAATACAGAAAACAACTCATTCCCCGTCCTATTAAAGGCACGGCAAATAACCCCCAAATTCACAGCTTGAGTTTATTTTGCACCACTTTAATCTCAAATCACTTATCATCCCTTATCCCAAATCACATTTTCCTGCTTTGTTTCATTAACAGACAACTTAAAAATATCAGGTCGCGAATAATGGCCGACAACATCAAAGTCAAATTTTCCCTCTGCTATTTTTCCTAAATCAATATCACCATAAATTATTTTTTCCTTGCCAAAAACAGGCTCAGCTATATAGTCACCTAAAGGATCAACTATGCAACTGCCACCCCGCGTCAATTCATTGGGTAATTTTTCAAATTCATCTCGGGAGGCTATTTCTTCCGGAAACATTTCTTTGGTCATATACTGATTACACGATAGAACAAAGCATCTTCCTTCTGCAGCGATATGCCTCATGGATGCAAACCAGGTATCACGAGCATCAGCTGTTGGCGCAATATAGATTTGAACCCCTTTCGCATACATCGCGGTTCTGGCAAGCGGCATATAGTTCTCCCAGCAAATAAGCGAGCCAATTTTTCCGTACGGTGTATCAAAAACAGGCATTGTGCTACCATCACCCTCGCCCCAAATTAATCTTTCCGAACCGGTCGGCTTCAACTTTCTATGCTTCCCTAGTAATTTGCCATCAGGTCCAAAGAACAATGCCGTACAATAAAGCGTACCTTGGCTGTAATCACCATCTTTTTCAATAACCCCAATCACAACATATGCTCCCGCTTTTTTCACAGCCTTGCCGATTTGTTCAGTCTCAGGTCCTGGTACTGTGATCGAGTTGTTCCAATAACTGTAAAAATCTCTTCTTCCTTCACTCGTTCTACTCCCAACTACCGCGCCAAACGACATCCCACGCGGGTACGCCGGTATAAAAGCCTCTGGAAAGACAATAATTTTCGCATTATTTTCCCCAGCCTCTTCTATTAATCTAATTACCTTTTTAATCCCTTTGTCCTTATCCATCACCTCTGAACCAGCCTGGACCACCGCTACTTTGAATTGTTTTACCTTATTCAAATGAATCATCCCCTTCCTAACATGCTAGTGATTACCTGACCTAATTGCTGTGATTATATTAGTATCGTAATATTCAGTTAACTACCACTATATTTTATCATACTCTGATATCTCCCATATACAAAATTCTGTTTGGTTATGTTGACTCTATTTACTGTATCTGCAGCATAGTTAAGCGCCTGTTCATTTGTAAAAGAAAGTTCGATAAAACGTAGGGGATAATCTCATGGCTGCTAGACCGCAAATAATGGCACCTGTAAAGAATCACCTTTTGCAATAAATCCAATGTTCCTTGGCTAACCTCTAAAATTGCATACGATAATCCATAGCAAACTTCCCTAAAAACTCAGCGCACCCAGCCAACACCGTCCAAATAAATGGCAAATCTATGTGGGAAAAATTGGTGGGACAAGGATCCTGTCCCCACGTCCCACTAGGTGTTCTTCTGTCCGAGTGTCTTGCAGTAAGGTTTTTACCCATATCATAAAGCCGGGACACTAAACCTGTCCCCATGTACCGGCGCTCCCATGTTCCGGGCGTATAATTTAGGTAATTTAGGTAAAAATAGGAATGGATAAAGGAGGTTATCGTGTTGGTGGATAAACATTCGGATAATAATAAGGAAGGTCATGATCCTAGTCGTCGCAGGTTCATCAAGAACACTGGGATGGTTGCTGGTGGGGTGGTTGGTGGCTCCCTGCTTGGTGGTTTTTTAACCGACCAGTTTATATCGAAACCAGAAACACAGACCGGGAGTGATAAACAAAATCAAACAAACTTCCAAGAGGCACGGCAATTTTTTACCCGGTTGGAAGATTTCCATGTGCTTGCGGCAGCTACAGAACGGATTTTTCCCAAAGATAAAAACGGTCCGGGCGCTATTGAGCTTGGAGTTCCCTACTATATTGACAAACAGATGGCAGGTCAATGGGGTAGAAATGCCAGGGATTATCGACATGCACCTTTTTTAAAATTCAAACAGGTTGAAAGCATGAAGGGGAAGGAAGAAGAAAAACACCCAACGAATCCACCCTTTCTTGTCAACAAACCCGAAACAGAGCTACAACGCCATCAATCGCGTTTGACCAGAGGGGAGATTTTTATTGAGGGATTGAGAAAATTAAATATGGAAAGCAAAAAACGCTTTGAAAAGACGTTTGATAAAGCCGAAAAGGATCAGCAAATTGAATTACTACAGGATATGGAAAGCGGAAAAATCCAATTAGTCGGTGTAGCCGGAGAAAATTTCTTTACTTTACTGCGTCGAATGACATTGGAAGGTGCATATTGTGACCCATTATATGGCGGAAATAAAAACATGGATGGGTGGAAAATGAAGGAATTCCCCGGTGCCCAAGCATCATACGCCAATATTATTGAAAAAGAAGATTTTGTAAAAATAAAACCGATAAGCTTAACAAATTACCAAGGACATTAAGACAAGGAGGGATTCAATGGCAACAAAACTGGAAAAAGTAGATGCAGTAATTGTAGGTTCTGGTTGGGCAGGCGGGATTGTAGCCGCTGAGCTGTCCAAAAAAGGGTATAAAGTAGTTGGTTTAGAGCGTGGAAAAGATAAAAAACACGAAGACTACATAGGCACAAAAGATGAATTACGTTTTTCCATGCGCTATGAGATGATGCAAGATTTAACGAAGGAAACAATCACTTCACGAAATAGTGCAGATAAGACGGCGTTACCTGTTCGTACTAATGAAAACGCCTTTCTAGGGACGAACACAGGCGGAGCTGGCGTCCATTGGAATGGCCATAATTTCCGCTATCTACCGTATGATTTTGAAATTTATAGTAAAACCGTTGAACGCTATGGCAAAGACAAAATCCCAAAAGGCATGACTATCCAGGACTGGGGCGTAACGTACGACGAAATGGAAAAGTACTATGATAAATATGAAAAAACGGCCGGAATCTCCGGGGAAGAAAATCCGATTGGACCGAAGCGATCGAATAAATTTCCAAATCCGCCGATGAAGGATACCCCGTCGATCAAGCTTTTCAAGAAGGCAGCAAAAGACCTTGGCTATCATCCGTATCAAATTCCATCTGCCAATGTTACACAGCAATACACAAACCCTGACGGGGAAACGATTAACGCTTGTATGTACTGCGCCTTTTGTGAAACATATGGATGTGACTTTGGTGCAAAAGCTGATCCGATTATAACGGTACTGGCTACGGCAAGGAAAACCGGAAATTACGAATTGCGTAATGAATCTACTGCCACCAAAGTTATCCATAATGGCGACCGGGCGACAGGTATTTTGTACGTCGACAACAAAACTGGCCAAGAATATGAACAACCCGCCGATATCGTTGTACTTGCAGGATTCGTTTTTACAAACACACGATTGTTGTTGTTATCAGATATTGGCCAACCTTATGATCCAAAAACTGGAAAGGGAATTATAGGCAAGAACTTTACCGGGCATTTCAGTAACGTTACCTATCTTGGTGCCAGAGGTTACTTCGACAAGAAAAAGTTCAACAATTTTGCAGGCGCGGGTGCATTGGCGGCCACTCTTGACGACTTCAGTGGCGATAATATTGATCATAGTAAATTGGACTTTCTCCATGGATTTGAACCGCATATACGGGTCATGGGAAATAGGCCGATTGAATACAATTATGTCCCCGATGGCACACCTACATGGGGCGAGGAATTTAAGAACAAATCACTGTTTTACACAAACCGGACACTTTATGTTGATGCACAGTCTGCGGCACTACCATGGGAATCTAACTACTTGGATCTTGATCCGACATATAAAGATTTCATGGGCAATCCGCTCTTAAGAGTGACATATAAGTATCATGATCAGGACCGGAAATTAGGTCAGTACGCAATTAAACGATCAACTGAAATTATGGAAAAAATGGGTGCTGACACCGTTGACCCTGACAAATTACCAGATGATACAGAGTTTAATAATTCCTTTCCAAACTCACACAATGGTGGCGGCGCAATCATGGGACCCGATGAAGCCACATCTGCAGTTAACACCTATTCACAAATGTGGGACATGGAAAATTTATTTGTTGTAGGCTCATCATCTTTCCCACATTTCAGTAACTACAACCCGACCGAAACAATCGGAGCATTCGCCTACCGCGCCGCAGAAGGAATGGACAAATACCTAAGCAACGGCGGCGGCCTACTAACCAAAGTAAAGCAAAAACAAAGCAACGTCTAATTGGGACATGGGGGTGGGACACAGGGACAGATCCCTTGTCCCGGTACACCGGTTAACAAAGCATTGTTTACTATGTATTTGCAATCATGTAAGTGTCTGTTTCTTTTAATATATCCCAGTACAACAGAAGAACAGGGCTAGGGACGGTTAGATCGCTTCTAGTCCCGCTCTGTTGCCTAAACCAGCCAACGTTTACCGATAAATGATTACATTCCAATCCAGTCCTTACTTTTAAAGAAGATTAGAATTCAATTGCAGCAATTAATTGGCTCTAAAAAAATATTTCGGATATTTTCTCACCACACATTCATCAATACCTACAAACCGTAAGCCAGATCCTTTGCCCATAGACTCTTTTTAGCACCCATCATAGTGCCTTCTTTCATATAATTTACTTACCAAATTAATATTTCAACCTGATACAATCTGAAAAAATCCTAAATTCTATTCACCTACTGATGAAGGAGTCACTATGGAAAACTACTTAATAAACGGCATGTGGTACATTTCATCAAGCAGCAGATCAACTAGGTAGTTTTCCAGATATATTAACCACTATTCATTGCCCTATAAATGTGGGACAAGGATCCTGTCCCCGCGTCCCACTTGGCGTCCTTCTGTCCAAGTGGCTTGCACTATGGTTTTTAGCCATATCATAAGGCTGGGACACCAAACCTGTCCCCATGTCCCACCTTATGATAAACTATTCTCTAGTTCTATTAATGGAGATGTTGTTTATGGGTTTGTTTTTGAGTGTGATTTTGCCGATTATGGCTGTTTTTGCTTCTGGTTTTATTCTGCAGCGTATTCGTGTGCTTGATGTGAAGTCTGTGTCGGCCGTATCGCTATACATCTTGTCACCTTGTCTTATTTTTGTTACGTTACTGGATGCCAATTATGATAGTGGTTTTCTTGTTATTCTTATTTATATGTTTGTCCTTTTTTACGCCATGGTAATTTTAAATAAAATTCTATCAAAAATTTTTAAATGGGAGGCAAATACGGAGAGTGCATCAATTCTAGCAACAGGTTTTATGAATTCCGGAAATTACGGATTACCTGTCGTTCTGTTCAGTGTCGGAAATGCTGCTGCACCGTATGCTATTTTTATTATGGTTGTACAAGCTTTGCAAAATAATTTCTTTGGCATCTATTATGCATCAAGAAGTACGAGTGGAATGCGGCGTGCACTTGAAAATGTGATGAAAATGCCTACTACATATGCGGCAATTTTGGCATTCATCTTTCATTACTATTCCATCGGTATACCAGATGCCATTCATTCCACCATATCCATGGTAGGTGATGCCGCCATTCCGGTTATGATGATTATGCTGGGCATGCAACTCGGATCGATTACGGGATTGAAGCTCAATTGGCAAGTGGTTACGTCTGCTGTAACCCTTAAAATGATTGTAGCACCGATCATTGCAGCATTATTTGTATGGATGGTTGATATGGATCCCATCATCGCTTCGGTACTCATTATCATTTCAGCAATGCCAACCGCCGCCACAACAACAATGTACGCAATCGAATTCGATACCGAACCAGAATTAGTATCCAGCATCACGTTAATATCGACGTTAACTAGTATTTTGACACTTAGTATACTGTTGAATATTGTAGTGTGAGCGGACAGGAGTGGGACATGGGGACAGGTCCCGCGTCCCACCCAGAAACCCTGTATCCATGCGATTCCCAGCCGGGACAATTAACCTGTCCCCACGTCCCACATCCTCACTCACCATCGCAATAATGTTTTTCCAGTTCCCTTCTAATTGACCCAGAAATCGGTTCAGAAGCCTGGTTTTCCACATTAAAATTCACATAGGTTGTTGTCCCGCGCGCACATAATGTTTCGTTTTGCCAGATCTCTTCATATAACTGTAGGCTGGTATTGCCGATTTTTTTCACCCATGTACAAACTTCCGCATTTTTTCCGAAATAAATCTGACTCACATAATCAATATTCATATTGATGATAATCATTCGCCAATTTTCAAAGTTATGATCTGGAGTAAATAGCTCAAAGATTTTATTTCTGCCTGCTTCTAACCAAATTGGAACAACTGTATTGTTAATATGTCCAACTCCATCAGTTTCCGAGACACGTGGTTCTATAATCGTTTTATACATTTCACTCTTTCCCGTCGTTAAAAATTCGTTAGTTTTCCTTCGTAGGCATTTGTATAAATTTCTCTAATTGCTTCTATGTCTAACGGTTTCGGGCTGCGTTGAAGTAATCTAGTTTGTTTTATACCATTTTCCGTTAACCGATCAATATCCGCTGAGGTAATATTGTATTCACTTATCGTAGTTGGTAGACCAACATCTTTCACTAATTTTTGTAAACTTTGAACGACATCCAAGGCGATATCCCGTTCATTTTTCCCGTCTGTTGGCAAATTAAATACGTTCGCTATGTTGGTCATTTTTTTCAAACAGGATGGCCAGATGTAGTCGTATACATATGGTAGCAACACCGCATTCGATTCACCATGTGGTATTTTAAATAAACCTCCCAATGGGTATGCCAGACCGTGCACTCCCGCTACACCAGCATTATAGAAGCTCATACCTGCTATTAAACTACCTAATGACATTTGCTCTCTGGCTTCCTTATCCTTGCCATTCCATACAGCAGTTCTTATGTGGTTGATGATTCTTTTCATTGCATCTAGTGCTAACGTATCTGTTAATGGGGTTGCATTTATCGAAGTATACGCCTCAATCGCGTGTGTCAGCGCATCGACTCCACTTGCTGCCGTTACTTTTGGTGGTAATGTATAGGTTAAAACAGGATCAACGATAGCATAATCAGCTAGCAAAAATTCATGGGTAATAACATCTTTTGTATCTTCTAGAGAAAATACGGCGATATCCGTTATTTCCGCCCCCGTACCAGCTGTTGTGGGGATCAATACTTTTGGTAAGCCTTTATTGGTTAATTTCTTTTCTCCACTTAGGTTCAGGTAATCATCGATGCTTCCATCATTTTCTGCGAGTACAGCTGCTGCTTTTGCCAAATCTAGTGCACTCCCCCCACCAACACCGATTACTAAATCGGCTTGGCTTTTCCGTACTTTCTCCACCACTTGATTTCCTACTTTTAATGGTGGTTCCGGAACGACATCCGTAACCACTTCCACTTTCCTATTTAACTTTGATAATTGCTCTAATAGAGGATCAATCACACCAAGATCCTTTAGCATTGGATCCGTAACAAGAAAAACCTTTTGAACTTGTAAATCTGTTAAAATTCCTTCTAAATTGCTTAACGCGCCTTCTCCATGGTAAATGTTTTTTGGTGAAATAAACTGACTCATAGATGACAACTCCCTTTTATTAGTTTACTGATAATTTATCTTCGCTTATATTCACTTCTTTATCTTTATGAGAGGTTAATAACGTATAAAAAACCATTACTAACATACTAGTAAGAACACCGATACCTGCAGCCCCAAACGGATTACTGAAGTTGAACCCAAATGGCAAGTAAACGATCCAATACACGACAGTTCCCGATAACAGAGACAGGGTTGCTCCCGTTTTCGTTGCACGTTTCCACAATGCCCCGACAACTAAAGGTCCAGCAGTTGCTGAAACAATTCCACCTATTCCTATCCACATAAATACGGATAAATATTTCGGTGGTGACCATGCCATCAATATTGCTGCTAAAATCACAATAAATGTCGAATACCGGCTTATAAGTAGCTCTATTTTCTGTGATTTGTTTTCAGATATGTTTATTTTCGGAACAATCGTTTTTCGATAAATATCATTTGCAAGTACCTGTGTCAGTGAAACAATTAGTCCATCAGATGTAGACAAAACTGCCGAAAGTACAGCTATTGCTAAAAATGCTGCAATAAATGGAGGGAATATCTCTTGGAATAACACTGGAATGACTTGGTCTGGTTGTATGTTCATGGAAGGATCAATAACAGCTAACCCTAACATTCCGCCCAACCCCATTAGTGGGAGAATAGTAGCAAAAATAGTACAATACATAATTAACTTCTTCATATCTTTATTTGACTTAACAGCTAAGAACTTGTTTCCTAAGTGTGGCAGAACACCGAATGGTAAGTGAGCAATAAATAGCAACCCTACTAACCAAAATGATCCATAGGTAATATCTCCAGGAATAAACAATTGATCAAAGGCTCCTTCTGGGTTTCTATCTTTAATTAAGGAAATCATATCGCCAAAGCCACCATCTACCCCTACACTAGTTACAAAACATATAACAACAACGATCGCTGTAATAACCATTAAAAATCCTTGAACCGCATCTGTTAAAATGTCCGAGTGGGAGCCACCTAAAAATACATAAACTGCCAGCACAGCCCCGGTAATAAACAAGCCAACATTGTAATCCACACCCATCATGGTTTGGAACATGGTCGCAGCTGCTACAAACTGGGATACAACATAAAATATTAACAAAATCGTAATAATAGAAAGTGTAATTCTTAGAAACTCACTATTAAAACGATCCCCGATAAAATCCGGAATAGTTCTCGTTCCAAATTTATCGCCATATACTTTTATTGTTTTTGCTACAAACAACATCCCGATTACCGTAGCAACGGGATATAGCAATGGATACCATAAGCTTGGCGCTCCAATATCATAAGCTAAACCAGGCATGCCCATAAATGTTGATCCACTTGAAATACCTGCACTTATAACAAGTGCAATCGTAATTGGTCCATAACTAGATCGCGCTGTTGCAAAATCGTCTGGGTTATTTGTACGCTTCATTCCAACATAACCCATAACTAGCATCATAATGATAAACAGAGCCATAAAAATCCATGAATAAATCATTACACTATCCAATTCCATCTACCTCCCTTATTTGTCTAATAATCTAGTTTTAAATAACACAATTGCCATACCTACCCATGTTGTGACTAAGACACCAATCATTACATATAGGAAAGTCAAGTAATCACCCCCTGTGCTTGTACATATTTTTGGATCTCTTTATATTTGTCTAGCAAATCCTCACTCCCACTTGAAGGTTCCATTAAAAAATCTTTTTCCACATTTTTGATTCGCTTTTTATAAATGAAATAAGGTACAAACAATGCATACGTATTCAACAAGCTTATTTTAGGGTATGACCATACTTTTCTTTTGTGGATGTAGTAATTTTCCAAAAATTTATCAGAAACGTTAGCCCGTTCTTCTGGCAAATAATTCGTTGGCAAGATTAGCGCATCGTCTTTTTCTTGAAAAGGGACAAATTTATTTACATTTCCTTCAAAAAAATTCGTTTCTTTTCTTGTTAGATTCGTAATTAAATATTTGTTCTCTGTTTTCATTTTCATAAAGGGAAATGGTTTATATTGTATCTGCCATTGTGTAACTTCGTAAGGGTAAAACAAGGATTTAGCATCTTGTGGCATACTAATCCCATCCAATGAAAATGTATACATTACATCACCACCTAAAAGGTATAATTCATGCTAATAAATTTCATATGAACCATTTCTCGCATAGCATACTTAATTCCTTCATATCCATAACCGGATGATTTTAACCCGCCATATGGCATATGATCAAAACGTAACGTTGGCAAGTCATTCACTAACACTTGGCCCACTTCTAAGTTATGAGCAAAATTAAACGCCTGCGGTAGATCATACGTAAAGACACCTGCATTTAATCCGTACTCGCTATTATTCATTTCTGTCAGTGCTGTTTCTGCACTATCCACTGTATTTATTAATACGACAGGCCCAAACACTTCCTTACAAGCTACTTTTGATCTTGATGAAACATTTGAAAGTACTGTTGGCTTAATGCCGTTATTTTCCATCGACCCACCCGTGATTAACTCTGCACCTTCATGAATCGCTTCACCAATCCAACTAAGAATACGCTGCTGAGACTTCTGGTCAATTACCCCAGATATATCTGTCGTGTTCTCTCTAGGATCTCCATATTGTAATGACTCTGTAGCCTTTTTAAATGTAGTGATAAATTCTTCTTTCACATCTTTGTGTACATAAATTCTTTGCGTGCTAATACATACTTGCCCATTATATGAAAAAGCACCATTGACTGCTTTTTGGGCGATTTCCTGCACTTTATTATGAACACTTTTGTCAATGTATAGTGCAGAATTACTGCCCAACTCCAAAGTTACCTTTTTCAAACCAGCTTGTGATTTGATATGTTCCCCAACCTGTGGACTTCCAGTAAACGTAATTTTTTGTACGTCAGGATGGTCAATTAGAACTTTACCCAATCTAGGGCCATCACCAGTAACAACTTGATACGCTCCATTAGGTAATCCTGCCTGTTCAAAAACTTCTGCTAGTTTGATAGCTGATAACGGAGTTTTTTCAGCTGGTTTCACGATGATCGTATTTCCTACCCCAAGCGCCGGCCCTGCTTTATGTACCACCAAATTAAGCGGGAAATTAAAGGGAGTAATTGCACCAACAACACCAATTGGTTGATAGATTGTATAAGCATCTCTTCCGCTACCATTTGTCGCTGCATCTAATCGAATTGATTCTCCTTCTAATTTCCTCGCTTCAATTGACGCGAATTTCAATGTTTGAATGGTCCGGTCAACTTCTCCTCTAGCAAACTTAACGGGCTTACCTGATTCCAGCGTAATGGTTTGAGCAAAATCTTCTCTATTTTCAGCAATAATGCTACTGGCCTTATCTAAAATAACCGATCGTTCTTCCGAGGTTAACGCTTTCATTTTATTGAATGCTTGTTTACTTTTCGATATTGCCTCCTTCAGTTGAATATCACTGCAATCAGGGATATCTCTAATTTCCTCTCGGGTATGAGGATTTAATAATGAATACGTATTCAAACTTGATTCTTTTAACCTTTCTAAGTAGTTATTGACATAATACATTGTAAAGCCTCCTTATTTTTGTATATTTAATGCAAACGTATTCAATTTTAACTTTAGTTTTCTCTACAACTTTTTGGTTGTTATTCTGGAAAACAATTTTGTTTCTAATGTTTGCTGAACAAAATCTGGGTTGTCCCCTTCTCCATCAATAAGGTCAACAAGATTTTCAATAGCAATTCTGCCAAGGTTTTTGTTATCAACGATTCCAACGGTACTAAGTTGGAATGAATGATGGCGACTTAACTCCACATTGTCAATACCTATAACGCTAATGTCATCAGGAATGCCGTAGCCTTTTTGTTGAAGAAAATCCATAATATAAATTGCAATGGAATCTGTTGCTGCAAAAATAGCAGTCGGGCGTTCTTTTCGCGACATAACAGACTCAGTAGCCTCAAAAATTGATTCCTTGCTCGTATCGGTTATAATAATGTTCCTAGGATCTTCTGCGATATTGTTCGCGATTAAAGATTGTTTGAATCCTTCTAATCGACCACTAAAAGTTGTCATGTTAGTAGGGCCGCCTACCCACACAATTTCGCGATGATTCAAGTTTATTAAATGATCCGCGGCTAATCTCCCCGCTTGCACATTATCCATTTCAACAAAATGCCCCGGTTCTTTATGTTTTCGATTAAACATAATAAATGGAACATCGAGGTTATTAAGTTGTTCATAAATTGGATCATCGTATAAAACGGAAGACAAAATTATTCCATCAACCCGATGACTTAAAACATCCTGGTAAACGGACATGTTATCCCCAAGATTTTCGAAATGCACATTTACATTAAATCCGCTTTCTTTTGCATAATTAACGATAGAGGTCGTTGTTTCTACAAAAAAAGGGTTGTGTAGCGGACCCGATAATAGTGCGATCGATCCTGTCTTTTTATTAACCAATGACTGGGCAATTGAGTTAGGACGATAATTCAATTCCTTCATTGCTGCGAGAACTTTTTCATATGTTTCTTTATTCACTTTATCTGGAGTATTAAGCACTCTGGATACAGTAGTTTGTGATATACCTGCGTAACTTGCTACATCTTTTGATGAAACCATCCCAACCACCTAATTTTTAAAATATTTAAACTAAATATAAATGAAAACGTATTCATTGTCAATGTATTTTTTGCAAAATAGAGACAATTGGGATATGGGGACAGGTCCCTTGTCCCACCCGCGTTCCATCACCAAACAAGGGGAACAAGGTGGGACAGCTAACCTGTCCCCATGTCCCTCTCCCCTTTCCGACAAATTCCAGGGAGTGACAGTGAACCACAAAACATAATCATATACACCAACATTCACCATATACATACTTGTACAAGGAAGTGCTAATGGCTAAATTAATAAAATACCATGATGATAGCCTATATGCACAAGTCATTCACTTACTTGAATCATAATTCGAATGGAGTGGTTACTAGGTGGAAGCAAAAAGGCTTGAAGAGTTTGGCTACAAGCAGGAGTTGAAACGGTCTTTATCTTTTAGTGATCTATTAATTTACGGTCTAATATTCATGGTTCCAATCGCACCATTTGGTATATATGGTGAAGTAATGCTTGCAGCTGAAGGTATGGTGGCTCTTGCTTACCTGATCGGTATGGTGGGAATGATATTTACCGCACTGAGTTATGCACGTATGTCGGAAGCATTTCCAATGGCAGGATCCGTTTATTCATATGCTGGTAAAGGGATAAATGAGTATGTTGGATTTATTGCAGGCTGGGCCATTCTGTTGGATTATATACTGGTTCCTGCTTTACTATACGTCGTTAGTGCTACTGCGTTAGAAGGTATGTGGCCGTCTGTTCCAGGTTGGGTATGGTTAATTATTTTTATTGCAATAAACACGGTAATAAATTATTTCGGGATAGAGTTTACTGCCCGGACAAATAAAATTTTCCTGATATTCGAATTAATCGTGTTAGCAATTTTCCTTGTTGTTGGAGTGACTGCAGTTATGAATGGTGTAAACGGTGCGACATTTTCGTTCGACCCAATCTATAACCCAGACACATTTAGTATGAACGTCGTTATGGGAGCAGTATCGATTGCTGTATTAAGCTTTTTAGGATTTGATGCAATATCCACCTTGTCAGAGGAATCTGCAGGTGGGCCAAAAGCAATAGGGAAAGCAACAATATTTTCACTATTAACTGTTGGTATCCTGTTTATGGTACAGACATGGGTTGCTGCATTAATTAATCCCGATTTTAAGTCGTTTAATGATATTGGAACAGCTTTTTATGATACGGCAACCATCGCTGGTGGTGAATGGCTGGGTATTCTTACTGCAATAGCAACTGCATTAGCATGGGGAATTGCAGATGCATTGGTTGCGCAAGTAGCTATTTCGCGTGTTTTATTTAGTATGGGAAGGGACCGTAAATTGCCGCGTTTCCTGGCAAAAATTCACCCTAAACACAAAACGCCTTATGTTAGTATTCTATTCATAGCAGTAATATCTGTAATTGTTGGTCTTATTTTCATGGGGGATATTGGAGTTTTGACTTCGTTTGTAAACTTTGGTGCATTAACCGCATTTTTATTCTTACATGTTAGTGTCTTTGTACACTATTTCATTCGAAAAAAGAGCGGTAATTATTGGAGTCACCTAATCTTGCCGTTGATTGGCTTTGCTATTATTGGGTATGTTTGGATCAGCCTTGCCACACAAGCGAAAATTCTTGGGTTAAGCTGGATTGCTTTAGGAATTATTGTAGCTATTTATTTCGCTGTAACAAAAAAAGGTACAACGATTGATTTAGATAATAAATAAAGGAGTGTTATACAAATGACAATTCACAATCACCATCATACACACAAAACGATACACGATTTCAAATCACACATGCATTATGGATGGGATAATAGCCTCAAATCAATTGCAGAAGTAGAATCAGGGCAAACCATAACATATGAAATCACCGAATCCTCAGGGGGGCAGTTTACGAAAAATACAAAGTCCCCTGATGTAAAAAACTTAAACTTTGAAAAGGTCAACCCTGTAGCCGGTCCAGTTTATGTAAAAGGAGCCCAACCCGGTGATACTTTGGAAATTGAAATGCTAGATTTTCGCCAATTGGATTGGGGATGGACAGCAATTATACCAGGATTTGGCCTATTAGCTGATGAATTTGCGGATCCAGCGATCAAAATTTTTGATTTGACCAAATCTAATAAAACGGAATTTTTGCCCGGTATTGATTTATTTATTAAGCCATTTCCCGGAACAGTTGGTGTCGCTTTGCCGGAAAACGGTAATTTCAGTGTTGTACCGCCAAGGAAAAATGGTGGAAACATGGACATTCGTCATTTAACAAAAGGTACGAAACTTTATTTACCGGTATGGGTAGAAGGTGCACTGTTTTCCATTGGCGACACACATGCAGCACAAGGAGATGGCGAAGTATGCGGAACTGCTATCGAAGCGTCAATGGAAACAACTATACGTTTTAAGCTGCACAAAGGTAAAACGATTGCAGAACCAAGATACGAGATTCCCGGCCAACCTACCCCAGAAGCAGATAGTAGAGGTTATTATGTAACAACGGGGCATGGACCAAATCTTGTAGAAGCGTCAAAGAACGCAATTCGTTACATGATTGAGCATTTAACATCCACATATGGAATGAAGGATGAAGAAGCCTATATGCTCTGCAGCGTAGCCGTAGATCTGAAAATCAGTGAGATTGTCGATGCACCAAACTGGCTTGTCTCCGCGTTTTTGCCAAATGCCATTTTTAGATAGTTTCAAGTAAGTACGGGACAAATGGGCGATTTGAATTCCCCCCCTTTGGGAATGGTTATTAGGAGATTTATTGTTAACGAATAAATGCTTAATTGCACATTGTCTTTAGGCATAAAAAACCCCCATTTTGGTTATAGTTTTTTGGCAAATTCTATTAAACCAAATCCTGGGGGTTTTTCTCATTTATACATTTATATTCATATTGCTACTTTCAATTTTCATGTGGGGCCAGTTTTTAACCCTCCCCCATTCCTTTTCGACAAAATTCAAGGAGTGACAGGCACCCTGAAATTAAAAATGTTACAAGTATCGCAATAACAGGGTCAAACCAATAAAGGGATATATACCCACTAATCGCGGAAACAATACCTAGGAATTCACATCGTTTAGAATCATGAAGTTTATTTAAAATAATGGCTCCTATTACT
Source organism: Virgibacillus sp. FSP13 (assembly GCF_054048505.1). Taxonomy (NCBI): domain Bacteria; kingdom Bacillati; phylum Bacillota; class Bacilli; order Caryophanales; family Bacillaceae; genus Virgibacillus; species Virgibacillus sp. FSP13. Next base: position 63,413 of record NZ_JBSVKG010000005.1, on the reverse strand, counting down.
GGTAAATATGCTACAATCCAAATGCCAGTCATAAAAAATACAAAAGAAAATGATAACCAGTTGTCATTAAAAAATATTGTACAAATCATTAAAACCATCAATGTTAAAAAGATACTCCAGTTATTTTTCATAGCATGTTTTCTTAATACTTTTATTTCCATACTTGAAGTATCTATTAAAATAAGGATTAAAATAATAGGAATAATACTTGTGAAAACAGAATTACCAAAATAAGAAAAGAGATCTTGAAAGATAGTAAAAATTGATTCAAATCCCCCACTATATATTACTGAAATTATAATAGAAACAAAGGATAAAGGAATTGCACCCCACACAAAACCAATCAAAAGCCAATATTTACCCTTTTTATTCCTTACTAAATCGTTAAAATTTTTCAGAGATATTGGATCGCCAATCAATTTCCCAATAAATATAATACAAACTGCCATTCCAAATAAAATTACACTCTTCCAATTTACGAATAACAAATAAGGGTGATATAAACGAATACCTTGGTAAATCTGCTCAACATTTTCCGTTACTAACATATATACAAGAACACCGGTTGTTACTACAAATAATAGGGCCAGTTTTATATGATGTTTAAAATTGGGTTCGAATTTTACTAAAGAATATAACAGGCATAAAACTATAAAAATTACCATTCCCATTATGACAGTAAAATGGCACATAATGCTAACTACTAAACCGCCACCTAAAACCATTAAGTATAGCTGCATATAGGAACTAACCAAATAATAAACTCGTAATTTCCCTAGTTCTAAGTTACCTCCTTTTAAAGCATTACCCTTGCTCTGTTTCATAACGCTTCTTTTAAAAACAAAATACATTATTACAGTAGCCAAAAATGCGGTGAAGCCAAATAATATTCCTTCCATAATTCCATGTGTTATTACGATGGAAGGAGCGGTGAAGATGGCATTTGTTGATATCCAGCGTGAAATTGTAATGGAGGAGGTCGATCCATTCTCTATACAATGGTCCTCATATTCAAAAATACTTCTCAATTCCGGTACCCTTCTTCTCGATATTCCTTTGGTGTTATCTTTACTTTCCTTTTAAACACGGTACTAAAATAATGTAAACTATTAAAGCCACATTTATCAGCCACGGAAGAGATATTAGCAGCTTTATTTTTAATCAACATTTCCTTTGAAATTTTTATTCTATAGTCAAGTATATAGTCTGAAAATTTCATTCCTATTTCTTGATGAAATTTTCTACTTAAATAAGAAGGGTTCACATGGATTTCTTCAGCTAATGAAGATAAATTAATTTTTTCGTGATAATTTTCATGAATGTAGTTGATTGCACTAAGGACAATATTGGAAAAGTCATGGTCCTTCACATATTTTTTAAGAACATCATTTAATTCTTTTTCAATAATTGGTTTCGTTAAGTAATCTTCTACACCAATTTGTATTGATCGTCTTGCATAATTAAAATCTTGATAAGCAGACAACATAATGATAGTCACATACGAGTAATTTTGCTTTATCTCCTTCGCAAGTGATAAACCACTTTTTCCTGGAAGTTCTATATCTAAAACCGCTAGTTGTACTTCATTATTTAACAAAACTTGTAACGCCTGAATACCATCAAGGGCTGTTAAAATACCCCAGGATGGAAAGTTTGATCCAATTAGGTAAGTTAATTGCTCTAATTCATATGGTTCATCATCTACGAGTAAAATGTTCATACTCATCACCGCTTTCATTCTCTTCTATTAAAAGCAATGGAAATCTAGTAATAATTTTTGTACCTTGTTTTAATGGAATTAATTGTATCTGTATATTCCCTTCTCCAAATGCCAACTCCAACCGTCTTTTAATATTATATAGCCCATATCCGGTTGTCTCATTCGTCAAATCTACATTTTTAGAAACGCCATGACCATTATCCATAACTTCTATAAAGACGTTCCTGTCTACTTTATAAAAAGTAATAGAAAGAACTTTCTCTCCAACTTTTTTGTTCAAACCATGTTTAAAGGCATTTTCTGTGATGGTTTGCAATAAATAAGGTGGAACTAAAGTATTTTCAATCTCTGTATCTATTTCTTCATTAACAGTCAGTGCTGAGCCGAATCGTGTTTTCTGAATCGCTAAGTATGATTTTGTATAATGTAATTCTTTATCAAAAGGGATTAGATGATCTTCTACTTGATAGTTAAATCGAAGAAACACAGATAAATTCTCAATTGTATCAATCATTATCTTTTTTTCTCTAATCGAGCGAGACCCAAAATAAGGTTCATTGTGTTAAACAAAAAATGGGGTTGTATTTTAGCGTTTAGTTGTGTGTATTTACTACGCTGGAATTCCTTTTCCAATTCAACATTTTGCTTTTCTGTGGTCAAAAGTCTAATTTCTTTCTCATAAGCAACTACCATAAATAGCATAATAGCACTAATAATTGGAATAAAAACCCCGATTATGATTATAACTGTAAACATTTCCTGGCTAATATGCACACAAATCACTTCTTCTATAATTACTTCACTATCTATAATCTTTTCATAGTTTGGTTAATTATTGCACTTATCTGTTATTATTGCAACTAGAAAAATATTCGCTTTTTATGGGGTAGACATACTAGCCTATAATATACGTAAATCCCCACATGTTAATTAACAAGTGGGGATTATTTGAAGCTTGCAGAACTTTAATTGTTATCAAATAATTCTTCTGCATAAAAGCATGCAACTTCGCTATTATGGTTTGTTTTTTCTAGCGTCGGTGTGTTTTCCCTACAATATTTGGTAGCAAAAGGGCATCTAGTATGAAACTTACATCCGCTAGGTGGATTTATGGGTGATGGAACATCTCCCGTTAAAATCATCCTCTCTTTTCTCCTCTCTTTTTTGGGCTCAGGAATAGCCGACAAAAGAGCTTTTGTATAAGGATGATGCGGGTTTTCAAATATCGTCTTTTTTTCACCAATCTCAACAACTTTACCTAGGTACATTACCATGACTCTATTTGAGATATGGCGTACAACCCCTAAATCATGTGAAATAAATATATAGGTTAGTTTATATTCCTTCTGTATTTTTTTTAATAGATTTAATACTTGTGCTTGAACCGATACATCCAATGCCGAAACAGCTTCATCACAAATAATTATTTTAGGATTTGCCGCTAATGCCCTCGCTATTCCAATTCTTTGACGTTGACCACCGCTAAATTCATGCGGGTACCGGTTGGCAAACTCTGGTCTTAACCCCACTTGCTCAAGCAACTCAGAAACTCTTTTTATTCTGTCAGATTTAGATAAATCACTTAGAATTTCTAGTGCTTCTTCAATTATTCTTCCTACTGTTTGTCTTGGGTTTAACGAAGCAAAAGGATCTTGAAAAATAACTTGGACATCTTTCCGGATGGAACGCATTTTCCGCTTCGACAAGTTCAGTAGATCCTTACCATCGAACTCTATTTTACCAGAGGTTGGATCTTCTAACCTTAATATAGCTCTTCCTGTTGTGGATTTTCCACAACCTGATTCACCAACGATACTTAATGTCTCCCCTTTAAATACCTCAAATGAAATATCATCAACTGCTTTTACATGATTACTAACTCTCGAAAATATACCACTCTTTATAGGGAAATATTGTTTTAAATTAGATACTTTCAGAATAGGCGTCTCTGTTTGTACTGTCATTTGCATTCTTCTCCTTCCCATTCCATTTATCAGTATAGGCAAAGCATCTTACTTTACTTCCGGAATCAAGGACCTTCAGTTCAGGTAATTCTTTATGACAAATATCTTTAGCAATCGGACATCTGGGAGCAAAAGAACAGCCTTTTGGGAGATTATCTGGACTAGGTACTGTTCCTTTAATTGCTTGTAATTCTTCGACATCTTCATGAACCCTTGGCATGGATTTTAGTAATCCCTGTGTATACGGGTGAAGTGGATTATCAAATAAATTATCTACATGAGTATGTTCAACAACTTTTCCTGCGTACATTACAACCACGTAATCACAGGTCTCGGCAACTACACCTAAATCATGGGTGATCATAATTACAGCTGAATTAAATTCTTCTTGGAGTTTTTTTAATAAATCTAGAATCTGTGCTTGAATTGTTACATCCAGGGCAGTTGTAGGTTCATCCGCAATTAGTAAAGATGGATTACAAGCAAGAGCTATAGCGATCATAACCCTTTGTCTCATACCTCCACTCAGCTCGTGTGGTTCTTGTTTAGCTCTTTTTTCAGGAGAAGGAATACCAACGACACGCAACATACCAACCGCTTTATTCCATGCATCATTTCGATTTAAATTCTGATGGATTCTAAATGCCTCGGCAATTTGTTCACCAACTGAAAATACAGGATTTAAAGATGTCATTGGTTCTTGAAAAATCATTGAAATCGAGTTACCTCTGATTTTCCGCATTTCTTTCTCTGTTTTTTCTAATAGGTTTTCCCCCTTGAAATAAACACCTTCTCCTGAAATAACACCTGGTGGACTTGGAACTAATCTCATTATAGATAGTGAGGTAATACTCTTCCCACACCCGGATTCACCAACAATACCTAATGTTTCTCCTTCATTAACCTCAAAATCAACACCATCTACCGCTTTCGTGATTTTACCATCTGCATGAAAGTATGTTTTTAAATTTTTAACCTTTAAGATCTCATTTTTACTCATAATTTTTTCACCACCTGAACTAATTTAAGTCTACCCTCTTATCAAAGAACTTGTAAGAAATGTCAACAATAAGATTTACCATTACAAATATAAATGAAACTACTAAAATAGAGCCTTGAACTAGTGGGAGATCCCTCATACGTATAGCATCTACAATCATGCGGCCCACTCCGTTGATAGCAAAAACGGATTCAGTTAATACCGTTCCACCTAACAAAGCGCCAAATTGTAGTCCAACTACCGTAATTACGGGTATTAATGCATTTTTTAATGCATGTTTGTAGGTAATGTACCTATCTTTAACGCCTTTAGCTTTTGCAGTTCTGATGTAGTCTTGGCTGATAACCTCTAACATACTAGATCGAGTCATTCTAGCCACAATTGCAGCACCACTTGTTCCTAATGTTATAGCCGGGAGAATAACATGCAAGAATGTCCCCCAACCAGCTACAGGGAAAATTTGTATATTGACTGAAAAAAATAAAATCAGCATTAATCCTAGCCAGAAGTTAGGTAATGATACTCCAAGTAAAGCGACAACCATAATACTTACATCGGTAAATGAATATTGCTTTGTTGCCGAAATAATTCCAGCTAGAAGCCCGAGAAATATTGTAACTAAAATACTCCAAAATGCTAATTCAATCGTAATTGGTAAACGAGCCATAATCTCATCTAATACTGGTCTATTTGAACGGATAGATACACCCAAATCCCCTTGAACTACATTCTTAATATATTCAAAATATTGTATATACATGGGTTGATCTAGTCCTAACTGATTTCTTAATTGTTCCACCTGTTCCTTTGTAGCACTTTCACCAGCAAGCATAACGGCAGGATCACCTGGAACCATTTGCATGATTAAAAATACCACCATGGAAACACCTATTAAAACTGGTATTGTCTGAAGGAATCTTCTTACAATAAAGATTAGCATAATATTCTCCCCCTTATTTTTTCATTCTTGGATCCAGCGCATCTCTTAATCCATCGCCAAGCAAATTAAAGCCTATCACAATAAAGGCTATTACTAGGCCAGGGAATGTTGCTACATGCGGTGCAGACCATAAGAAATTTCGGCCATTTGACAGCATCGCTCCCCACTCTGGTGAAGGAGGTTGTGCACCCATTCCAAGGAATGAAAGTCCAGCAGCTGTCAATATAGCCGTTGCTACACGCAGTGTTCCTTGTACAATAATTGGTGATAAAATATTAGGTAAAATATGAACTAAGATAATTCTAAAGTCACTAGCTCCTAATGTTTTTATAGCATCAATATGTTCTACTTTTTTCATTGAAAGCGTGGAACCTCGTACTATTCTTGCAAATGTTGGGATTGAAAAAATCCCAACTGCGATCATTACATTTATTAAATCTGGACCCAATGCACTTATGATAGCTAATGCCAACAAAATTCCAGGAAAGGCAAGTAGAACATCTATAAATCTCATTATCACGGTATCTATTAATTTGCCATAATACCCTGATATTAATCCAAGTGTAATCCCAAAAAATGCACCTATTAGAACAGACAAGACACCAACCGAAAGTGATAATCGTGATCCATAAATAATTCTACTTAGGATATCTCTTCCTTTGTCATCCGTTCCAAACCAATGTTCCCATGAAGGGGTTTGAAGTTTATTCACAAGATCCACTCCAAGCGGGTCATATGGTGCAATCCAAGGAGCAAATATCGCTATAATAAAGTATGTAACAACAATAATCCCCCCTATGAGTGAAGCCTTGTTTTTAACTATTTTTTTTATAAACTCATTAAACCTCGATAGACGTGGGCTTTTCTTAAAGGCAATTTGTTTTTTATTAATTTGAATTTCTTCATTATTGATCATTAGTCATTCCCACCCTCCTGATAATTTTTTAAGATTAATGTTAAAGTTATCAGAATTAAATATAGTTTTCCTCATTTTTTAATAATAGGTAAAGTAATTATAAACAATAGTAAAAATTTTAAAAACATTGTATTCTAAAGTTTCTTATAATAGACAAAAGAAGAAAAAGGTGGTGAATGATTTGTACAAAGCTCGTAGAAAAAAGCTTGTAGAGAAGATGGATGAGTTTGGAGTTGATGCTATTTTTCTATCTTCGAGAGTAAATTGTTATTATTACTCTGGATTTACGGGTTCAAGTGGAAGTATTATTGTAGGACCTAATTACAGTACTTTTTACACGGATTTTCGATATGGAGATCAAGCACACGCTGAAGTTGATATTCATGATATTCAGGTGGTCAAACCTCCTCTTTTAAATGCGATAATAAATAAATTATCAAACATTGAGGTACAAAAGGTGGGAATAGAGTTCTCATCGTTAAATGTCGATGATTACATGCTATTAACTAATTCCCTACCTAAAACTGAATTTGTTAATATTGATGGCCTAATTTTAGAGGAAAGAATGATAAAAGATAAAACCGAAATCTCCTATATAAAACAAGGGATGGACATTGTAGATAAAACTTTCACCCATATTCTCTCTTATATTAAAACCGGAATAACTGAATCTGAACTTGCTTTAGAACTAGAGTATGTAATGAAAAAACTTGGGGCAGATGGGATTAAGGAGAACCACGTTATTGCTACTGGTGAGCGCTCCTGTTTACCACATGGTCAAGCAACAAGTCGTGTGATAAAAAATGGCGATTTCGTAAAAATGGATTTTGGTGCCAAAGTGAAGGGATATTACACTGATTTCACTAGAACTGTGATTATGGGGGAGCCGACAGAAAAACAACGAAAAATATATGAAACAGTTAAATATGCTCAAGAAATCTCGTTATCAGCAATAAAGGCTGGTGAAACATGTTCAAACATTGATGACATAGGACGTTCTATAATTCGGGAAGCTGGTTATGGAGAAAATTTCGGACATAGTCTCGGGCATGCACTGGGTCTTGAGATTCATGAAAAGCCGGCCATGAGAAGTACTGATAAAACTGTATTGAAGCCTGGAATGGTGTTGACTGTTGAACCTGGCATATATATTCCAAACTATGGTGGAGTTAGAATTGAAGATTTAATTGTTGTTGAAGAAAATGGGATTAACAATTTGACAAATTCTACAAAAACTTTACAAATTCTTTGACTAAGGGGGAGAAAAAATGAAGAGAAACATTTTAATTGTATTATTTAGTCTATTCACCATAATACTTATCACTGGATGTACAGGTTCAAATGAAACACAAGGTGTTGGCAACGCAAGCAACGAAAACGAAAACGGAAACGAGTCAGGGGCATCAGGTGGAGAGCTTGTCATAGCTGTATTATCAGATGCTACTCAACTTGACCCCCATAAGGGAACTGACATACCGTCAGCGAATGTGTATCATGGGAAAATTTATGAAGGCCTGGTAAAGCAGGACAAAAATATGGAAATACAACCCGTTCTAGCTACGGATTGGGAACAAATTGATGATTTAACATGGAAATTTAAATTAAGAGAAGGTGTTAAATTCCATGACGGTACAGACTTTAATGCAGAGGCTGTTAAGAAGACTTTTGACAGGGTCCTTTCTGAGGAAACAGCCTCTCCAAGAGCAAGTTTGTACGAAATGATCGAGGAAATTAATATAGTGGATGACTACACCGTAGAATTTAAGACTTCATACCCTTTTGCTCCACTTCTCTCAAATCTAGCCCACTATGCTGGAGGAATCATTAGTCCTAAAGCTATTGATGAGTATGGAGCAGAATTAGGCCAACATCCAGTGGGAACAGGGATGTTTAAATTTGAATCTTGGACACCCGGATCTGAAATAAAACTATCAACTTATGATGAATACTGGGGTGAAAAACCAAATATAGATAGTGTGGTATTTAAAGTTGTTCCCGAAGACTCAACACGTATTGCGATGGTAGAAACGGGGGAAGCACATTTAGCGGAACCTGTACCTGTAAGTGAAGTAGATCGTATTGAAAATAGCCAAAATATGAAACTTAATCGTAGTGACGGATTAGGGATCGATTACATTGGATTTAATGTGGAAAAGGAACCCTTTGATGACGCTAGAGTTCGACAAGCGATCAACTATGCTGTAGATAAAGAGGCTATAATTAGCGGAGTTTATAATAATGTTGGAACAGTTGCTAAAGGACCTATGGGACCTGGTGTCTGGGGGTATAGTGAAAATATTGCGGGATACAGTTACAACATCGAAAAGGCAAAAGAGTTGCTAAAAGAGGCTGGTTATGAGGACGGCTTTAAAACAACTATATGGACTAATGACAATAAAGCGAGAATGGATGTAGCAGAAGTTGTTCAGTCCCAATTAAAAGGAATTGGGATAGAAACTGAGATAAAAGTGGTAGAGTGGGGTGCTTACCTTGAGGGTACTGCTAATGGCGATCATGACATGTTTATACTAGGTTGGTCCAATATGACAGGTGATGCGGACTATAACCAGTATTTCTTATTCCACTCAGATGCTAAAGGTAATCCGGGAAATCGCTCTTTTTACGATAATCCAGAAGTGGATGAGTTAATTAACAAAGGACGTCAAGAGACAAATCCTGATAAACGTCTTGAGATCTACGAAAAGGCACAAAAAATTGAAGTTGAGGATGCACCAATGGTCTTTTTAAGAAATGACGAAGACCTAGTAGCAGTAGGTAATAATGTAGAAGGCTTTTGGATGCACCCTGCTGGTATCTACATGATTGAAGATGTCACTTTAAATTAATTTATTAAGCAACTACCAAATTATAAATTCAAAAAGATGCCAACCTATATTGGCATTCTTTTTGAAAGGAGTGTTTCAAATGTTTACCTTTAATCACCAATCTTATCCATACCCAAACACAAGAAACGCAATATATGCAAAAAATGGCATGGTTGCAACGTCGCAACCACTTGCTGCTCAAGCAGGACTATCAATTTTAAAACAAGGTGGAAATGCCATTGATGCTGCGATTGCTACAGCTGCCTGTTTGACTGTGGTAGAACCAACTTCGAATGGAATTGGTGGTGATGCTTTTGCTTTGGTTTGGACAAAAGGTGAATTGCATGGATTAAACGGTAGTGGGAGATCACCAAGAAACATATCAATTGATAAGGTGAAAAACGCTGGTTATGAAGAGGTTCCTAAATATGGATGGACCCCTGTAACTGTTCCCGGAGCACCAGGTGCATGGGCAGAGTTATCGAACAAGTTTGGAAAGCTACCATTAACAAATGTACTCGAACCCGCTGTTACATACGCTACAGAGGGATTTCCCGTTTCACCTATTTTAAGTAAGTATTGGAAGAAAGCATATAACGTTTTTAAAACCGAATTGACGGATGATATTTTCACTAATTGGTTCGATACCTTTGCACCAAGGGGTCGGGCACCTAAAGCTGGAGAAGTATGGTCGTCTTTAGATCATGCAGAAACGTTGCAAAAAATAGCCGAAACAAATGCAGAATCATTTTATCGTGGCGAACTTGCTGAAAAAATTGCTACATTCTCAAAAGAAACTGGTGGCTATCTATCAGCTGAGGACCTTGCAGAAAATAAGCCGGAGTGGGTAAAGCCAATTAACGTCAATTATCGTGGCTACGACGTTTGGGAAATACCACCAAATGGCCAAGGAATTGTAGCACTTCAAGCATTAAATATTTTAAAAGGATTTAACTTTACCGAGAAGGAATCAGTGGAAACATATCACAAACAAATTGAAGCTATTAAGCTGGCATTTGCAGACGGGCAAAAACATATAACAGAAGAAAACTATATGAAATATTCTACTAACGATTTGTTGTGCGACAAATATGGAGAAACGCGTAGGAATCTTATTAATGACGAAGCGTTACTGCCAGATGCTGGAGAACCAACTTTAAGCGGAACAGTTTATTTAGCAACAGCGGATAATGAAGGCAATATGGTTTCATTTATTCAAAGTAACTACATGGGATTTGGATCAGGGTTAGTTGTCCCAGGTACAGGAATTGCTTTGCAGAATCGTGGACATAATTTTTTAATGGATCCTAACCATGTAAATGCATTAGAAGGTGCCAAGAAAACCTATCATACCATCATTCCTGGTTTTTTAACAAAAGACAACCAACCTGTTGGCCCATTTGGCGTAATGGGAGGGTTTATGCAACCTCAGGGGCATGTTCAAGTCGTTATGAATACAATTGATTTTGGACTTAACCCGCAGGCAGCACTGGATGCACCACGTTGGCAGTGGATGAAAGAAAAAACGGTAGAATTAGAACATAAATTCCCCCATCATCTTGCACAAGCATTATCCGAAAAAGGACACGATATCCATTTGGCGCTTGAACCAAACAGTTTTGGAAGAGGGCAAATTATCTGGCGAGATCCTGACTCAGGTGTGCTAGTTGGCGGCACAGAATCAAGAACAGATGGCACGGTTTCCGCATGGTAGCACCAATGAAAAATAAACATGAGGTTTGTTGCAGATGAAAACACATTGGGATTTATTTATTGCCTTTTTTAGAATTGGTATGCTTGGTTATGGTGGTGGTCCAGGATCTATCCCATTAATCCATAAAGAAGTAGTTGATAAATATAAATGGATGAGTGATGAGGATTTTGGTGATTTGTTGGCGTTAGCGAATACATTACCAGGCCCTATTGCAACGAAGCTAGCTGGTTATATTGGGCATCGTGTTACTGGATTTTGGGGTATGTTGAATGCTGTTTTAGCTTCTATTCTACCAACTATAGTTTTAATGATTATTTTGTTGTCATCACTAACGTCAATTAAGGACTTAAATTGGGTCAACGGTATGACTGCTGCTGTTATACCAGTTGTGGGTGTCATGCTTGCAGTTTTGACATGGCAGTTTTTACACAAAGCAATTGAAGGAATGGGTTGGCTGCAGACGGGAATAATGTCTCTTGTAATATTTGTTCTGCTTTATTTTTTGAATGTACATCCAGGTATATTGATCGGAATATTACTTGTTGCTGCATTAATACAGAAAGACAAAACAGATAAATCTGAACAGTCTGATCACGATGTCAGGAAGAGGGAAGGTGAATCATCATGAAATATTGGCATATATTTCTTGCCTTTTTTATCCCGGGAATTCTTGGCTATGGTGGTGGACCGGCATCCATTCCGTTAGTTGAAAATGAGGTCGTAAAGCGTTATGAATGGATGAATGTCCAGGAATTTAGTGAAATGTTAGCATTAGCAAATTCATTGCCAGGACCGATAGCCACTAAAATGGCCGGTTATATCGGGTATGACGAGGGTGGGATTTTAGGCTCACTAATCGGTGTCTTTGCTGCAGTTGCCCCCTCGTTAATCATTATGATTTTGTTATTAGGAGTCCTCTATAAATATAAAGACTCTAGCAAGGTGAAAAGATTAACACTTTATGTCCGCCCAGTTATTGCTATATTGCTTGGTATTATGGCATGGCGATTTTTTAACGAATCTTATGAAGGAATTGGTCTTTGGCAAACGGCTTTAATCATAGTTAGTAGCTATTTATTGATTGAACGAATGAAGGTTCATCCGGCTTTTGTAATCGGAGTTGCTCTTGTGTATGGCGGTTTTTTACTAGGCTAACTTTAGAAACGTGGTTGAGAAATCACGTTTCTTTTTGCCTGATAAACGCTAGAACAAAGGAAGCCCCATAGAAATTCCAGTAAGACTTCCTTCCTGCCAATAGTTTTTACTTATTTTGATTACGTAAGACACCCTATAAATGAAATATGCTAGAGATCCTTAACTGTAAAATTCTCAAATGCATCCTTGCCCGTATTCGTAAAGTGTGCCCCCTGTGTCATAGCTCCATCAAAGCCATTACTGTACTAACGAAATTAAAGGATTTGTTTAAACATGATGTAATATTTTCCTTACATTAAACTGAAATATGCGCTTATTTCTCACTACTCCCTTCAGAACTTCTCCGCAAGAATTCGAGAAACGTTTCCATAATTATCACCTCCTTTCCCAATAAGGAAAGAAGCATGACAACCAATCACCCTCACAATAATACTCAGTTGCACTTTAATTCAACAATTACTTAATAGTTTATCTCTATTAAGCTTCTTCTTTGTCAAAATTTCCTATCCCCCCAAAATTTGTCCAGTAAAATACGATGCGCCTCTAAGACTATGTACCTATCCCTTCGTCTCAAAAAAAAAAGCCCTGCAGAGTGTTTCCTCCCCGCAAAGGCCTATCGCAAAATCTGCTTAAATCATTATCTCCACTGTATACTTAATAAGGACATGGGGACAGCTCTCTGTTCCCATGTCCTACCATAACTACTCAGTGATTAGTTCTAATTCCACTGGAATGAATTCATCGACTGTTTCTCCATTTGCTACTTTACTGGCAGTTTCTATTGCTGTTTTACCGATTAATTCTGGGTTTTGGGCAATTGTTGCATCCATTTTCCCTTCCTTTACAGCCTCCACTGCATCGTCAGTGGCATCGAATCCTACTACAACCACGTCATCAGACATACCTTTTGCCTCTAATGCTTCTAATGCACCAAGCGCCATTTCATCATTGTGAGCAAATACGGCATCAATATTATCTGTACTTTGAATAATATTTTCCATTACGGATAAACCCTCTGTTCTAGCAAAGTTTGCAGACTGATTCGCTACAACTTCAATATTATCAACCTCGTCTATAGAATTATGGAAACCTTCTCCACGTTCACGGGTTGCTGAAGCACCGGGTATACCTTCTAATTCAACTATAGATCCTTCATTTTCTAACTGTTCCGCAATAAATTCTCCAGCCATTTGACCACCTTCAACATTATCAGAAGCAATATGAGTTACAACTTCTCCACCCTCAGAACTTCTATCAACTGTAATGACAGGAATATCTGCATCATTTGCTAATTCAACTGCAGACACAATGGCATCTGAATCAACTGGATTTACTAACAGAACATCAATATCTTGCTGTAATAAATCTTCTATATCACTTAGCTGTGTAGACGGATCATCTTGCGCATCTGATGTAATTACTTCATACCCTTTTTCCTTTGCTGCAGCTTCAGCACCATCACGTAACGTTACGAAAAATGGATTATTAAGTGTTGAGACAGACAATCCAATTTTCACTGTATCATTTCCTGATCCTTCTTTAGCATCATCCGATTTATCAGAACCCGGAGCCTTTGTGGAACATGCTGCTAAAACAACGAAAAGCACCGTGACACAACCTATCATTTTCAACCATTTATTCATCTTTTTTCCTCCCTAATTTCCTTTTATATTTTTTCAAGATGCTAATGAAAACATCTTGTTGTAAATTTATTTATTTTGACTGCGATCAAGTAATACTGCTAGTAAAATAATGCCACCTTTGACGATTTGTTGATAAAATGATGATACATTTAATAAGTTCAATCCATTATCAATAACACCTATAATAAGTGCACCGATCAACGTACCAACAATTTTACCTTTTCCGCCTGCTAAACTTGTTCCACCGATAACAACAGCGGCAATGGCATCTAATTCATAACTTGCTCCTGCTGTAGGCTGTGCAGAATTCAAACGACTGGTCATGATAATACCAGCCAAAACAGCTAACATACCAGTAAGCGAGTAAACCCAAATCTTTACTCGATCGGATTTAATTCCGGATAATTTCGCAGCTTCTTCGTTCCCACCAATCGCATAAACTTGTCTGCCAAAAACAGTTTTTCGGAGCACAAAATATAAGACGAAAAAGGCAATAAACATTAAGATTACTGGAAAAGGTATACCAAAAACATAACCGCTTCCAATCATTTCAAATGTAAAACTATCTGATAGGCCAGTTATTGGTTTACCATCTGTAAATACTAAGGTTGCCCCACGATAAATCGTCATTGTCGCAAGTGTAGCAATAAAAGGAGCCACCTTACCTTTTGCAATAATTAATCCATTAATTGCACCTAATACTAATCCAATAATGAGTCCAATCAATACTGCCAATAACGGATCTATTCCACTTGTCAGTAAACCTGCTGTAAGCGCGCTACCTAATGCCAAAGTAGATCCAACTGATAAGTCGATTCCAGCTGTTAAAATAACAAATGTCATCCCGAATGCAATTAAAGCGTTTACAGATACTTGCCTAAATAAGTTGAATATATTATTCAATGTAAAGAAACTATCACTCAAAAAACCTAGTATTATAGAAAATATAATTAAACCCACTAAGGGACCAATTATAGAAATGTTATTTTTCAAGTAATTTTTCATACTAATTCCCTCCTGTTGCTGCTATCATAATTTTTTCTTGGGTAGCTTCATCACGGCTAAGAAAGGCTGAAATTTCCCCTTCATGCATAACCATAATACGATCGCTTACTCCTAAGACTTCTGGTAATTCGGAGGAAATCATAATAATGGCAACCCCATTTTCAGTCAGTTCATTCATTATCGTATAAATTTCTTTTTTGGCACCAATATCGACTCCCCTTGTTGGCTCGTCTAAAATAAGAATTCTTGGCTTGATCCCCAACCATTTTGAAATAACAACTTTTTGTTGATTACCACCGCTAAGTGATTGAACAGCCTGCTCTCTTCCAGTCGTTTTCACATGAAGTTGCTCAATCAAATCATCCACTAATCTTCTTTCTTTTGAATTTACGATTACCCCACCATTGGAAATCGTTTTGAGATTTGCTAGCGCGATGTTCTCACGAATAGTGGAATTCAGAACTAAGCCTTCCCCTTTTCGATCTTCTGTGATAAAGCCTATTCCAGCCTTAATCAGATTACTTGGATGATTTGTATTTAAGACTTGTTCTTGCAATTTCACCGTGCCACTCTGCTTTTTACGGTAACCAAAAATGGCCTCCATCACTTCTGTTCGTCCAGCACCCATTAATCCTGCGACACCTAATATTTCGCCCTCTTTCACATCAAAATTCACGTTATGAAAAACTCCTTTTGATGTTAAATTCTCCACCTGAAAAACAACATTTCCAATTGGATTATTTTTTGTAGGAAAGCGATCACCAAGCTCACGACCGACCATCATTTTCACAATTTTTTCAAATGACGTATCGGCTATAATCTCCGTTCCAATATATTGTCCGTCTCTTAAAACCGTAATTCTATCACATATTTCAAAGATCTCTTCCATTCTATGTGATATATAGACAAAACTAACGCCTTGTTGCTTCAAGGAGTCGATTACTTTAAATAGACTTTCAATTTCCCGATCTGTAAGCGCAGCCGTTGGTTCATCCATGATAATTACTTCTGCATTTGTTGCTAATGCTCGAGCAATTTCTACCATTTGTTGTTTCCCAACTGATAACTCTCCAGCAAGATCGTCAGGCTTAATATTTTCTACGCCTAATTCACGTAAGTTTTTCTTTGCCAAAGTATTCATTTTTTTTATATTTAAAATACCAGACTTGCCGTACGTAATCTCTTTTCCAAGAAACATATTTTGGGCTACCGTTAAGTAAGGAATAATATTCAATTCCTGATGAATAACAATGATTCCTCTCTTTTCAGCTTGTTTCGGATTTGTAAAGTGAACTTCCTCTCCCTGAACTTTAACGACTCCCTTATCTCGAGAATGAATCCCCGTTAACACCTTCACTAAGGTAGATTTTCCAGCACCATTTTCTCCCATCAATGCATGGATTTCACCTTTTCTTACGTCAAAATTCACATCTTTTAGCACTTGGTTACCTGAAAATGATTTGCTGATTTTGGCCATCTCAATAGAAGCTTCTTCCGTCATCTAAGTCCACCGCCTTTCTTTAAAAAATAACACCCGCTTGTAAAATTACATTCGCATAGGGACTTGCCTCGCCCGTTCGAATAACCGCTTTCATTTCTTTGATTTGTTCTTTTAATTCTTCATGCGAAATATAATCGATAGGGGCAGGAGAATACTGTTTTAATAGTTTTGTATGCAAAGTAACGTTTTCTGCTTTTATTTCATTTGCCAAGGTCATTTTTTCAATTTCCATATCTTCAACAGTCGCAGCAAGGACAGATTCAAAACTTGGTTTACCAAGCTTGAGCGATAGATCAATACAAAGCGTTTCATCGGGAATTGGAAGTCCACAATCAGCGATAAGAATTTTATCCGTATGCCCCATCCTCGAAAGGAGAGAGGAAATTTCCCGATTTAACATACCAGCCTTTTTCAATTTAAAATCTCCTTCTCCTTCATAAACGTTTCTACTTCTTCTTTAGTCGGCATCCCTTTTTGGGCTCCTACTTTTGTTACGGAAAGTGCTGCCGACGCGTTTGCAAATAAAATAGATTCATCGATGGATGCACCGTTCGCAAGCTTTGTGGCTAATGCACCATTAAATGTATCACCCGCACCGGTTGTATCCTCCACGTCAACTTGAAACCCTGCTATATTACGTAGGGTATGATCGCTATAATAGTTAACCCCTTCATCCCCTCTCGTAATCACGAGTTTCTCTTTAATGGAATCAATGTCGATATCATTTTCCATTTCGGTAACCTCTATGTCATTCGGGGTCACGTAAGTCGCACTCATCAGTAAATCCTTTGGTAGCGTTTGGTATGGCGCTGGATTTAGAATAGCCGGCACATCGTATTCATTCGCCACTTCCAAGGCATATTTTACTGTTTCAATCGGTATCTCAAGTTGAATTAACACGCCATCACTGTTTTTAATCATCTGCTTATTGGCTTCTACTAATTCCGGTGAAACGAAATAGTTAGCACCAGGAGTAACAATAATTCGGTTATCATTTTCGGATAGAATAATCGTCGCAATCCCTGTTGAATCATAACAAACTTTAATACCGTCAACATTTATATGTTCTGATTTAAGATGAGAAAGTAGATTTTCTCCAAATGCATCTGCACCAACAGCACCAATCATCTGAACATTTGCACCAAGTCTTGCGGCTGATACAGCTTGATTTGCACCTTTTCCACCGGGATATTGCGCAAAACTCTTGCCAAGGGTCGTTTCGCCTTGTGCGGGCATTTTATTTGTTTTCGTCGTTAAATCCATATTAATACTTCCAATTACACATATCGTTGGTTTATTCGTCATTTTCTACCCCCTCACTCTTGTCGATTGTCGTTCAACCAGTTGTACCGAAAATTCTTCTATCCTTTGCGGAAATTCTTTATTATTTATTTGTTCAATTAACAATTCCGCAGCTCGAAATCCCATTTTATAGATTGGTTGTGCTATCGTCGTCAACGTTGGGCTTGTTGTTTCGCCTAAAAAAATGCCATCGAATCCGATAATCGATAAGTCATTTGGTACTTCTAGGCCTAATTTTTCCGCAGCCTTGATGGCACCTACACCCATCACATCGTTAGCGATGAACAGACCATCGATTTCTGGATAATCTCTTAGCAGCTGTGTAATTACTTTTTCGGCTACTTGCAGATTGTAATTCCCTGAAACGATATAATTAGGAGAAAACCATTCCTCGCTTTCCATTACATCCAGGAATCCCTGCCTGCGTTCGTCTGTATTGCTTGCATTTTCAGGGCCAGAAATATGTGCGATACATTGGCAACCGATTGACTTTAAATATTCCGTTGCTTCTCTTGCCCCTTGACGATTATTTACCTTTACAGTCGATAATTCCACATCAAACGTTCTATCCAAAGCAATAATAGGAACATTAACATCCTTTATATGCTCCTTTGTTAAGGTGCTGGAAACGATAATGACGCCATCAACCGATTTCTGTTGCAGCGCATTTAAATAAGTAAGTTCCTTATCAATCGAGTTATCTGTGTTACAAAGCACAAATGTATAATCATGAACATTACATACATCTTCCACTGCTCTAGCCAATTCTGGGAAAAATGGATTCATAATATCTGGCACAAATAAAGCTATCATTTTCGATTTCCCTTTAAATAGGCTTCTTGCGACATCATTTGGCTTGTAATTCAATTGATTAATAGCTTGAACCACACGTATCTTTGTATCAGCGTTCACATACCCATTGTTATTAATCACCCGCGATACAGTAGCAACGGACACCCCCGCAAGGCTTGCAACTTCCCTAATTGTAGCCATACTTCAAATACCTTTCACAGTTTATTAGATTTTCATTTTGGTTGTGTAACGGGTTACATATCACGCTAAAAAATATATGTAACCCGTTACACACTGAATTTTAAAACGCTTTCACAAATTTGTCAAGAGGAACATGGGGGGTGTGAGGGACCTGTCCCCATGTCCCAGCCCTCTCACATACCACCCACTTCACAAAAGGCCTACGCGTTTAACACTTCTGACAATTCCGTACAACGTGGCAAAGATGAGGATCCCTCCTGTATTGGCTATGACATCTATAAATTCCGCTCCCCTGCCAAAAAAAGGTTGCAGGATTTCAATTACCACTCCATACAAAAAGACAATCCAAACAGCTGTCGCTAGCTTTTTTAAAACAGCCATTAACAGTGCTATCAAAATAAAGAACATCAAAAAATGCCCTACAAATTCAACCCATTTTATGGAACCCTCCGGATAAATCACAAAAAGACCCGACCATTCCGGATTCGGGTTAAGTTTAAATTTTATGTTTCCATGGAACACGCCAAACGCTGGGGTTGTGCATGTTAAAAGGAAAATGATAATCATCCAGGCTATTATATACAAACTCAAATTACTCACAACATCCTTTTTTTATCCATCAGTCTAGTCAGAAATATATTTTTTAGACTTAGCGATATTGGGACATGGGGACAGGTTAAGTGTCCCACCCTCTGTCCCGCATCACTCCGGCAAACTAGACTGGGACAACAAACCTGTCCCCACGTCCCACCCGAGAACCGCAAAAAAACCCCGGGGGTGTTCCCCGGGATTACAGATAAATCATGCTTATGAAATTGAAGCTTCGTATATAGATTTCACTGCTTTGCCAAGCGCGTTATTGAATTCTTCATCTGTTTGGTTGGCATTCAAATCCTGGGATAGTGCACGGGAGAAGCTGGCAATAAGACCATTATTTTCCTTCAATTTTTCATTTGCTTCATCCACAGCGTAACCGCCAGAAAGTGCGACAACACGGACAACATTCGGATGCTCAATCAATTCTTTATATAAGTTTGCGACAGTTGGAATCGTAACTTTCAACATCACATGCTCGTTGTCATCCAATTTGTTAAGCTGATCCAAAATCTCAGCTTTTAATAGTTCCTCGCATTTTTCTTTTTCTTTGCTGTTAATGTCTACTTCCGGTTCAATAATTGGAACAAGACCAGCAGCTACGATCTGTTTACCAATTTCGAATTGCTGCTCAACGACAGCCTTGATGCCTTCTGGATTTGCTTCTTTGATAACGGAGCGCATTTTTGTTCCAAAGATATGACGTTCATTCGCCCGTTTCAATGTTTCGTCCAGGTCAGTGATCGGCTTCATCATTTGCACACCATTTGTTTCTTCAGCAAGACCTTTGTCCACTTTTAAGAAAGGAACGATGCCTTTTTTCTCTGCCAAATAATCAGCTGTGTACATTCCTTCGATTTCGCGATCCATCGTTTGTTCAAACAAAATAGCACCGATGATATATTCGGAATCAAAAGCAGGTGATGTAATAATTCGCGTTCGCATCTCGTGTACAAGATCAAACATTTCATCCTTGCCGTTATACGCATCTTCTTCAATACCGTACAAGGCTAGTGCTTTTGGCGTACTACCACCACTCTGATCCAGCGCTGCGATAAACCCTTCACCGTTTTTCATTTTTTCAAATTGACTCTGTTGCATAAGTTCCACTCCTTTATGTGGTAAATTACCTTTTTTCAGCCTAAGATAATTTGTATCATGAATGTAAAAAACCTTCAAATCCATTATACCAATAATAACAGAAAGGTAATAGTCATGCGCATTAATTGTGGGACATGGGGACAGGATCCTTGTCCAGCTGATTAGAATTCCCATTGGATTGCACGAAAATTGAAGGCACCCAAATAGTAGTATTACTGGTCGGTATAAGGATGAAGGGCGAATATAATAGTGTCCAAACGCAAAGAATACACATCAATAACTGATGTGCATCCTTCAACATATTCATAATTTTTCATCAAGAATCAATAGGTAATAATTCATGTACTTTGATTCCACAATCAATATTAATTGTTTGGCCAGTCATATAATCGGAGTCTTCCGATGCCAGATAAGAACAAGATTTGCTACATCTTCTTGCGTTTGCGAGCGCTCAAGCGGAATGTTATCCACATTTTGTTGCCATGCTTCTTCCGGTTTTACACTGCTCTCTCACAGAAAATACTTGCAATGACAATAAACCTTTGTCCCACCACCAATCCAATAAAGCACAAAACATCCAAAAAATATAATTAAAAATTAGTATAAAAATAATGCTAGCATTAGCCACAGGGCACATAATATTTATTTAATAAAGGATGAAATGACATGTCTATTTTCGAAAACAATCCCGTAAACAAAGATTTTTACCATCAACCAACACTCGAACTAGCAAAGGCCTTACTTGGATGTCTACTTATAAAAGAAACTCCTGAAGGTATCGCATCAGGGTTCATTGTTGAAACGGAAGCATATATGGGGCCTGTTGACCGGGCAGCTCACACGTTTAATAATCGGCGCACGAAACGAACAGAGGTCATGTATGGTGAACCTGGTCATGCCTATACCCATACCATGCATACACATTGCCTATTCAATATTGTTAGTGGTGAAGTAGATCGACCTGAATCAATCCTTATTAGGGGAGTTGAACCATATTCCGGGCTAGAACTTATGGCAGCAAGAAGACCAAAGGCAAAAAACGAACAACAATGGACAAATGGCCCCGGCAAATTAACCAAGGCACTCGGGATCACCATGTCTGACTATGGACACCCGTTAGATAAATCGCCATTTTGGATTACCCGCCGACGGACAATTGACACAAGCCAGATTATGGCCGGACCACGAATCGGCATTGGCAACTCTGGCGAAGCGAAAAATTACCCATGGAGATTTTGGATCAAAGGAAACAAATATATATCCAGGTAGGTGTGTGGAACATGTTTACTTTCAGTTAGCTTTCCCACTCAATTATTAAGTTTAAAAACTACCATCCAGATGAATGACCACTTTCAACGATCTGTTCAAGCATGTCAGATAGAAAAAAAGACCCACGCACCTGCGCAGGCCCTCAATCCCTATATCTCCACACCCGCAATCATCCCATGCACTTTCTCAACTTCTTCATCAGGAATCATTAGGTAATACACACCGTCGATTTTGGTTCCGTTCCCTTTCATCATATAACTTGTAACGTTTTTCCTTGTATCCTTATATCCACTCATCAAATTTTTCATATCATCAAAATCTAAGTTTGTTGCCATATTGTTTCCAAGAATGTCGATTACACCATTAATCTTACTAACAGATCCAGCGCTTGCACCCTTATCGACAATGCCTTGTATCACTTGGCGTTGGCGTTTTGTTCTGCCAAAATCACCATTTGGATCCTTCTTACGCATGCGGACGAAGTGCATGGTTTTATCCCCATCCATTTCAACCGGTCCCACATTAAAATCGTATTTCCCATCATTCCATTCGATTTCATTATCCACCGTAATCGTTCCAAGTTGGTCAACAAGCTCCTGCAAGCCTTCCATATTCATACGGACATAATAATCAAGCGAAATATCTAAGAAATTCTCCACTGTTGCAACAGACATATCAGCGCCGCCAAATGCATAGGCATGATTTATCTTGTCTTCGGATCCTTTGCCAATAATAGTTGTGCGTGTATCACGCGGGATACTGACCAACTGCATTTTGTCATTCTCAGGATCTAAAGAAAGTACCATTAACGCATCGGAACGTCCTCTGTCATTTGCACGTTCATCTACACCCAACAGCAAAATATTTAACGGCTTCGTTGCTTTCATATTCTTCTTAGCTTGGTTATGGTCGATCGATTCCACTGGCTCATGCATTTTTTCGTTGACTGTCTGTTTCGCATTGTTGTAGATAGAAAACGCATATATACCAACACCCAATATCAGCACAACAATTATGGCTAACGGTATTATTAACCATAATTTTCTGGACTTTTTATGTTTCGTACTCTTTCCCATCATAAGACTCCTCGTATTTAAATGGACTAATAAACCCCACACACTATAGGCCAATTCTACCACATTACCACACATAGAAAAAGTGGGACATGGGGACAGGTCCCTTGTCCCACCCGCAACGTCAACGCACATGCGCATTCCACGCCGGGACAGCTAACCTGTCCCTATGTCCCATTCTAAGCCAAGCCCTATCCGAAGCCAATTCATCTCGTGATTTAAATCAGAAGTGTTCTTGGCAAATTTATAAAAAGTTGAAAAAGCTTAACAATACCATGTATAATATATATAAGTAAAACATAGAATGAAAAATAGACAGAGTGCTTACAACACCCTGTCTAAGCAACATACATGCCGCAAGAAAAGCGGCTGACCAGGAATATTTAGTTAAGTAAAAAGTAACCTATCCTAAACTTTTGGTCGGGTGAAGGACGGTTACTTTTTTCTTGTTTCTTTGACGATCTCAACAACAAGTGCTAGCCCATTTACAAGAACTAAACTTGATGTCAGTGCAATAATGATTGCTTCATATGTCGTCATTTTTTACCACCTCCCTTCTTCCTTTGGGAGATGGTCAACCGCCCATCCGCTTATGTAGTTGCTATAATTATAATTTTAACAATATTTCTAAATAATATCTATATATATGTAAAAAGCGGGGTAGATTACAAGTCTACCCCGCTTTTTAATTCCCTAAGTGGGACATGGGGACAGGTCCCTTGTCCCACTCGCAACGTCAACGAACATGCACATTTCACGCCGGGACACCTAACCTGTCCCCATGTCCCGCCACCCCAACACCAACTACCCTCTTTCCATATTCCTTTCCATTTTCATTCGTTCTTTCCTGTACAACCATATTATTCTTCTTGCTCTTACAACATCATTTCTAGCTACCTTGATATAGACTGGGCTTTTTTGGTATCCAAATTGGTAAAGATTCTTCCAATTGTAAGGGATTTGGTATTTGAAAGGGATTTTATTATTCTTTAGTAGCCAATAATAGACGTTGGCTTCACTTAAGGTTGATTCATCACCACTATAAACGGTTATATATTCCTCATTTTCCCGGTCCCTGAACAAAAACATTAATGCTGTAACGGAAATGATTAATAGTACCTCAAACATAGTAAGTTCCCCTTTTTCGTCAACTGATATATTGATTTGGACATAAACCCGCATGAATAAGCTGGCTCATTGATATTCGACTACTTCACTAAAAGAACCTGAAACACTGCAGTCTAGCTGTAGCCTCAAAAACACATGCTTAGAAACCAGTATGCCCAGATAATCAAACCACTAAAAATACCAACTGATAACTATCCGGTAGTTTGAAATCCTCTAGCCACGATTAACCATTCCTCACACAACACAAAAAAGCTATCCAACCTTTTTCGGTAACCAAAATAGGCCAAACAGCTTTATACACAGTTCAATTCTCATTTTTTACGTTTTCTCGCAGGCAGAACTAGATTCCTCTCGACTCTACTACTCCCAGCCTTATTCTATTTCTTCATGCATATCTACTAAATCATCCCTCGGATTCACAACATTTCCACCGTCAATATAGCAGTGTGTTGATCCATACCTAATAAACGGACCCCCTTTGCAGATCTTAGTACAGTCGACCAGAACATTTTTAAACTTTCCCGTTCAACTGCTTCACACACGCGGACATTCGGTTTTTTCCGCTGCGATTATTATTATCAACCATACTATACCTTCTTGTTAGGTCGCCCTTTGTTTCGACAGCATCCATTTTTTGGCCCACTTATAATTTTTTTGAACACTTATATTCTGTATTTTATGAAAGGTTATTATACCTAATTCACTATAACATCATTTTAATCCATATTATCAATAGCCTCTTGAAAGGAATCTTGCAAATATTCATTAAAGGTTGAATATCTTCTTGATTCCTGTTTACTTATATCATCCCGCCTTACTACATGGTCATCCATTGTGTTTATACAATACACAAATTCATCTACATCCTCTATAACTAAATAATTTTTTGGCAATCCTAATCCTCTATAATGCTTTGTACACTCAACGACAGAGGCATAGTCCGCCCCTTCTACTCCTAAAACCTCAACGCCGCAAATACCACCAGCACCAAACCTTTTTACGAACGCTTTTTATTCTTCAGGAAAATCAACTTCCAGAGTTTGCTCAGCCCTATCTATATTTTCTTCAGTAACTCGCCCTACAAAATCCCCTTTTTCGAAATGTTTATTTATCATTTTTAAAAGTATATCATTCATTATTTAATCACCCCACTCTAGACTATTTAAACGCCATTTCCAGTACTTTTTTCTAAAATTATTGAATTGCTTATCTAATATCTTATTATTTCTGAAACTATCACCATCTTTAATTAAACCATGCAGTATCTTTTTAATGGCTCCATAAAAAATTTGTTTTGTCACAGGTATCTGATAAATTAATAAAAAATAGACCAGAACGCTTTCTATACGTTCCAGCCCTTTTGATTACCATAATTTATGTTACTTCTGGTCATTTCAGTCTTCTTCATCTTCATATAACTTATCAAGGAATTCATTAATGTTATCCGCTAGGAAATGCATATTTTTCATATAATCAAGGTCTTCTGATTCTTGTTCATGATCCCAGAAATAAATTTTTTCATAATAAGGATCTATTGTGCCCAGGCATACTGCGTTTCCGCCTGGGTCATCTGCTATTGGTATGAATCCATATGGAAGTCTAAATTCATATATATCTATATAGTCTTCAAGATTACTATAAAAGTCACCAATACCGTAAAATTTATTCAAAACACTTACACCCTGTTCATTCGAAATCCAAAATAAGCTAGGTTCGGGAAAGCCACCATTCCACTGAAGTAGAAATTCTTTATACATCTTTGTTAATTTCACATTATTCTCCACTTCAAATAGATCGATTTCCTCTAATGTAAGTTTTTTATGTGAGTCTATAATTTTCACCATAATAATTTCTCTCCTTCTCTACTTTTTATTTACGGCCGATACCCCACCAGTGTGAGTGAATTGCTTATGGATTTTTTCTTCAACAAGAATCATCGTTTTTCCATCCTGATGATGATGCCACACGTAACCTAAAGGTGGCTTATTAAAAGCCGGAATCGGCGGGTCGGAGTCTCTGTTTAACCCCGCCTTCTGGTTTGCCTTCTTATAATCAAGCGGGCGAATTGCTGGCTTAGCAATTTCAATTTCCACCGGCTTTACTGAAGGATGCATATAAGGAGTAAAATCAGGGTAACCGTCCGGATAAGTTACAGATTGCCCTTTCTTATTTGTATATACCCAAGTTCCATTTTCATCTAATTCTACTTTTCCACCTTTTTGCTCCCAGCGCCCTGGTACAGGGGAATTTTTAGGTTTAGTTTTCAGTAGCTCCTTTGTAAACTTAATACCGTCACTACCTTTGTCCAAACTATCAGCCTTCAAAATCAACTGATCCTTCAAAAACTCCCCATCCACTACATTATAAGGAACCTTACCCCCACCAGCCAATTGATACTGGGGTCCATAAGGTAAAAACCTCGACAAGTCCATATTTTTCACGGCATTACCGGCCGCTGCCGTAGTTTTTGTTGCTGCCGCTTTCGTTGTTGCCACACCAGTCTTCGTTACCGTTCCCGCACCTTTTGTACCAAACACGGTTGTGGCAGCTGTACCCAGTGCATAGGTTACCCAGTGCGCACGGCTTTCGGCATCGCCATTGACCATATCACGCTCATATGACTTCGCTATTGCGTTACCAATGTATTGGCCGGTATCGACGGGATGTAACACCATATTCGCCATGGAATCCATAGTTTCAAACGGGTGTATGATGGTGTTTCCGATACCAACCGCTGTATCTTTGACAACATCGGCACCACCAAGCACCGCTCCTTTACCCGTATTGTACACCCCTTTTCCAACCTTTACAGCACCATTTTTTATTTTGGTCCATATACTAGTTTCTTCTGTTTCCTCTGGGGCCGGGTACACTTCTTGTAAAATCGAAGGAAGCGAGGGCAGCTGTAAGGCTGTTAATGCGTCAAAAGTGGTGATAGAGTAATCAGAAGCAAACGTGCGTGTCATCTCATTTATGTATTGATGAAGCAACTCCAAATCTTCCCCTGCCTTACTTAATGCTTTTGTCTGTTGGTGATCCAGGTCATGCAACTGCTCTATATCATTTTTCGTTTTCTTTTTTCCCTTCTGCACCATGGAGCTAAATTCCTCCATGTCAATTGAAGGTATGGAAACAAGATCAGAAACACTGGCTATAATTGCATTTGCCTCGTCAACTAACCCTCCCGTTACCTGTTCTGCTTTATTAAATCCATTTTGAACATCGTAATCCAGAAATTCTTCCCTAACGAACCCATTTTCATTTGACTCATAAGATCTGACAGCCTGTTGCAGCTTTTCTAACGCTTGCCTGTAATGGTTTAACGACTTGTACAAATAGATTAAAAATGGTCCGTGAATGCCTTCGTAAAAGGAGCGGATCGATTCACCCATTTTCCCCTTTAAATAACTCTCTAAATCGATTATGCCACGAACGCCTTTTTGTACTTCAGTTACTTTATTCTGAACATGGTTGATTTCCTTAAGTGTTGCATCGATCCCTTCATGCAAAGTCAAGGAATCCAAAGTCTTCATTCCATCCCTCCTCGTATCATATGTTTAGAGCCCACAGTTCCCAGTTGGTACCGACTTTTTTGGCTATTTCAAATACGTCATATAATCCGCTAGCAATTGGTCTGTTTCGATAAGCGACTCAACAGATCCTTCCGTTATGTTTATATGGTGAAGCAGCAATAATTTATAGGACTCAATCAAGGATGAATAAGAATGATTTAATTGATTTAGCTGATCCAAAAGATCTAGTTGATTTTCCCCTTCAATTTTTTCTGGAAAAGCAGATTCAAAGTTTTGTGCCGATCCTTCCAGTACAGAAATAGCTTGCTTAATTGGATTTTGCTCAATTTTTATTTCCGTAGACATGTTATTCGCCTCCCTCTATAAAATTAGCTTTACTTAAAATATCGCTGTTTTTCTCTCGTTTTCCCCTTTTTTATAGGACGTTACGCCGAAAAAAACCAACAGCAAACATTTAATTATTTATTTTTACTATCAATAATTTCCAACTTTTTGTCAATGCTACAGAATGCCTAGTTCATCAATGTCAGGAACGCAACTATCCTATTCATACAACACAAAAAAGCTATCCAACCTTTTCCGGAAAACAAAATAGGTCAAACAGCTTCACAGTTCAATTATCATTATTCATTCGGTTTGGATCGCAAACAGAACTAGACTCCCCTCGACTCTACTATTCAAAAAGGGATGCATGAACAATCTCCCAGATTCACAACATCTCCACCATCATCAACTCCATCAACGTACCGGAGCGATGACCCCAACACCTAATAATAAACCGAATCCACCACCGTCCGTTTAAAAATATTCCCTTCTTTTGTTTTCCCCGCAATATCAATCGTCACATTATAAACGGTATCCACCTGATCTAGCTGTATTACTCGGGACAGATCTGCACTTCCGTTAACCGAGAATGTCTTAGTATTCGATGGATTTTTCGTATCTGTCACATGGAATGTCACGCGTAACGATCCGTCTACTACTTGTGAAGAATCGATATTCAAAAGATAGGTTAGTTGATCTTTTTCCATTTTCTTTTGGGAACGGTAAAGTTTTGGCTCCGCTGTTTTAAAATCCGCCATAAACAAATAGGCATCATCATGTTCAGCTTCCACATGTAATTGCCACTGGCCAGGTTCCGGTTTCTCAATAACAAGTCTGTTACTAATGGCACCGGCAAAATATCCTTCCGTCACTTTATCGACTTTGAACTTCGGAATGATTTCTTTTCCAGATGGGTCCGTTAGTTTGATTGTTGAAAGCTGGTCTGCAGTTAGCAATTGTAAGTGGAGTTGTTTCACGTTTTCCTCAACAGAGATGATTATCGTTTTTTCCTTCTCCCCAGGCAACTGACCACCATGTACCCACTGATTGTAGGCTGGCGAATTCGAGTTTTTACTCAACGAATCCGATGTTGCCGTAAAATTACGCGGAACCCCGTTATCCGTAATAAAATCCTCAAATGTGCGGAAGTTTGCCCCTGTCCGGATTGTCGTGTGGTTCCAGTCCCCTATCGCAATCTCATGTCCACGAGAAAGGCTGCTGCTAGCTGTCGTTACAACACCATCATTTTCACCAAATTGGGATAGGTACATCCCGCCAAACCAAGTGGATGAAAAGGCCGATCCCCAATTCGTTCCACCCATTGTAAAATAATCGTTGTAATATGCCTGTGGCTCAGCATCTATTTCATCACGAAACTCCTCCATGTAACCCATTTGCATCGCATAAGTGCCTTCTCCTTGTGAACCGATCAAATCTGCCAGCCAACCAGCCCAAGAACTGTACGCCAAATCAGCCAGCTGTGATCCATGATGTGGACTCGACAATGTGATGACATTCTCGACGTAATCCTTTGCATCATAATACGTTAGAGCTGTCTGCGTATCCACACCACCCTTGCTGTGGGCAATAACTGTAATTGGTTTTCCATCAAAATGTGCGGAAATCTCCTTTATTTTCTCCGTAAGCAACTCGCCATTATCCCACATATCAGCGGACGCTCCCCCGGCATCATGCAATTGAATAAAGGCAGTTTGGTAACCTGCATCATATGCCGTTTGATACATATCATTATCTTCCCAAAAAACTTGGGCGACACTATTCAACCCCGGAACGAAAAGCAAAACAGGTGCATCCGGAATCAAGTTTGGCGGGGTTTCGCCGGCATACCATTCTCCAGGAGTTTCATTGTTTCCGTTACTTGCCTTTCCTGTTAGCGTAAAATCGCCTTTCTGTTCACCGATCAAAGCCGGTTCAGAGGCTTGAGTTTTTTGATCAGCGGCTGAAGTGACAAGTGGATGACTTAAAGCAACGATGAGGATTCCTGCAAAACATAAAAATAGTACGTGTTTCAGTCCGTTTATCATCCTTTCCCCTCCATTATGAATGTTTTCTTTAAACATATTCTTGTTGGGAGGGAATGGTGAAGTGATTTAAATTTCCTTTGATCAAAAGCTACAAAATGGGAGATTTTTACCAAAAGGAATTAAAAATGGAAAACCACAAATCAATTGAAAGGCAAAAAAGCCACTAGATTCAAAAAGAACTTAATCCTTGATCTAATAGCTTTAAAAAATGACTAGATTTATTAGAATACTTCGAGCTAATGCATTAAAGCGGTGGGGTCCAGACATCGATTTTCGTTCTATACCAAGTACTATGAACCACTTGCAGAAATACACAAAAACTTTATAGGCTTATTACTTCTATTAAGCCAATAATGCGGCATGGAAGAATCCAATAGCACACAATCATATGGGTTCAAAATATACTCTTCATCTTTTATTAAAACCGTGAGTGTTCCTTCAAGTACATATAAAAATTCCTGTCCCTTATGCGCGAAATTGTTTCCGCGGTTGTCCCCAGGGTATGTAAGTTCCGCTTAGGACTGCATTAAAAAAGTGGTACACCTATTATGTGTACCACTTTCGTATGTTTATCTTCATACTCTTAGACAGTTAACCCAGCCTTTTCAAATAAAGATGATGCATCCTGATAAGGAAGGTTATGGGATTCTGCGACACCCTGAAAAGTGACATTTCCATCTAGTGTATTAACTCCTTTAAATAGAGCCGGATTATCCAGACATGCTTGTTTATACCCCTTATTCGCTATTTGCAAGGCATAAGGTACCGTAACATTCGTTAGTCCGATCGTCCCGGTACGTGGAACTGCTCCAGGGATGTTGGCTACTGTATAATGAACAACCCCATGCTTTGTGAATGTTGGATTATCGTGACTCATAATACGCTCACTTGTTTCGACATTTCCACCTTGATCAATGGCAACATCAACAATGACGGATCCATTCGCCATATCCTTTACCATGTCTTCTGTTACCAGTACCGGCGCTTTGGTACCAGGAATCAGAACTGAACCAATGACTAAGTCGGAACTTACAACCTCTTCATGGATGTTCAAAGGATTCGACATGATCGTATTAACCGATGAGCCAAATAATTCGTGTAGTTGTCTTAAACGTACCGGGTTCAATTCCAAAATGGATACCTCTGCACCTAATCCTAGGGCAATTTTGGCAGCGTTTGTTCCAACTACCCCACCGCCAATAACCGTAACCTTGCCTCTTTTCACACCTGGGATCCCGGCTAACAGAACCCCTTTACCGCCTTGGGTCTTTTCCAAATGTTGTGCACCAATCTGTGTAGCCATATAACCAGCAACCTCGCTCATTGGTGTTAACAATGGCAATGACTTATCTTCCAATTGGACTGTTTCATACGCGAGCCCGACTACCTTTTTATCGATCAATGCCTTTGTTAGCTCCGGTTCAGCAGCTAAATGCAAAAAGGTGAATAGAATAAGTCCTTCATAAAAATAATCGTATTCCTCAGGAAGTGGCTCTTTGACCTTCATTACCATTTCCTGTGCCCATGCTTCTTTAGCAGTAGAGGTGATCGTTGCACCCGCTTGTTTAAATGCTTCATCTGTAAATCCAGATCCCAGACCCGCACCGGTTTCAATAAATACTTCGTGCCCCGCATTTTTCAGTGTAACGACGCCTGATGGGGACATTGCCACTCTGTTTTCATTATTTTTAATTTCCTTTGGTATACCTATGCGCATATTTTCACCCCCCTGTTATCTATCTGACTTTATACCCAACGAGTCGTTATAACTTTCTTCCGTGTATAGAAATCAATCCCATCTTTTCCATTTACATGAAGGTCACCATAGAAGGAATCTTTCCAACCTGAGAATGGAAAGAAAGCCATTGGAGCAGGCACTCCAATATTTACTCCAAGCATTCCCGCATCAATCGTTTCCCGGAATTGTCGAACACTTCCACCATCATTTGTAAAAATACATGATCCATTAGCAAAACGAGACTTATTCGTTAACGTGACCGCTTCATCAAGATTTTTGACACGAGAAATGGATAGGATTGGGGCAAATATCTCATCTTGCCAAATTTTCATTTCACTTGTGACATTGTCAAAAATGGTTGGACCGACAAAATAGCCTTCCCGTTTAATACTCTCATCGTTACGTCCATCGCGAATAAGAGTTGCACCTTCTTTTTCACCTGTTTCGATATATTGAAGTGTCCGTTCCTTATGCTGGTCACGAATTACCGGTCCTAGGAAAACACCCTCATCCAAACCATTGCCGATTTTGATTTCATTTGCCTTTTGCACAAGCGTTTCAATCAAATCATCGGCGATCGATTCCTCGACAGCTACAACAGAACAAGCCATGCAACGTTCTCCGGCTGAACCGAATGCTGCACTAATAATTTGTGTTGCTGCATTCTCTAAGTTAGCATCCTCTAGGACAATGGAATGGTTCTTAGCACCAGACAATGCTTGCACGCGTTTCAGGTTTTCCGTTCCTTTTTTATACACATACTCCGCTACCGGCTGTGAACCAACGAATGAAATAGCACCAATTTTTTCATGTTCCAAGAGACCATTTACAACGTCATGTGCCCCGTGAACGATATTAAATACACCTTTTGGCAAACCTGCTTCCTCCAATAATTCTGCTAGACGATTAGCCAATAGTGGTGTGCGTTCGGATGGTTTTAAAACAAATGAATTCCCTGTAACGATTGCCATTGGGAACATCCAACATGGCACCATCATCGGAAAGTTGAATGGCGTAATCCCTCCAACTACGCCGATCGGGTAGCGATAAACCCCTGATTCGAGCCCCGCTGCAATCGATGGTAACTGTGATCCCATCGATAACGCTGGTGCTCCAGCTGCAAATTCGACACATTCAATACCACGAAGTACTTCTCCATAAGCCTCTTTATAACTTTTCCCGTTTTCGACCGTAACTAGCTTAGCAAGTTCTTCCCAATGCTCTACTAGTAATTGTTGATATTTAAATAGAATTCGTGCACGTTTCGGTACCGGAACCTCCTTCCATGATTCAAATGCTTCGGAAGCCACCGCAACTGCCTTGTCTAAATCTTCTTTTGTTGAAAGAGGTACATTTGCGATAATTTCACCTGTTGCTGGATTGAATACTTCTTCTGTTTTATCGGAAGCAGATTCAATCCACTCTCCTCCTACATAATTTTTAAGCGATTTTAATTGTGTTTGTGTCAAAATAATAACCTCCTACTTGATTTGTAAACTATACATTTTGTAAAATTAAGATGCATTTTCCTTAAAGACTTTTTTAACTACCGAAACAATAAATTGAAAATCTTCATCCGTACATGAAAGTGGTGGACATAGTGCCAAAATATTATTATATCCGGCCACCGTATCACCGTTTTTGCCAATAATCAGGCCATTCGCTTTACAATCACTGATAATTTTATTCACGCGATCAGGCGATGCTGGTTCCTTCGTATTTTTATCCTCCACCATTTCAATTCCCATGAGAAATCCTAAACCGCGTACATCACCAACAAATGGATGGTCGGCCAATTCGGCAAGCTCATTTTGCAATCGTTCACCCAAAACAACAGATCTTCCAACTAGATTCTCATTCTCCATAATTTCAATATTCTTGAGTGCCAACGCACATGCCGCAGGGTTGCCGCCAAACGTGTTTACATGACGGAAATGGCTGTTTTCTCCATTATCTTCAAACGTTTTATAGATATCCTTACGAACTGCAGTAACCGACAATGGAAGGTAAGCACTGGTTAGCCCCTTTGCCATCGTCACCATATCCGGTTTGACATCAAAATGCTGGTGTCCAAACATTTTACCCGTTCTGCCAAAGCCGCAAATAACCTCATCGATAATCAATAAAACCCCGTGCTTGTTACAAATCTCTTGTACTTTCTCCACATATACACGATCTGGGATTAGAACACCTCCACCGGTGATTAACGGTTCCATAATAACGCCGGCAATGGTTTCTTCTTGCTCCCAAATAATTTTATCTTCAAGTTCCTGTGCCCGTTGTAAATTATATTCTTCCACCGATATCCCCTCAGGTCTACGATAATTATCGGGTGGAGAAACATGTAAAAATCCAGAAGTAAGTGGTTCATATTTATATTTTCTTAATGCCTGCCCAGTTGCCGACAATGCCCCCATTGACCCACCATGATAGGCCCGGTAACGTGAAATAACTTTGTGTCTTGCCGGTTCGCCATTCTGCTGATGGTATTGCCGGGCCATTTTAAAAGCAACCTCATTTGCATCGGAACCACTATTGGAATAAAAGATCATATAATCATCGCCGAGTAGTTCATTTAGCTTTTCGGCAAGCTCAATACCCGGTACATGGCTTTGTGTCATCGATGTGTAGGCCATTTGTTGTATTTGTTCGTATGCCGCCTGCGCCAATTCCTCACGGCCATAACCAACATTGACACACCATAATCCTGACATGCCGTCCAAATATTTATTGCCAGCATGATCCGTAATCCATGCTCCCTTTCCTTCTGTTACCACCATCGGCCGTTTCTTGTCATTATATTGTGAGATATGATGCCACACATTCTGACGATCTTTCTCGACAATGGATTGGGACTGCTTTACATCTTTAGCAATTTTCATCTCCACTTTCCCCTTTCCCATACTTAATTTCAGCTTCTGTCCACAACCTATTTTGTAAGCGTTTTCCATTAAAACCTGTTATTGCCTACCATAAAGTCATTCCTATGTTGACAACCCTTCAACGATCCTTCATAATCTATTTTACAAATAATTTTAAACATTGTAACTTCACACTTTGTAACATGATACATAGATCGCTTTAACATTGTGGAGGGATGTATATTGGTCAGTAATTTTGAATTAACCATCAGCGATATTCTGCAGAGGGATATCTTTAAAGATGCCAACGTGATTGCTGGAAATGGGGGGTTAAATAAAAAAGTAAGATGGACACATATTTTAGAAACGAATAAATTTGATTCTCTAATCAATGGTGGTGAATTAATTCTAACCACTGGGGCAGGTTTGGGGCTTGATTCATCCACAAAGTTGACTTATATGAAGAATTTAATTACTAGAAATGCAGCAGGGATTTGCGTAGAGATTGGTACACATGTTCATCGTATTTCGAATGAGGTAATACAGTTAGCCAATCACTATCAATTCCCCATCATTGTATTTGAACGCTTTGTAAAATTTGTTGATATAACGCAGGATCTTCATTCCCTGATTATTAACCAGCACCACCAAATGCTTAACCAGCTAAACGAATTATCAACGACATTTAATGAACTCTCTTTGTTGCCCAATGGCATTTTGAAAATCCTCCAGGAATTACATACTCATTTAAAAGAAGATATCTTATATATTACAGACGAAGCACGATCCTATTACTATCCACCTGAAACAAAGTACATCGAAGAAAAAATCCGTGCATACATAGCAGGTTTTGACTCCCACCTTGCAAAAGAGGACTTCATTTCACTAAATGATGGGAAATTCGCTATCGCACCTGTAAAAGGATTGGGACAAATTTGGGGTTATCTATGTTTGCAAGTAGAGCAAAACATCTTGAAGGATTTTCTTTTCTCTATCATGGATCGGGCTGCACTCGCAATTGCACAAATTATGTTAAGAAACAGAACGATTGAAGAACGAAAACAGAATATAGAAGATAAGATGGTTCGAAATCTGCTACATGGAAAAGAATATGATGCCGACGAGCTACAAGCAATCATACCTTTAACCGGAAATAGTTCCTGTTATAGGCTAATTTTGGTACAAACCAACCAACCCGAAATCGGTACAAATGAGGAGGATTGGAACGAAATAAAACTGCAACGATCGGTCATGTTCCGTTCTTTGTTTAAGCAGCACGGATTCCATCCCGCGGTATCTGTTGGAAAAAATGATATCGCTATTATTTCATCCTTCAACGTAAACGATAGTGTTGAACAAGACAAAGCCAAGTTTTTACAGGTTGTGCAAGCAATTAGGGAAATACGTGCTAAAAATATTTTTGATGGCAGTAAATGTATTTTTGGGATTAGTAAAGTTAATAACGATATATCCGCATTGGTATCTAGTTACCAACAAGCAAAAAAAGTTCTTTTTTTACAGAGTGCAAATATCTCATCGTCTATTTTCTATGAAAATATTGGTTTATATCGTTTGCTTCTTAATCATCAAGGAGAGCATTTAAAATCATACAGTAACGATTGTTTAGCACCCTTAATCAAATATGATCGTGAAACAAAAAGTGAACTATTGCGAACCCTAGAAGTGTATTTTAATTGCAGCGGTTCCAAAAAAGAGGCTGCAGAGCAGTTATTTATTGTCCGGCAAACGCTGTATCATCGTCTCCGGAAAATAGGCGAATTACTTGGAAAGGACTTTATGGAACCAAGCAACCGGTTGGCATTGGAAACAGCGATTAAGGCATATTATCTAACAAAAATAGATAGCAAAGATTGAAAGAAATCTATCTTCTAGATTTCTTTCAATCTTTTACCACCGACCTTATTTTGTTGCTAAATCTAACACGGTTTGCAACATGACATTGACCCCATTTTCACAATCCTCCCAAGATGTCAGTTCATCTTCGGCATGGCTCTTGCCGTTAACACTCGGTACAAAGATCATAGCGGTTGGGATATAAGTCGCAATAAATTGCGCATCATGACCGGCACCACTTACCATACGTTTGTAAGAATATCCGATATTTTTCGCTGAATGTTCCAGTGAATTCACGATTTCCTCATCAAACCATACCGTATTTCGATCCCATTGTTTCGTTGTTTTTACTTCACATTTCTCTTTGCCAGAGGATTCCGGAAGCCCCTGAATTATTTCTTCCACTTGCCTAATTGTCTTTGCATCCTGATGTCTTGCCTCAAGGGTGAAAACAACTTTATTTGGAATAACGGTGTGGATATTAGGGCTTACATTCATTCTGCCAATCGTATAAACAAGTTTATCATCTAATTTATCCATTTTTTGCCGTATTTCCGTAATTAGATTGTTGGTAGCGAACAAAGCATCTTTGCGCATTGGCATTGGTGTTGTACCGGCATGGTCAGAGTCACCGCTAACCTCGATTTCATAATTGACCATGCCAACAACGCCTTCAACAACACCAATCTGCAATGATTCACTTTCTAAAACAGGCCCCTGTTCAATGTGTAACTCTAAAAAGGCCGCTGCATGCTTTAACCGGTTTTCTTCCTTCCCTTCAAAGCCACTGTTCTTTAATGCTTCCCCAAATGTCATTCCCTCTGAATCTGCCGACCGCAGCATCGTCGCTTTATCAAACCGGCCGGAAAGCACACCGGAAGACATCATTGCGGGTTCAAATCTTGCACCTTCCTCATTTGTAATATTAGCAACAACGACAGGCACTTGTGGTTTAATACCGTTTTCCACGATCGTTCGGACTACTTCCAGTCCTGTTAATACACCAAGCACACCGTCAAAACGTCCACCCTTTTTTACAGAATCTAAATGAGATCCCACGACAACTGGGGGCTGATCATTATTAATCCCTGGTAATGTTGCATACATATTGGCCATATCATCCCATACGACCGTCATCCCAAGCTTTTTACACTCGGATTGGAAGTGTTTCCTTACGTTAAGATCTATTTCAGATAATGCTAAACGGGTAACACCATTATTTTCGGTCCTGCCAAAATCAGCGAATTCCTCTATTGTATCTTTTAGCCGTTCTCCATTAATAAGTACTTTTTGTTTTTCCATCGTATATTCACCCTCCAGTTAATTATCTCTATATTGACCTTTAAGAGGTTGTTCAAAAAGTCACCAAATGATAAGTTGTGAATCTCTTCGTTGGCTACAAAGGATCTTCTGCCAAAACCGCCCACGTCCTTTGAGTGACACAGCAAGCCGTACCTCCTATACAAGCCCCTCTTTGAAAAAGAAAACCATTTTTCCTTCGTGATAAAATGATTCAGCGGGGCTTACCGTGTGCTCACATCTAAATGCATACGTACCACCTGTCAAAACTACGCCGCCTCCATCTCCTTGCTTCTAGTTTGGCGCCTTTTTGAACACACACTTTAAGCCTTATTTTGTCACTAATTTTTGTTGCTTCATGTATAGAGCCATAAAATATTTTCGACTGTCTGGATTTGTTAAAAGAATCGTTTCTTTATCTGATAGCGTTTTATTTTCAAATTCAACAACATCTCCATCAAGCGTACCTTGCGCGCTAGTAATGGTATAACCTCTGTTCATTAAATCATCGATTATCACTTTTTCTTCTAAAAAAGCATCATAGTTCGACAATGCTATCCCTCCTTTAAAAGGTTATCCTACTACATCTTTCTTACCATCTTCATCATTTTCATCAATAACCCAATCACGTCCAACCGTAATCCCCAGATATTTATCGTCATCTGGGTCTTCTATTTCTGCCTGTGGAAATCTTTTGAAATACCAATGCTTAGCCAGCACATAGTAAACAACTCCTGCAATAACAAATCCTACGATAAACGAATAGTCAATGAGCAGAATGGCTATAATACCGCCAATTATCCAAGCAATAAAACCGACAATGTTTACACCACCGTGATACTTGAACTGTCCACTATGCTGGTATAGTTCCTGTACATTCACCCTTCGCCTTCGCAATACATAATAGTCAACAACGAGTATCCCGCTTATCGCTGATAAAACGGCTCCAAAGAATAACAATGCCTGTGTCAATATTTCATAGACACTCCAAGGCTGAATAATTGTTCCCACAATACCAACAACAAATACGGCAATCACATTAGATGCTTTAGGTCCCAATACATTGGAAAAAATAGCTGCAGCAGGGATAATATTCGCTGCTGTATTTGTTGACCACTGTGTCAATACAATCATTAGTAGTAACATTGCCAACATCCAGCCGGAAGCTGTCTCCTGTAGGGCAATAACTGGGTTAGAGCTACCTGCTACCATAAAGGCTGCTGCACCAATCATAATCATGAATGTTTCCGTCAATGGCATGGCAATCAAACTGCCGATCAAATTCGTTTTGTTTCGTTTAAACCAATTTCTTTCATATTTAGGTGCTTTAAAAAAGCGTGATATTGTCGGGATATCGCATCCTAACGTTGCCCAAAATCCCATATTGGCAAAAATAACGATAATAAACGCTGTAACTGCAGCGCCTCCCGTAACGGGACTTTCTGCCCAAGCCCAAACATTGCCCCCATGCTCGATGATATCTGCTGTTAGAGTTTGATAGATGATTAAAGAGAGAATAATAATAATCGGGGCCGCAAGATCAGCAAAACGCTCCACCCATTTAATACCTGAAGCAGTATTAATCAGCTGCAGGAGGGCAAATACAAAATAGCACAACAACCAGTTATCAAATCCTGGGTTGATGGTATGAATGATGGAATTGATGGCGGTTGAACCGAAATACGTATTTAGTCCAAACCAAAATGATGCTGTAACCGCCCGTGCTATCGAGGGTATATGGGTACCAACTATACCAAAGGGTGCACGCATATATACAGGAAAAGACAAGCCATGTTCAACCCCGATATCTCCAACGATCGAAATAAACCCACCAACCGCAACACAGCCTATTAAAGTTGCCAGTACGACCCAGGGTAAGGATATACCCTGTATACCAGAAGCTCCGATATCAAAGGTTGCTAATAGTATGGCCATCCCAATCCACATTGCAAAAAATCCCATGATTCCTATCTTCCGCTGATGATGACTAACTGGAAGTAAATCCGGTGACTTTAAGTACGAGTTGTCTTTATTGGTCTTTCCCATCGTCCGACCCCTTTTCACTTATTGAGGGTTTACGAAGCTGCTCGATCCATCAATCAAGCAGCTTATACCCCATGAATAATTCACTTCACCAAATCCTCTGCCTTTTGTGTTCTTACTGGGGAATTGTAGTCAAACTTACTACATTTTACGTATTTCCCCTTTCCAGGCGCCCCCACGAATTCCTTATCTTTGATTACATATTCTCCGCGGGAAAGTACTGTCACGGGTTCACCTGTTACCTGTACTCCTTCCAAAGCACTATAATCCACATTCATATGGTGGGTATTAGCAGAAATGGTTCGTTCAACAGTCGGATCAAATAACACAATATCAGCATCACTACCCGGAGCGATCGTCCCTTTTTGCGGAAACAATCCGAAAAGTTTAGCAGCCTGTGTTGAAACTAGATCGACAAATTCATTCATTGAAATTCTGCCTTTTTTTACACCCTCTGAAAATAACAGGCTAAACCGGTCTTCAACAAACGGTCCTCCATTTGGTATCTTGGAAAAATCACCTTTTCCTAAATCCTTTTGACCTTTAAAATTAAAGGAACAATGATCGGAACCAATCGTCTGTAACTCTCCACTCTTCAGTGCATTCCATAAAACTTCCTGGTTGGATTGATCGCGTAATGGTGGGGACCAGACATATTTTGCCCCTTCAAAATCTGGCCTTTCCAAATAGGTCTGATCAAGAACTAAATACTGTGGGCACGTTTCCCCATATACACGAAACCCTTTGCTGCGTGCTTTCGCAATTTGTTCAACCGCCTCCTTACACGTTACGTGAACGACATACAACTGCGAATCAGCCAAGGCAGCAAGTTTTGCAGCCCTGCCTGTTGCTTCTCCCTCCAACTCTGGTGGTCGGGTTAAGGCATGATAGATTGGGTCTGTATTTCCATTCTTTAATGCTTCCTCTGTCAAATAGTTAATAACGTCCCCATTTTCCGCATGAACCATCACCAACCCACCATGTTCCTTGGCAGTAATCAATGTCTGAAATAGTGTTTCATCATCAGCCTGTAATACATCTTTATAGGCCATAAATACCTTGAAAGAAGTTACCCCTTCCTCCTCAATCACCTGTGGAATTTCCTGTAGTACATCCTCATTTGCTTCTACGATCTGCAGGTGAAATCCGTAATCAACAACAGCTTTATTGCCTGATTTCGCATGCCATTTTTTAAGTGCACTTTTTAGTGATTTTCCTTTTTCAGTTAAGCAAAAATCAATAAACGTTGTGGTTCCGCCGTATGCAGCAGCTATGGAACCGGTCTCAAAGTCATCCGTTGTAACCGTTCCACCGAATGGCATATCCATATGTGTATGCGGATCAATCCCTCCAGGCATGATATAATAACCGGATGCATCAATCACCTCTGCATAGATATCACTGATGTTTTGACCAATTGCTTGCACCTTTTCATCTTCAATCAAAACATCTGCGTTATAAATATCTGTAGCAGTTACGATGGTGCCGTTTTTGATAAGTTTTTTCACAAATGAATCCTCCCTGCCTAAGAAATAAAAAACAACCTAAGAGGTATATACCGAAACTTTAAGAAATCAGTTATTTCCGATTAAGCGTTTGTAAAGCACCTTGTCGATCATTCCATGACATTGGTGGTTCAGTAGGTACAAGATCCACCATGTCGATTGCCCCTTCAACTGGGCAAACAATCGAACAAAGGTTACACCCAACACAATCATCTTCCCTGACTTTCAAATAATTTTCACCGTTTTCATCTACTAGCATATCGATACACTGATGGGAAGTATCTTCGCAAGCAATGTGACACTTATTGCAATTGATACATACATCATTATTAATACGTGCAACAAGTCTATGGTTTAAATCCAGGTTGCTCCAATCTGTATATTTTTCCACTGATTTTCCGATGATTTCACTTACCGAGTCAATCCCTTTTTCATCCAGATAATTGCTTAACCCCTCTGTTAAATCATCAATAATACTGAATCCATGATGCATCGCAGCTGTACATATCTGCACGCCACCTGCGCCCATCAGCATAAATTCAACGGTATCCTGCCAGGTTGAAACGCCACCTATTCCGGAAATTGGAATATTAATATCCGGTTGCCGTGCACATTCTCCGATCATATTTAGGGCAATCGGCTTAACTGCTGGACCACAGTAGCCTCCATGCGCTCCCATTCCATTGACATTAGGCGTTGGGTTCCATGTATCCAGATCCACACCTATTAAACTATTGATCGTATTGATCATACTTATCGCGTCGGCGCCACCTCGCTCAGCAGCTCTTGCAGTTGCAGTTATGTCTGTAATATTCGGTGTTAGTTTTGTTATGACTGGTACTTCAGCAGCCTCTTTGCAATACAACGTTGACTTTTCTACTAAATCTGGGTGTTGACCAACTGCAGCTCCCATTCCCCGTTCAGACATGCCGTGTGGGCAACCAAGATTTAATTCAAAGCCATCAACCCCTACATCCTGAACCCGTTTTACAATTTCATGCCACTTATCGCGCTCTGGTTCCACCATTAATGAAGCTATAATTGTCCGGTCCGGAAAACGCTTTTTTGTTTCATAGATTTCTTTTAAGTTGTCCTCAATCGGCCGATCCGATATTAATTCGATATTGTTGAAGCCCGCCACCCGCTGACCATTAAAATGATGTGCACCAAAACGTGAGGTAACATTCAGTACTGGCTCACCAAGTGTTTTCCATACCGCACCGCCCCATCCGGCTTCGAATGCGCGTTGTACTTGATACCCTGTATTAGTCGGCGGCGCTGATGCGAGCCAAAAAGGGTTAGGGGATTTAATTCCTGCAAAATTGATACTTAAATCAGCCATATTCATCCTCCCATATCGTTACGCTATTTTTCTATTAAACCTTCTCCGTTTCAGATCCTTTTAATTGCTGATGGATGGCGTATGCTGTCTCCTTTCCCTGTTGTGCAGCGGATACTACCATTGCCTCACCGATCCCTTTGCCAAAAATCACATCGCCAGCAGCATAAACTTTCGGCTGAGAGGTAAGGAACGTTTCATTGTCCACCTTGACAACACCACCACGATGTTCCAAGCCAAATTCATCGATTAGCTGCTGATGCCGTGTCTGACCAATTGCCTTGACCACAATATCAACATCTATTAAAAACTCAGAACCTTTTATTTCCACTGGGCGGCGGCGTCCATCCGATCCTGCTTCTTGTAATTCCATACGAACGCACTCCATTTGTCTCAAATGACCACTATCGTCACCAATCAAACGCTTCGGTGCAACTAACCATCTAAATTCAACACCGTCTTGTTTGGCAAATTCATATTCAAAATCATAGGCAGACATTTCTGCTTCTGTCCGACGGTAGAGAATTTTGACATTATCCGCTCCAAGTCTGACCGATGTAGTAGCACCATCTATCGCCGTATTTCCTGCTCCAATAACAGCCACACGCTTCCCATTAAATTCCGCTGAATAGTTTCCATTCTTTGTTTCTTCCACTAAATCAATGGCATCATAAATACCTGCTAAATCTTCGCCTTCAATGCCTAAATTTGGCACCTTTGACATACCTGCAGCAAGGATAACTGCATCATAATCATGTACAAGATCCTCCGCAAAAATGTCTTTGCCGACTTCGGTATTTGTACGAATTTTAACACCCAAACTCTCTACCTGTTCCACTTCCCATAGAGCTATATCTTTTGGCAGTCGAAACGGAACGATCCCATGCGTGTCTAATCCACCAGCTTCACCTTTACTTTCAAAGATCGTCACATCATAACCCAGTCGCCCGAATTCACGAGCTGCAGATAAACCTGCTGGGCCACTACCAACAATGGCAATCTTTTTTCCGTTTTTCTTCCCGGCTTTAAATAATACTTGTTCATTTTTGATCGACCAATCCGTGGCATAGCGCTGCAGGTCGCCAATCATAATAGGCTTTGTTGAATGATTAAGAACACAGGCGCCTTCACACAATTCTTCGGTCGGACAAACCCGGGCACAGCTAGCTCCGACGGGATTTTCCTCCATGATTGTTTTAGCTGATCCTTTTAAATTCCCTGATGCAATTTTTTTAATAAAACCAGGGATATTAATTCCAGTTGGGCAGGCCGTGATACAGGGTGCATCATAACAATAAAGACAACGATTGGCTTCGTCTAACGCATCTTGTGCATTAAAACTTGGCTTGGACTCATCAAAATTCTTTGCCAGATCATCCGCTGACAGTAAATTTTGTAGTAAATTTTCCAATGATAAGCCTCCTTACAAGGTTTATGGATTAGATATTGAACAAACTATTTTTACATTCCATGACACGTTTTTTTCCGATAGAACCACGCACCATCTCTTCCGATAAAATCCAAAGTCACCTCCTAATTAAATTTTTCTAACCTTCTATGAAGTAAAATATAAAAAGTAAGCGTTTACACTATACAATCACTATTATAAATTTTTTGAATAAATTATATATTTACATTGTGTAACAAAATCGCAACTATTATTAGTCGTTTTGTAATCAATAACAGATCAGCCGGATTATAGTGGGTGAAATTTTCCGGTTACGGCATCAACCGTTATTAAAAAATGATCTGGAAGGTCTGAATCACCTTCCACAATCCAGTAAGGTCGGTAAAATATTGCTTGTTTCGATGAGGTTAATGTTGGGACGGTAAGAACTTTCTTTTTTGATGCGATTGAATGATAGATAAAATTCTCTGCGACTTCTTTCGCTTCAGCCAACGTTAGATGTAGTGGAATGATATGGTTATCAGATACGTTCTGCGAGGCTAGTTGTGGAAATGTATCTGCCAGAGCCCCAACCTTATTAACACCATCGATAGTACAACCGACATTTCCTTTAAGCGGATGGAAAAAGTTCCTCCTATCAATGACGTATTCAAACATAATATACGGATAATATACCAGCCTTTGTGCCTTATAAGTTCTACCTGAATCTAGCTTTTCAAGTCGCGTTTCAATTTCCTCTTGCTTAAAGCCCAACTGTTCTGCCTGAACGATCATCAATTTTTCACCCTTTTATTGGTTTGTTGTTTTGGATAAAAGTGGAAATAATCTTCGCTTCCGGACTA
Source organism: Virgibacillus sp. FSP13 (assembly GCF_054048505.1). NCBI lineage: Bacteria > Bacillati > Bacillota > Bacilli > Caryophanales > Bacillaceae > Virgibacillus > Virgibacillus sp. FSP13. The sequence continues at coordinate 18,779 of NZ_JBSVKG010000005.1, read as the reverse complement.
ATATCGCGATTTATATTTTTTTCAATATTTTTCGGTAATGATCGTGGTCCTTTTGACTCTTCAAATACTTTTTGAATCGGTTCTGAAGGAGGTGTGCCAAACAAGTTACCAATCATCATTGCGATAATGGAAATAATTAAACCAGCAAGGAATGGATGAATACCAGTTACACTCTGCCAATCAAATGACGTCCATAAAATGTTTGTTACGCCTCCACCAATCATCGAGCATAAAACCCCTGCACTGTTTGCCTTTTTCCAATATACAGCAACAATGTATGGAACCATAAAACTGTTACCCATCGTACCAAATGCAAACACAACAAGATCAAAAACCTTTGGCGGTTGAACAACTGCAACAACAACACCTATGATCCCTGCTAGAAGTACACTAAGTCTGGAAACAAGGATCATTTTATTATGACTAGCTTTTCTATTAATAAACCGTTGATAAATATCACGAGACAAAATCGTCCCTGCCTGCATTAAAATAGAATCAGAGGTAGACATGATTGCTGCCATCACAGCGGAAAGTAATATAGCCGCAAAAATTCCAGGAAAGAACGTATATGCGAGCGTCGGAATAACCATTTCCGGATCGCTTAAGTTTGGTAAAAGAACGATACCCATAAAACCTAATAAATATGGAGCATAAGCAAATAATTGGTTGTATACGGCTGTCCACAATGTTGCCGTCTTAACTGTCTTGGTACTTTTCATGGACATGTGTCTGACTACAACATGTGGCAGTCCCATATAGCCAATCATATAGATTAAACTGGAACCTAATATAACACCCCATTGTCCATAAAAAGCATAATCCTTCCCCCAAATACTTAAGTATGATGGATCAATTTCACCTAAGGATTGATTTAACCCGGAGATCCCACCTACATGTACAAGACCTACAACTAGCAGACAAGAAACACCCAACAGCATAACGATTGCCTGAAAAAAGTCTGTCCACACCACGGCTAGATATCCACCAGCAACCGTATATATGATGATGATACCAACACCGATTATAACGGCCCACTCATATTTCCATCCCGTTAAAGATTCTAATGCCTTGCCCGCAGCAAGAAATTGTGCAAACACATAAGCAAATAGAAAAACAGTGGCAATAATGGATCCCACAACTCGAACTGCAGCACTTTCAAAACGTTTTTCCAAGTACTCAATTGGCGACAATGCACCTAGAATTTCCGACATTCTTCTCATTCTTTTCCCTAAGACTGACAGATTAATAATGCCGCCACCCGCATCACCAATTGCATACATGATCGCATACCAGCCTTGTTGAAAGGCTAAAGCCGGGCCGCCCAAAAACATAAATCCACTCATTGACGTACTCTGCATCGTTAATGCTGTTACAGCGGGGCCAACTTTTCGATCACCTAACAAATAACTATCAGGTGATTTGGAAGCTTTTCTAGAAAAATATAAACCTATACACAAGAGTACTAACAAATAGATAACGAATATGATGACATCCGAATTCACTTTTTATTCATCTCCTTATCTTCCAATTTGTCACCCCTATTTTTTATGAAATACATAACGATACCAAGCGTTAACCAAATGAATGGCCACGGCACAATATACCAGAAACTATCTACAGGAAAATTTAACATTACTTCCCCTCCTCACAAGATTAGATTGGCTTGGTTACATTTTATGTGGTTAAATAGGCAGTATTACATACGGATTAGAATTAGCCTATTCCGACATGCTTGGTGATCCGGTTGAACATGACAGGTTAAAAGTTAAGGATTATTTCTTTTACACATTGTCTAATGTGATATATGTACCCTTTTATACTAATGTAACAATCTTTGATAGCGCTTATATATATGGTTGAAAGTAATTTCTAGATTTAAAGTTTTAACCACTCCTTTTCTAATAAGGGCTTCACGCAACTTTATAAAAAACAGGACACATAGAAGGTAAGTTATTCTTTCTTAAAACGGCGAAGACTTGTTGTGGCTATTCTGTAAAAAAAAAAATAAAAATAACCACCCCTTAAGCCTAGCGAGCGATTAGGGTGATTATCTGATTGCAAGCTGCCCACTTGAAGGACTATTGCATAATACTGCTAGTGATACAGGCACTGGCGGTATTTTTTTATATAGAGACCTTCGCATTTGTTAAACGTTTTTACTAATTTCCCAAGGCGTAAGGTGCTATTAGTCTCATACACGCTTTAATTCTTTATCCGCTTTTGTATCATTGAAACAAAGTGCAAATGGTTTTCCAGCAATAAACTTTCCATCGCCTTTTTGACCAATAAATTCACCCTTGTCCACAACTAGTTTGCCGCGAAGGAATACTTTATCTACTTTTCCCTCCTGTTTATACCCTTCAAATGTACTGTAATCAACACCATGCAAACTGTTTTCATTAGAAATGATGGACGATTCATTTGGGTCATACAAGACAATATCCGCATCCATGCCGACACCAATATGTCCCTTGCAATGGTCTAATCCCATATTCTTAGCTGGTGTAGTAGCAAATAAATCAACAAACCGCTGCCTGGAGATTTTTCCGGTGTTTACACCATATGTCCAAAGAACACCCAAGCGAGTTTCTACACCCGGTGCACCATTCGGGATATTGGTGAAATCATCTACACCCATGTGTTTTTGGGATTCCCAGTCAAATCCGCAATGATCAGTACTGATAGCATTTAACCAGCCATTATCAACCGCTTCCCATAACGCTTCCTGATCCGCTTTCGTCCGTAATGCCGGCGACATCACATATTTAGCCCCTTCAAAATTTGGTTTAGCTAAATCATCTTCATCAAGCATCAGATATTGAACACAAGTTTCGCCATAAACCGGTAATCCTTCGTTTTTGGCAGACCGGATCGATTCCATCACATTTTTAGCTGTGACGTGAACAATATAAACAGGAGCATTTACCATAGCCGCTAGATTAATCACGCGTTGGGTTGCTTCCAGTTCTACCCGTGCTGGTCTTGATACTGCATGGTAATATGGATCCGTCTTGCCTTCAGAAATCATTTTCTTTTGCAAAAGATCGATCACATCAGCATTCTCACAATGAACCATAACAGTTACGCCGGCTTCCTTTGCTGCTTTTAATGCTTTGTAAAGGGCCTCGTCATCGCTATGAAATGGCATTCCTTTATAAGCCATAAACAATTTAACAGTGGAAATACCCCTGCTAGGCAAATCCTTAATTTCTTCAAATGTCGCATCTACTGGATCACATACAACAGCATGATACGAATAATCCGCCATCGCTTGGGGTGCAACATCATTTTTGTCCATTTCAAATATTGTATCAGCCATGCCCTTGCCCTGTTCCTGATTGACAAATTCAACAACCGTTGTGGTCCCTCCAGCAACAGCAGCATTCGATGTTTCAAAGCCTCTGACCCGTTCCCCTTTAAATTCAAAGGAATAATGGACATGTTGGTCGACCCCGCCTGGAAGGACGTATTTACCTTTCGCATCGACGACCTCATCAGCAGTCGCGTCTAACTTTGCCCCGACAGCGACTATTTTTTCTCCCTCAACTAATACATCTCCAACAAATTCATCAATAGCGGTTACAATCGTTCCATTTTTAATTAATGTACGCATCTATATCCTCCTCTGAAAATTTGTGAGTGCTTAACGTGATGTCTGATTGGTTTCCTTTGTTTTTGCAGCTAAATGTTTTACTACATGAAGTAATAAATCACCTCCCGATTTAATATCCTCTTCACTTGTATATTCACTAGAGCAGTGGCTTTTTCCTCCCACACTCGGAATAAAAATCATCCCCACATCTGTGAATTCCGTCAACATCGCTGCGTCATGAACAGCACCACTATTCATTTTCATATAGTTATAGCCATGATCGCATGCTGTTTCTTCAATCGCCTGAACGATTCTTGACGATAGTTTGACAGGGGCAGATACACCAATCACTTCAATCTTGCTTTGCAGTTTATCTTCAGCAGCTACGGCGTTCACCTTTTCCGTCAACTTGTTTGCAATGAGGTCAATTCCCTTCGGCTCAACATCCCTCACATCCACAAAAAACTCCACACGTTGCGGAATCACATTCGGCATATTCGGCTCACAAATGATTTTACCGACAGTGGCAACCGTTGTCGGTAAGGCCACCGTTTTTGCCACTAGCCGGATATGGGAAATAATGGCTGCTGCTCCCACCAATGGATCCTGTCTTAAATCCATTGGTGTTGTCCCTGCATGATTGGAGTCACCCTCTAAGGTAACTTTAAACGTTTTCATTCCTGCGATTGCTTGTACAATCCCAACTGATTTATTCTGCGTCTCTAGCACTGCCCCTTGCTCAATATGTAGCTCAATCATCGAATCGACTTCATCTTTACCAAGAACATCATTTTTGGCACGCTCCACTTCAAGTCCGAAACTTTTCGCAATATCGTAAACGGAATCCCCCTCACCATTTTTGATCGATTGAAGATCCGCTACCCCATACTTTCCAGTCAGAACCTTGCTTCCGAGCATCGTAATACCAAAATTGGAGCCCTCCTCTTCAGCAAAAATAATCAGTTCAAGCGGGTGGCTTAGGGGTACCTGCTCTTCTTGCAATACCCTAATAACCTCTAAAGCTACCAAAACACCAGTTAGCCCATCAAATTTTCCACCATTTTCTACAGTATCGATGTGGGAGCCAATCATGATGGAGGGTTTATTGATTTCCTCGCCATAGATTGCTCTAATATTTCCAATCGCGTCTACTGTTATGGAAAGGCCTAACTCCTGCATCCGGGATAATAGATAGTCCCTTACTTGTCTATCTTCATTACTATAAGAAAACCGAGTGCAACCATTGTTTGGTGTTTTCGTATGGCTGACAATCGTTGCGAAGTCATTTAGCATTCGTTTTAGATTGATTTCGATAGCTTTATCCTCCTTATATGACAGTGTCAATGAAACCTTTGTGGAATACTAATGTATTATAAAACTAACTTACTACTAATAATCGCTAACCAATCCACTATAATAGTTTATGAAAAAAATCTTTTTACTATTCCTGATCAATTAACCTTTTCTGAGGGATTTAAAGTCATAAGCTGTTCACCGTTCTCATTCTCATCTTCGTTATGTTTAAATGCTTTTAAAGCTTGATCGAACCGTTCTACTACTTGATGTTTAGGTTTTGTTGCTAGGCTTACAACAACAAAACATCAATTAATGAATATTTTAACAATTCAATTATAAATAAATTGAAAGTTAATCTCACTTATCACATTGTTAAAAAATAGTACCATTAATTTTACAGATTGTATAAAGTATTTTTCTTTGGTAAGAGAGGAACTAATATAGAAGTGATATTACAGAAGTTGCAAGATAATTAGATTTAGTGCATCAAACATTCGTAAAATGGGTTAAAATTAAGAGGATCAGAAGGTTAATTTTAAAGGTAATGGAAAAACTACGCCCTAATGATAAAACGGAGTATTGAACAAATCTTTTCTATCATACCTCTGATTAAGCTAACTATTTAAATATAAACAAAGAATCCATTTCTGTTGATATTTTGATTATTACAGAAATGGATTCTTTAAATTTCGTCCTTAAGTACATTAGCACGGGCACCAATTATATTTAATTGTTTCCTTCTCTCTGACCATCTTACTCTAACATGTCAATTTCAGATGAATTCCATATTTTTCAAATGCCAATCCATTGTACTCTGTCCATAGATTTCCTATTCCCCTAATTTTCACCTACAAATTCATGAACCCTTTCCAAAACCGGACCAAAATCAATCACGACTTCCTCCACAACCTCCACCAATGCATTTTCATCCGTTAAAATATCTTTACTAGCTGTATATTCCTTTGATTTACTGTTTTTAGCTATTGAAATAAACAATATAACCAGTCGTGAACTTGCCCGACATACCCAGTCATTGTATGATAACATCATGATCATTTTTATGACTGGCCATGCCGGATTGGGGATGAGAGTCATTCAGTTGTCCTTCAAGCCTGAATCCAGTTAAAAGAACGATGATCATGACCAAGGAACACAAAATAAATAGAAACACTGCACCACATGCAAAAACACCCACCCACAACAACACGAAAGGAATGAACAAAATGCCAAAACCGATCATCATTGATACAGACCCGGGAATTGATGATATTGTTGCGATAACAGCAGCATTACATTCGGATGAATTAGACGTAAAACTGATAACGACAGTCGGCGGGAATGTTGGGATAGAGAATACGACTAGAAATGCAGTTAATTTAGTTACTTTTTTGGGAAAAAATACACCGGTTGCCAAAGGAGCAGGGGAACCGCTTGTACTTCCGGTAAAAACAGCATCCCAGGTACACGGTAAAAGCGGGATAGGTGATTATCAGTTTAAAGAGGATGCCAATCCAGATTTACTATCAGCGGATAACGCCGTGATAGAAATGAAAAATTACATAATGAAGTCCGCGGATCCTGTCACACTTGTGCCAATCGGGCCATTGACGAACATTGCACTTTTATTGAAAATGTTCCCGGAAGCGAAGCAGAATATTGAACAAATCGTATTAATGGGCGGAGCTGTCGAAGGTGGAAACGCAACACCTACAGCAGAATTCAATATTTATGCTGATCCGCATGCGGCAAAAATTGTATTTGATTCAGGCATAGAAATTGTCATGTGTGGACTGGACGTGACCCGTTTGACAAGCGTTTCCTTTGCTGATGTGGCGAAATTACGCGAACAAGGAAGCGTTGGTGAAATGATATATCATACCCTTGATTACTATAAACGGGCATATTCAGAACAAGCCATTGCCATTCACGATTTATGCACCATCTTTTATTTGACGAACCCTGAGCTCTTTCAAGCGAAACGGGCAAACATCAATGTGGTGACAGAGGGAGACGAAGCCGGAAATACAATCGCGGATTTTACGGATGAGGGGAATGTATCGGTTTGTGTGGATGCGGATGTTGAGGAGTTTCAGCGGAAGTTTGTTGGGTTGTTGGACTAATTTTGACAGAGGGAGATGGACTTAACTCCCTATCCCTCCGCCTGACTAAATCAACTTCCGAAACCGTACCATTTCCACCATCTTTATTCCTATCAACACAGCAGGGATCTGTCCAATTTTCTCCTCTACTGACAATGAGCTTATATAATGTTAAACCTCATTAATAGTAGCATTTTCAAACACAGGGGCGATTCTACTGCTGCTCAACATAACAAGAAGCGCAAGAAACCGTCCCCATGCTCCCACAAAGATTATTTGACAAAATTCGGGAAGTGACAGGCACCCTAAAACACCGGCATACGGGCAATTCCTGGTTTTGTCATTTCAAATGGATTTAAGATACAATCCAATTCTTCTTCTGATAGGATATTATATTGTAGGCATAGCTCACGAACTGATTTTCCTGTATCAATTGCTTCACGCGCGATTTGTGCAGCTTTTTCATAACCAACATGTGGACTGATTGCAGTAATCGTTCCCACACTTGATTCTACATAATCACGCATTAGTTCTTCATTTGCAGTGATTCCCTTGACACAGTTTTCCGTAAACGTATGGAATCCGTTATTCATCACACTAATAGATTGAAGTAGGTTAAACACTAGGACCGGCTCCATCACATTCAATTCCATCTGACCAGCTTCAGAAGCAAGGCAAATCGTGTTATCATTTCCAATAACCTGGAATGCAATTTGATTCATAACCTCTGCCATCACAGGATTCACCTTACCCGGCATAATGGATGAACCTGGTTGACGTAATGGTAATTTAATTTCATTTAAGCCAGTTCGCGGTCCGGATGCCATTAGACGTAGATCATTCGCAATCTTGGACATGTTCATCATACATACCTTTAATGAAGCCGATACTTCGGTATAAACGTCCGTATTTTGCGTTGCATCCACCAAATGTTCTGCAGCTGTTAAGGGAAATCCGCTAATTTCTTTTAAATGATCAACCACATACAAAATATATTGTGGGTCGGCATTTAACCCAGTTCCAACAGCTGTTGCGCCCATATTTACGTCGTATAAATGCTGTCGGGAGTCTGAAATCCGTTTGATATCCCGTTTAATCACACGGCTATATGCTTCAAATTCCTGACCTAAGCGAATTGGAACGGCATCTTGTAAATGTGTTCTGCCCATTTTGATTATATGATCAAATTCCTTAGCTTTTGTTTTAAACGCTTCATGCATTTTTTCCATGGTAGCTAGTAATTTTTCCGATAACATTAATATAGCGATGTGGATGGATGTTGGAAAGACATCGTTTGTTGATTGTGCCATATTAACATGGGAATTTGGACTTAAATAATGATAGTCCCCTTTCTCTCTTCCCAAAATCTCAAGGGCACGATTGGCAATAACCTCATTCGCATTCATATTGATGGAGGTTCCAGCACCACCCTGAATCGGGTCAACAATAAATTCATTATCAAGTTTACCGTCAATAACTTCATCTGCTGCACGAACGATCGCATCCTTAAATGATTCTGACAGTTTTCCAATTTCATAGTTTGCGATAGCAGCAGCCTTTTTTACAATGCCCAACGATTTAATTAATTCCGTATGAATACGGTATCCCGTGATTGGAAAGTTTTCAACAGCACGTAATGTTTGAATGCCGTAATAGGAATGATTTAATACTTCCTTCTCACCCAAAAAATCTTTTTCCACTCTTGTTCCGCTATATTCCATTTTATAATACCCTCCGCTTTGTCATCTATGTTATTATGGTCTACGTTGTCTATCATCCCATGAAAAGGGTTTCAAAAACTTTCGAAGGCCTCGAAGATATTGTAACACCTTCTATTGTAGTTTTAAATCCTATTGTTTCGCTGGTTAAAATAGATAGGATCCAAGGTAGTGAAGTTTATAGAAGAAACGGGGCGGTTCTGCTAATACTCAAGCTTAATAAAAGCACGAGAACTGTCCTTGTGCTACTTCTAGTTTCAGCGAAGCATCCATGCAACCCTCCATAGGCCCACCAATAAAAAATAAAAAAGCCACTAGACCAAGAAAAACATAATCCTTGGCCTGGTAGCTATAAAAATGACCAGATTTATCAAAGTACTTTAAAAGGATAGGGTCTGGCATCATTATTCCGACATCCGTACCCGCATCCATATTCCCAACCCCGTAACTACAGACTATCAATCTCCTCTATTATTTCAAATATATTAGTATAAGGATTTAACATAACACAAAAAGAGAGCTGATCTTCGTCTGAATGATTGCTCTCCTTTTTCTATTATTCAATAAATCTTTCAACAAATTTCACATCGTGACCGTAAACCGCGCCCCGATTCTAGACGCATAAAAAATTCACATGAACCCAATAAATCTGTACATTACTCTATATTGAAAAGGGTATTAACGTAGTCGGGAATTGGACCTAATTCCCCGTCCCCATATCTCCTAAAAATCGATCCAGCAAAGCTCGTACTTCATCTGTTGATTCCGTACTCATTAATTGATTCCTTAATTCACTTGCCCCGCGAAATCCGCGAACATATATCTTGAAAAAGCGGCGGAGCGGTCTGAACAGACGTGGTTCTAATTCGCTCGAGTATCGATCATGAAGATCAAGTTGCAATCTTAATAGATCAAGCAATTCTGCACTGCTATGGTCTTTAGGCTGCTTTTCAAAGGCAAATGGATTTTTAAACACCCCACGGCCTATCATAACCCCATCAACACCATACTCATTCACCAATTTCAGACCAGTCTCACGGTCAGGAATATCACCATTAATTGTCAAAAGTGTATCAGGTGCCACTTCATCACGAAGCTTTTTAATTTCCGGAATAAGTTCCCAGTGTGCGTCCACTTTACTCATTTCCTTTTTTGTACGCAGGTGAATGGTCAGATTAACGATATCCTGTTTCAATAAATGTGTGAGCCAATCACGCCACTCCTCTACATCGATATACCCCAACCTTGTTTTCACACTTACAGGCAATCCACCTGCTTTTGCCGCTTGGATAATTTCCGCTGCAACATCTGGGCGACGGATAAGACCGCAACCTTTTCCCTTTGTTGCCACATTATGTGCAGGACAGCCCATATTAATGTCCACACCACGATAACCTAGCTCTGCCATACCAATACTCATTTCCCGAAAGTATTCAGGCTTATCCCCCCATATATGTGCCACAATCGGCTGCTCATCATCTGTATAAGTCAAACGACCGCGCACACTATACTTTCCTTTTGGATGACAATAACTTTCTGTATTTGTAAACTCTGTAAAGAACACATCCGGCCTAGCTGCTTCACTTATTACATGACGGAAAACAACATCTGTTACATCTTCCATTGGTGCTAATATAAAAAACGGCCTCGGTAAATCATGCCAAAAATTATCTTTCATTTTCAATTTCATTTCCTCTCATTACGGAACGTCCGTACAAAATCTAACAAAAAAAGCAAAGATATCTCCCTGCGTCCTTTACACTTATACCATGCTTAAGCACTTTTTTTCAAGGCAAAAACATGAAGATGGACCTTCTACTTTTTGCTAATTATAGAAGTATAAGAGCTGTCCGCAATGCCTTACACTCTGACATACGCTGAGCATTTTTAATTAGATATTTCCTTTTAGCATTTATTTAGTACTTAAAAAATTAAACATAGTAGCTTGTGGAGGGTAAAAACAGACTACCGGATTACCATAAATCGTTTGGACGTTTAGAAGGCATTCCTATTGTAGAACAGATTGGCGAAAATACCTATAGGCTAATTACTTATTATGAAAACTACCAATTTTATAAAGCATTTAAACCAAAGGAATATTTCGAGTGTGACTTAAACGTATTTAATAAGGAAGAAGATAGATATCTGGAATTGCTTAAAATATTAGTATAAGTGGTACAACAACTGTTCCGGAATCCTCTAACGTTCTTGATAGGTTTTTGGCATGTAACTTATTCTTTTGATAGGTTTCTTTAAATATTTCATCCGGAACAATAATGGATAAATAAGAGTTCCCTATTACCAATGCCATTGTAATACAAGAAAGGACAGTTGATAGAATAAGGTCTCCTGTTCTTTTAACTATTTTTAGTAAAGCGTTAATAATAACTTGTAATGCTCCAGCCTATGTAATAATACCAGCAAAAATGAAGGCACTAAACGGGACGCGGGGACAGGTTAGGTGTCCCAGGCAATTTTGGCGCGAAATATGGCTTTGCGCGCGGGACAAGAAACCTGTCCCCATGTCCCATTAGCACGGTTCTCCGCATCTATTGTACTAGCAGTCTTATGGATGGTCACTAAGTTACGCGACCACAGACTATGATTAATTTCTAAAATCTTCTATCCTCTTTAATCCCTGCGTACCAAATGCTTCATCAACTTGATCGCAAAAACGGTTATGGAAAACTTCAAAAAAATGGCTGAATCGCTGCACTGTGTTTTCTTCCGTAAAATAAAACACGCCAACCTCAGACTCATTATTCCCCTTGCGATCAGTCGTTGGTTTACCTGGATCTATGTATCTATCTGGAAAGTCTTTCTCTATTCCCACTAGAACCTCATCAAAAATCTGTCGCAATTTACGTAGACGTTCCAATTTAGCATGCCGCAATTGCTCACTCGTATATGCTGTATCCTTTTGATTGACAGCTTTTTTTAAATTCCTGTATTGACGGAGCGAAATGTAGAAACCGCTTTTCCTCTTATCAATTCGATAAAATAAACGATCTGGAAAGTTTCCGTAACGACTGCCATTTTTAAATGCATAGTGTACCCACGGCTTTCCAGAACTATTTCCTCTACTTACAGGTATATTACCAAAAATAGACTTGATAGCTGTAAACTGCCCAACTTGGGTCTTCAAACTTTCCTCTACGTCCTTGAAATTAGAGCTGTGAATATTTTTTAGTGTCGCTTGTTCGCTATCAAACTTTTCCTGAATGTAGCGGTAGTAGTTATGAAAGATGTCACTATCCGTTAGCTCTACATATTGACGCATCCAATTAAGGATTGATTCTTTATCAAGACTTTTCACAGGATAGTGATTATCTCGTAATGCACCTAATTTATCCTCTTCATCAGCAAATATAAAACCCGTTTTATAATATATTCCTAAAATAACCTTGTTAGGACTTTGTTTTATCCGATCATCAAAATAGCGCTTTATTTGATTGGAGTGCATCATCGTGTTCATCTTATCTTCAATAATAAGTTCAAATTCCTTCTCATCAATCCTAAATTTCACAAGAACATCAATTGAATCAACTTGATTTTTCACATCGTCAATTGTTATACGTTTCAGATCTCCTACATCACACCCGTGTTTTTCCAACATCATTTTTAATAAAGACAAACCGAATTGCCGCATCTGGGTATCCTCACTTTGCTGCCCCCAGGCCAAACTCCAGCAAATGAAAGCATCCTGTGATAACTCACCTGTCGCAAATTTAAAGATATTAGGCTTACACATAATAATCCCCTTTATGTACGGTAGTTTTTTACTATTATAACGTATTTTCATTTTGTGTATCTCATACTTATTACATGCTTATTAGAAAAAATAATTAAAAAGACAGCTAGAATCAATGGAACAATATCCCATCTATCTAACTGCCAAAAATAGCACCATTTCACGTAACGCTTTAAAACAGTGTGGATCTGATACTTTTTTTTCGTGGAGGTCTGACACTTTTTTTGCCATGAATGGCGCCGATTGTCCAATAATTTTTACAAACTCGCAAGCATAGCAGTAACTATTGCCGCTAATGAAGACCATATAACAAAAAGTAAAGCAGCAACGTGGTGAGATACCTCCCCCTTAATTGCATTAATTAAGGATAAGACAAAACAATACCCAAAAAATATAAATAAAATTGCATATAAGAAAAACAAAAAAACATCCTTTCAATAAAAAACGTTAAACTTCTTACTACGGAAAAGTGCCCAGATTGCTTTATAAAGTATAGATTGCGACAAAAATACTAAATCCGGATGCAAGGAATAGTGTAAAAGAGGTTGTTTTTTGTTTTTGGAATTCAGTAATCCCCATAACAATAAGCATTAGCCCCATTAACAGCAAAACATAGGGCAATATTATTCCAGTTGTACCAGTTAGTAGACCATAACTTGATAACGCTATTACAATAATCGTCAAAATTATCCTAAGTATTTTCACCAGTGCCCCCCCTAAAAAATTGATTCGCCCATAGATAAGTAATTCACTAAAACCCATAGCGGAACACCATCATGACTATCTAAATAATGATTTATTGGATTATCATCTTTTGCTTTACGTTTTTGAACTTGTAGGTATCAAATCGAGTACATTCTTTAATCGAACAGGCTTACGAGTATAGTTTTTCATACTAAGTAGGCATGTTGTTCATTATACTTCTCTAAACAATCCACCCTTATTGCTTAAATAACATTAAAATAATCTGTCACCCCATATGTAACCGATCCCAAAATGAATAAGACACAAGTTATAGCACTTAGGAGATATGTTTTTCTTTTTCTTGTAAACGTCCATTTCATTATGGTACGAAAGGCGAATAAAGCAGCCATACCCACAAAAATCAATATTCTGAGATGTGGGAATTCATTTATTGCTACAATCATCACAATAAAACTAGTCCAATAGAGTATTCGTTCACCATATTTATGTAGTTTGTTTACGTACTTTCTGCCCAATTCAGATTTTTCTATATTCAATTTTGTTATTAGCTTTCGATTGATAAATTGATCTAAAATTAGAATAGCAATTAGAATGGTAAAAATGGCTATCATTTTAAGTGTCCCCCTATAAGCCGTCATTATATATCTAATTCCTTTTCCAGCAAGTGGCTCGTCTTCATATCTTGGCATAACGTGAAAGTGAGCATGAAAAGTATGCTGACCGCCGACTTCACCGCAATTCCAACCAAGATTGTATCCTCGAGGCTCGTGTTTATTATCTATGTATAGTTTGACCTCTTGAAGAAGGCTGTATGTTGCTTCCCATTCATTTTTAGTCAAATCAAATACAGTTTCCCTATGTTCTTTAGGGACGATTAATCCTGCACCTTCAAGTTGTCTACCTTTTATTTCAGATTGCCCTAACTGCAAGAATAGACAATAATCATTGCTTAAAATAACTTTTTGGTTAGGTTCTATTTCTGGCCTGCAAAAATTACATTCTTCCATAGCGATCCCCTCAAATGTTTTTATAGTCTAATTAAACAATCTGGACCTGTTAAAGACATTTATTATTAAAAGTTAATCAAATTAGTACAGCAAGTATAACATTTAAAATTCAAAATACGTATGGCTTTTAATCTTAAATCAACTAGAAGATATGGTGGTAATCATCTATCATTTACTGGTACATTTCTTGTCATTCAGTGGTGAGAGTATGTCAACGTTGGTACATTTTGTGGCCGTAATCAACCTGTAGCTAACCAAATTATCTTCTCACGTCTAGGTATTAAGTAACAATATGCAGCATGTTTTTATACAGACTCGAGCATTTATAGTGGATCTTCCAGGTCAGAGGCGGATCAATTTCATGGCAATATTCAATTTAAACACCCTCCTAGTGTATTGTTACAGTTAAAAGTCACTGCCATGCCTAGTATAAATAAAGTTACAAGAGCAACATTTCAATATGGAGTATCTTATATATAAAAGGTAGGAAAGGCCGTGCTCTGGCAGATATTCAGTAAGCGTCAAAAGTAAAAAGCCACCAGACCCAAGAACAACATAATAACTCGAACGACATTACCGAGTTTGTGTTGTTCTTGGATCTGGTGCCAGGTAACAATTCACTGGGATTTCGCCATTAGTCACGACCAATCGTATCGTTCAACTTCTGGCGATACTTGTCCCTCCAAGTTTTCGAGTCCTTCACTAGTTCATCGCAGAAAGCAGCCACGTCCTCCCCCATTAGGTCAGTGACTTTCTTGCCTTCCGCTGCACCTTCCTCGAACAGGTCGAGAATGCCATTAAAGATACGGCTGATGTCCTTCCAATCGGTGGGGCCACCAGCAGTCCACATATATTTTTGGATAGCGTTGTAAGCATTGCGGTACTCACTTGGAAGTGCCTTCGCACGCGCCTCCATCGCCTTCCATTCCCGCTTGTCAGCCAGACTTCCGATAATTTTTTCAATAAAACTCATTTTATCCTCTCCTTTTTATTTCTTTCGTTTTGAGTTCGTTAATTTTGCTTGAAACGAAACCCCATTTTTTCCAAAAAGTTTCGAGTTTCTCATGACCTGCTGCGTTGAGTGTGTAAAATTTTCTCGGTGGTCCCACAGTAGATCGCTTTTTTTCAATGTCCACCAGATTGTTTTTCTCAAGCCTTATAGTAATCGTATAAACTGTGCCTTCAACCACATCAGTGAAGCCAAGTTCTCGCAGCTGTTGCGTGATTTCATAGCCATACGTTTCGCCACGGCTAATCACCTCAAGCACACAACCCTCAAGCACCCCTTTCAGCATTTCCGTAATATTTTCCAAATACCCACCCCCTCATTTGTATTTCATTACCTTCCGTACGCTGTATCACAGGTATTTAGTATTACTGGTATTCAGTATTAATTACTACTGGTATATAGTATCACTTAGTAGCATAATTAGTCAAGAATACTACATTTCATCAAAATACCTGTTATTACGGGCTTCATAGGTATTTACGTCAAATTTGATAATACAGAATTTAGTCTTTTTCTTGATAGAAGTTTTACTAAAAATTGATCACTTTAACCGCTTCTTGAAAGCAACGGGGGCTGAGCCCATGATCCTGCAATAAGCAAATTTAGCCACAGAAAAAGTGCGTTTCATATCCACTACTGTTTTTTATTTTTGATGACTTCCTTTAATAAAAAAACCCCTTTACATAGGGGGCATTTCCGCAGACTATTACTTTTTCTCATTTCGAGAACCCTTCTTTACTTCAATCAAAGAAACTTAACATTACTTCACAATCAGGTACGATTCAGGAATGGTTCTTATTCCAGTTTGCTCCCGATTAATGAATAAAGGAGTTAGTTACATTTATGATGTAGTTTGCTGCTTCTTTGAGATTATCATTTCTACCAAGATAGCGATAAATGACATTATTCCCATTCCTAATACTATATATTTTGAAGCTGTTTCACCATCGTTCGTAAAATAGGTACCCATTGTTATGATTCCAACCAATATAGCCATTGCTAACTGTGTTGTTAACTTGTTATTTGGTTTCCTTTTGAAAAATTGCGTTTTAGTAATAATTAAAAACAGAGCTATAGCTAACAATGCAAGTAAAGTAATCATTTTTTTCATCCCCCTTATTGAATCACCCGGCCCGATTCTGAGTTAAATTTGTTCCGGATAAACGCCCGTTAAGTTTAAGACCTAGTTACTCAATTTACTCATTAAATATTCAGCGTCCCTTCCAACACCACAAACAAGTGCGGAGCCACGACTGTGTTGCCAAGGTAATCCAATATAATATAGCCCATCAATAGGACTTACACCACGATTATGTATGGGTCTGCCTTTTTCATCAATTGCTCCATCAATATGAATCATTTCATAAGATGGAACAAAGCCAGTTGCCCAGATAATTTGACTTACTTCAAGTGTACTGTCATCAGAAAAGATTATTTTTTTACCGTCAACCTCTGTTACCCTTGGTTTGATTTTTACCCTCTGACTTTTAATGGCTTGTTTTAACTCTTCTCCAAATATAGGATCATCTCTTTTTTGAAAGAGTCTGCCTCTAAGTGTATCCGTACCAGCATACAGAAGTTGAAGTTTCTGTAGCCAATAAAAAATACTTTTCCCAAATACCCGTAAAGGAAGGAATTTTAATCTATGTGATATCGCAAGGATTACTTCTCTGTCCTTTGACAGTTCTACTGCAATTTGCGCTCCTGAATTCCCCCCTCCAACAATCAATACAGTTCCATCATTAAGATTTTCAGGTTCAATATAGGAAGAAGAATGAATATGTAATACTGAATCATTATTATGGATTACGGATGGTATATAGCTTTTTTGAAAGGCTCCTGAGGCTACAATCACTTTCCTTGATAGAAAATTTTCGCCTGTTGTAATTACGTTAAAATAATTATTCTTTTTTTCAATACTTGTAACCACGGTATTCATTTTGTGAGGCAAATTAAAATATGCTACATAATCTTCTAAGTAATCAGCTATTTCATCCTTTGTTGGATAAGAATCGGGAACACCTTTCATTTTTAGTCCTGGAAGGGTAGAATATGACTTTGGCGTGAATAGTACAAGCGATTTATAACGTGAACGCCAAGAGTCTCCAATACGTTTTTGATCATCAATCATGATATGGTTCTCAATTCCTTTTTGTTTTAATTGGTGACTCATGGCAATACCAGCTTGACCTGCCCCAATAATAATAACTTCAAAAATGTGTCCCAATTTGTTATTCCCCCTTATGCCACAAAACGGTCCGATTGTGGAAACCTCTCAATTCCGTTCGTTTACATATTTTGAAAAAGACCTGCAACAAAAACTAACAATCCAACGAGTATGGCGCGAAGCAGGTTATTGTCAACGTATATCGCTATTAAAGCCGCCACAATCGCAACTATAAACATCAATAAGCCTCACGAAATATTCACTCCCATACTTTTGTTCCGAAAAATAGCCTAATTACGGTACATATTTTTTCAGTTATTGCGCCCGATTTCGGTACAAGATGCTTACTTATTCACCAACGTCTTTTGTGCACCATCATAATAACGGTCGATTTTCAACCCATTTTTCGTATCTACAATGGTCATTTGTCCCTTCATTTCTTCCTCATCCACCTTGTTTCCTTCTTGGTCCGTAAATATCAAAGTGAAGGTATGTTCAAAATTTTGATCGCCATCACTCTTTTTGATGGAAATATTTTGCACGGAAATTTTATTGTTTAGTTTGTTTGCTACTTCTTGTGGTATTGTAAAAAACCTAATCTTTTTTA
Source organism: Virgibacillus sp. FSP13 (assembly GCF_054048505.1). Lineage (NCBI taxonomy): Bacteria > Bacillati > Bacillota > Bacilli > Caryophanales > Bacillaceae > Virgibacillus > Virgibacillus sp. FSP13. Next base: position 828 of record NZ_JBSVKG010000005.1, on the reverse strand, counting down.
AATCCTCAAATTCCTTCTTCGTAAAATAAGACGAAAAATTGTCTTGTAAATCAATGATCTCTTCAATGCTCATCTTCTTTACATCGACACTTGGGTCGTCAACATTATATAATTCCTTAATAAACTCCTCTCCAACTCCTGAAGCATTGTCTTCTTTGTTTTCGCAAGCACTAACCAAGAATAGAAGAGCAACGGAACACAGCAAAACAAACAACTTCCGCATTCAAACATTCCCCCTAATTTTTTATAACTATACAACAATTTGGGCGCCCCATTATCAATCATATGTGTAGCATAACTGTGCCGTTATAGTGCCCTTTTCTGGAATAATCTTAACTTAATTTTTCTTGTCGTTGGAAAGATTATTGTCGACTTGAATATATTTATTTTCATTTAATAAAATTCGAATAAAATCGGCTGCATTTTTTGGAGAGACAATAGCTACATCATATTTCCTATGAAGAATTTCTATTCTATCAATGGATAGTGCAGGTCCTGCCAAAGGGGTTTTTGTAGCATTCAATCTTTTTATCTCTTCAATCTTCACTTTGCTTCTAAATGGGCCAGATTTGATTTTAATAAGCCCTTCTTCAATCTTATAACCCGTTCCAAACCACAACCATAAAAGCAGGGCGATTGTTAGTAAACCTATAATATATATTACTACGCTTTTATAGGTTATCATCTGCCAGCCCATTAAAATTGTTACTCCCCAAATTATTAAAGCTAACCAAGTGTCTTTCTTGGACGGAAAATACAATAAAGTCTCCCCCTTACTTTACTCAATTAAATGGCTCTACAATGGCAAATTTGGGGCTGCTTTGCTTA